>NZ_JBISGY010000002.1:0-285894 GCF_045064095.1 Agrococcus sp. Ld7 | reverse complement strand
GATGACGACATCGAGCGCACCCAGCACCTGCTCAACATCCGCCCCCGCATGACCCTCGACTGGGCCACCCCAGCCGAACACCTCAACCAACTCATCCATCACCACGCACTCACCACTTGACACCGCCCAATCGGGCGGCCGTACCACAGGCTCGGTTGACGGACGAGAGTCGGCGGTCGAACCGCGGCTCAGCCGCCGATCGCGTTCATGCCGCGCGCCGGCTGCAGGAACGAGGGATCGTTGATCGCGTGGCCGGGGAGCTTGCCGAGCACGCAGGCGCGCAGCACGCCGTCGATCGCGGCATCCGTGCCGCCGTGCTCGCCGTCCCGGAGCACGGGGAGCAGGTCGTACTCGGTGGTCGAGAAGAGGCAGTTGCGCAGCTGGCCGTCGGCGGTGAGCCGCATGCGATCGCATGCGCCGCAGAAGGGCGCCGTCACCGAGGCGATCACGCCGACGGTGTGCGGGCCGCCGTCGAGCGTCCACCGCTCGGCGGGAGCACCTCCGCGCGCCGGCACGGGGGTGAGCGACCATCGCGTCGAGAGTGTCGCCAGCATCTCGTCGCGCGTCACCATGCGCTCCCGATCCCACGTGTGCCCGGCGTCCAGCGGCATCTGCTCGATGAACCGCAGCTGCGCGTCGTGCTCCATCGCGAACTCGACGAGCTCGATCAGCTCGTCGTCGTTCACATCGCGCATGGCGACCGCGTTCAGCTTCAGCGGGCGCAGGCCCGCGTCGGCCGCTGCGCGGATGCCCGCCAGCACGTCGTCGAGACGATCGCGACGCGTCAGCGCGGCGAATCGATCCCGACGCAGCGTGTCGATCGAGATGTTGAGGCGCGCGAGGCCCGCATCGATCAGCTCCGGGAGCAGCGCGGGCAGCTTGATGCCGTTCGTCGTCATCGCGAGCTCGACCGGCGCGCCGTCGGGTCCGACGATCGCGGCCAGACGACGGGTGACATCGACGATGTCGGTGCGCAGCAGCGGCTCGCCGCCCGTGAGTCGGAACGTCGTGATGCCCGCTGCCGCGGCGACGCTCGCGACGCGCACGATCTCGTCGACGGTCAGGATGCTGCTGCGCGCGAGCCACTCGTTGCCCTGCTCCGGCATGCAGTACGTGCAGCGGAGCGAGCACCGATCGGTGAGGGAGATGCGGAGGTCGCGGTGCACGCGACCGAACCTGTCGACGAGCGCGCCGCCGGCGACGTCCTGCGCGATCGTCTCGCCGCGGCGAGTGATCGACACCGGCACGCCGGTCATCGGATCGCCAAGGGGTTCATGACTCCACCGTAACGGGCGCCCGCGAGAACGCCAGGGGTATCGGTCGGATGTCGCCGCGGCGCTTGCTCGCGAGCACCGGTTGAGGCATGGTGGGCGGAAGAGGCACTGGGCTGAGGAGCACGATGCAGGCGACACGGACGTCGACGATCTCGGGCGATCTTTCAATCTCGGACCCCGAGAACGATGAGACGCGGGACGAGCGGCTCGCGTGGTCGTCGCGCCGGATCACGACCTCCTCGCTCGCCACCTGCCGCCCGGCCAGCGCGATCGCGCCGGGCCTGGCCCTGGCCGGGTTCGACCGCCTGTGCTGCTCCGGGCTCACCCGGTTCTACACCGTGCGCCCCGGCGCCGAGGCGAAGCGCTGATACCGAGGAGATCCGCCATGACACAGACCGAACGCCCAGCTCGCACCGCACCCGCGACCGATGGGCCACTGGCAGAGGCGCTCGTGGGCATGTCGCGCTTCGTGCGCCGCGGAGCGGTCTCGGAGGATCTCCGGTCGCTGTTCCTGAAGGGCGGGCGTGAGGGCGACGTGTTCTACCGGGACCGCTGGTCGCACGACAAGGTGGTGCGCTCCACGCACGGCGTGAACTGCACAGGCTCCTGCTCCTGGAAGGTGTACGTCAAGGACGGCATCATCACCTGGGAGGCGCAGCAGACCGACTACCCGAGCGTCGGCCCCGACTCGCCCGAGTACGAGCCGCGCGGCTGCCCGCGCGGTGCCGCGTTCAGCTGGTACACCTACTCGCCGACCCGCGTGCGGTACCCGTACATCCGCGAGACGCTCGCCCGCCAGTACCGCGCAGCGAAGGCGCAGCACGGCGATCCGGTGGTTGCATGGGCGTCGATCGTCGACGACCCCGAAGCCTCGCGGGCATACAAGAGCGCCCGCGGCAAGGGCGGCCTCGTGCGCACCACCTGGGATGAGGCGCTGGAGATCGCGGCAGCCGCGCACGTGCACACGATCAAGCGCTACGGTCCCGATCGCATCGCCGGCTTCTCGCCCATCCCGGCGATGTCGATGGTCTCGCACGGGGCGGGCTCGCGCTTCATGAGCCTCATCGGCGGCTCGATGCTCTCGTTCTACGACTGGTACGCCGATCTGCCCGTGGCCAGCCCGCAGGTGTTCGGCGACCAGACCGACGTCCCCGAGTCCGCCGACTGGTGGAACGCGAGCTACCTGATGATGTGGGGCTCGAACGTGCCGGTCACCCGCACGCCGGACGCGCACTTCATGGTGGAGGCGCGCTACCGCGGGCAGAAGGTCATCACCGTCTCGCCCGACTACACCGACAACACGAAGTTCGCCGACGAATGGGTCGCCCCGCACCCCGGCACGGATGGCGCACTCGCCTTCGCGATGGGGCACGTCATCCTGAAGGAGTTCCTGGTCGATCGCCAGACCGAGCGCTTCGTCGACTACATGCGGCGCTACTCGGACGCCCCCTACCTGATCGCGCTCGAGCAGCGCGGCGATCAGCTGGTGCCCGGGAAGTTCGTCACCGCGAGCGACCTCGGCGGCGCGGCGGCAGCGGTGCCGCGCGCAGACTTCAAGACGGTGCTGCTCGACCAGCACGGCACGCCGGTGGTGCCGAACGGCTCGCTCGGCCACCGCTTCACCCCCGAGGACGAGGGCCTGTGGAACCTCGACCTGGGCGACACCGTGCCGCCGCTGTCGGTCGCCGACGTGCCCGATTGGGCCGGCGCATCGGCCGAGATCGCGCTGCCGCGCTTCGACCTGGCTCCCGAGCCGGGGCAGGAGCACGCGGGCGGCTCCGGCGTCATCCTGCGGGGTGTGCCGACGATGGAGGTGGCCGGGCGCACCGTCACCACCGTGTTCGACCTGATGCTGGCGCAGTACGGCGTCGAGCGCGAGGGCCTGCCGGGGCAGTGGCCGAGCGGCTACGACGATGCCGAGGCGCCGGGCACGCCGGCCTGGCAGCAGGAGCTCACGTCCGTGCCGGCCGAGCAGGTGATCCGCATCGGACGCGAGTTCGCCGACAACGCCGAGCAGTCCGGCGGCCGCTCGATGATCCTGATGGGCGCCGGCACCAACCACTGGTTCCACTCCGACACGATCTACCGCACCTTCCTGGCCCTCACGACCATGACCGGCTGCCAGGGCGTCAACGGTGGCGGATGGGCGCACTACGTCGGGCAGGAGAAGGTGCGACCGCTCACCGGCTACTCGCAGTACGCCACCGCGGCCGACTGGAACCGCCCCGCGCGGCTCGCCATCGGCACCGCCTTCTGGTACCTCGCCTCCGAGCAGTGGCGCTACGACGGACTGCCGGCCGATCAGCTCTCCTCGCCGCTGGCCCGCGGCACGTTCGCGGGCCGCACGACGGCCGACTGCCTGGTGGAGTCGACCAAGCGCGGCTGGATGCCGAGCTTCCCGACCTTCTCCCGCAACCCGCTCGACCTGTGCGACGAGGCGGAGGCCGCCGGCAAGGAGCCCGCCGAGCACATCGTCGACTCGCTCACCGACGGCTCGCTGCACTACGCGGTCGAGGATCCTGGCGCCCCCGAGAACTTCCCGCGCGTCATCTCCATGTGGCGCGCCAACGTGCTCGGCTCCTCCGGCAAGGGCAACGAGTACTTCCTCAAGCACCTGCTGGGCACCGACGCCGCAGTGCGCGCGGAGCAGTCCGGTCCGGGCGAGCGGCCGCGCGACATGGTCTGGCGCGAGGAGGCCGCCAGCGGCAAGCTCGACCTGCTCATGACGGCCGACTTCCGCATGACCTCGACGACGCTGTTCAGCGATCTCGTCTTCCCCGCTGCCACCTGGTACGAGAAGTACGACCTGTCGTCGACCGACATGCACCCGTTCATCCACTCGTTCAACCCGGCCATCAATCCGCCCTGGCAGACGAAGACCGACTTCGACCTCTTCGGAGAGCTCGCGAAGCGCTTCAGCGAGCTCTGCGAGGGGCACCTGGGTGTGCGGCGCGACGTGGTCGCGGCACCGCTGCAGCACGACACCCCGGACGTGATGGCCACGCCGCACGGGCGTGTGCCGGAGGACGCCCCGCTCGTGCCAGGAGTGACGATGCCGAAGCTGATCGTGGTCGAGCGCGACTATCCGGCGCTCTACGACCGATGGCGCAGCCTCGGTCCGCTCACCGAGAAGCTCGGCATGACGACGAAGTCGATCACCTATCGGCCCGATGAGGAGATCGGCGTGCTGGGTCGGGCGAATGGCGTCTACCCGTCCGGGAAGCTGGCCGGGCGCGTGCGGCTCGACAGCGACAAGCGCGCGTGCGAGATGATCCTGGCGCTCTCGGGCACCAGCAACGGCCGGCTCTCGGTGCAGGGGTTCCGGCAGCTCGAGCGGCAGACCGGGCAGCGCATCGCGCACCTGGCGGAGGATCACGAGGGCTCGCGCATCTCGTTCGCCGATGTGCAGCAGCAGCCGCGCAGCGTCATCACGAGCCCAGAGTGGTCGGGCTCGGAGCACGGCGGCAGGCGCTACACCGCCTTCGCGATCAACGTCGAGCACCTGAAGCCCTGGCACACGCTCACCGGCCGCCAGCACTTCTACCTCGACCACGACTGGATGGAGGAGCTGGGCGAGAACCTGCCCATCTATCGGCCACCGCTCGACATGCACCGGCTCTTCGGCGACGCACAGATCGGCGCGGTCAGCGAGGCCACCGGGCCCGGTGCCGGGCAGGCGGAGGTGGCCGTGCGCTACCTGACGCCGCACTCGAAGTGGTCGATCCACTCGGAGTACCAGGACAACCTGTTCATGCTCTCGCTCTCGCGCGGCGGCCCGACGATCTGGATGAGTCCGCAGGATGCCGAGAAGGTCGGCGTGCGGGACAACGACTGGATCGAGTCGTACAACCGCAACGGTGTGGTGGTGGCCCGCGCGATCGTCTCGCACCGGATGCCGGAGGGCACGGTGTTCATGTACCACGCGAAGGATCGGACCATCGACGTGCCGATCGCCGAGACGAGCGGCAAGCGCGGAGGCATCCACAACTCGCTCACGCGCATCCTGCTCAAGCCCAGTCACCTGATCGGTGGCTACGCCCAGCTCGCCTGGGCGTTCAACTACCTGGGACCCACCGGGAACCAGCGCGACGAGGTCACGACGATCCGACGCCGAAGCCAGGAGGTCGAGTACTGATGAAGGTCATGGCGCAGATTTCGATGGTGATGAACCTCGACAAGTGCATCGGATGCCATACGTGCTCCGTCACGTGCAAGCAGGCGTGGACCAACCGCACGGGTGTCGAGTACGTCTGGTTCAACAACGTCGAGACCCGGCCCGGTGTGGGCTATCCGAGGACCTACGAGGATCAGGAGAAGTGGCGCGGCGGCTGGAAGCGCACCAAGCGCGGCAACCTGAAGCTCAAAGACGGCGGCCGGCTCTGGAAGCTCGCGCACATCTTCTCGAACCCGAAGCTGCCGGAGATCCACGACTACTACGAGCCGTGGACCTACGACTACGACATGCTGCTCAACGCCCCCGCCGGCGACCAGATCCCGGTGGCGAAGCCACGCAGCCTGCTCACCGGGGAAGACACCAAGATCTCGTGGTCGGCGAACTGGGACGACAACCTGGGCGGTTCGCTCGAGACCATGCAGGACGACCCGATCCTGCAGAAGATGAGCGAGACGGTCGAGGCGGAGTTCTCCAAGGCGTTCATGTTCTACCTGCCGCGCATCTGCGAGCACTGCCTCAACCCGTCGTGCGTCGCCTCCTGCCCCTCGGGCGCGATGTACAAGCGCGCGGAGGACGGCATCGTGCTGGTCGACCAGGACCAGTGCCGCGGCTGGCGCATGTGCGTCTCCGGCTGCCCCTACAAGAAGGTCTACTTCAACCACCGCACCGGCAAGGCCGAGAAGTGCACCATGTGCTACCCGCGCATCGAGGTGGGACTGCCGACCGTGTGCGCCGAGACCTGCGTCGGACGGCTGCGCTACATCGGGCTGGTGCTCTACGACGCCGACCTGGTCGCCGAGGCGGCGAGCGTCGAGGATGAGCACGCGCTGCTGGCCGCGCAGCGCAGCATCCTGCTCGACCCGCACGACCCTGCGGTCATCGAGCAGGCCCGCAAGGACGGCATCCAGGATGACTGGATCGACGCCGCGCAGCGCAGCCCGATCTGGAAGCTCATCCAGCAGTACGAGGTGGCGCTGCCGCTGCACCCGGAATACCGCACGATGCCGATGGTCTGGTACATCCCGCCGCTCTCGCCGGTGGTCGATGTCGTCTCCGGCTCCGGCGGCGACGGAGAGGATGCGCGCACGCTGTTCGCGGCGATCGAGAAGCTGCGCATCCCGATCGGGTACCTGGCAGAGATGTTCTCGGCCGGTGACCCCGACCCCGTCGACCTCGCGCTGCGTCGGATGGCGGCGATGCGGACGTACATGCGCGGTGTGAACCTCGACAAGCAGGGCGACGAGCGCATCGCGCGCGCCGTCGGCATGACGGGGGAGGACGTGCAGGAGATGTACCGGCTGCTCGCGATCGCGAAGTACGAGGAGCGCTACGTCATCCCGAGCGCGCACGCCGAGCAGGCGCACGACCTCGAGGAGATGGGCTGCTCGCTCGACTTCGAGGACGGGCCGGGGATGGGCGGTGCCGGGCCGTTCGGCTCGTCCAGCGGCCAGAGCGTTCCGGTCGCGGTCGAGAACTTCCAGTCCCTCGAGGCGCGGCAGACCGCCGATCGGCCGTCGGGCCCGGGGCGGGTCAACCTGCTCAACTGGGACGGCAACGGCACCCCGCGCGGCCTCTTCCCGCCGAAGGACGTGCCAGAGGGCGAGATGGGTCCCGTGCAGCGGACGGGCAAGGGGAAGCGGGGGAAGGACACGTGAGAACGATCCTTCCGATGCCCACCCGGCGGCCCAGGCTGCCGGGTGAGCTGCCGCCTTTGCGGCTCAAGGCCGATCAGCGAGCGCGCACGCACATGCTCGCATCGCTGCTGCTCGACTACCCGGATGCGGCGTGGTTCGACCGGCTGCCGTCGCTGCGCGAGCACCTCGACGGGCTGCCAGAGCCCATCGCCGAGCCGCTCGGGAGCTTCATGGACGCCGCTGAGCTCGCGGGGCCGGCGCAGTGGGAGGAGCACTACGTGCTCACCTTCGACCTGAAGCGCAAGTGCAGCCTGTACCTGAGCTACTTCGCCACCGGTGACACGCGCCGGCGCGGCATGGCGCTGCTGACCTTCCTCGACGCGTACCGCGCAGCGGGCTGGCAGTTCGACGCGCAGGAGCTGCCGGACTACCTGCCGGCGGTGCTGGAGTTCTCGGCGCTGAGCGGCTCCGACGTGGCGGCGGCCGTCATCACCTCGCACCGGGAGGGCATCGAGCTGCTGCGTGCGGCGCTGGAGGATCTCGACAGCCCATGGGCTTCGGTCATCCGCACCGTCACGCTCTCGCTGCCTCCGGTGGACGAGCGCACCCGAGAGCGCTTCCGGCAGCTGGTCAGCGACGGGCCGCCGACGGAGACCGTCGGGCTCAGCCTCGGGCTGGAGCCCTTCATCGCGAACTCCCAGAACGGAGCGGACCAATGACTGCGATCGAGATCGTCCTGTGGGTGGCGGTGCCCTATGTCAGCATCGTGGTCTTCGTGGTCGGACACATCTGGCGGTACCGCTACGACAAGTTCGGCTGGACGACGCGCTCCAGCCAGACCTACGAGAACACGCTGCTGCGGTGGGGATCACCGATGTTCCACCTCGGCATCCTGATGGTGCTCGCAGGGCACGTCGTGGGCCTGTTCATCCCGCGCGAGTGGCTGTATGCGATCGGCATCACCGAGGAGATGTACCACTTCGGCGCGACCGCGCTCGGCACCGCGGCCGCTGTGCTGACGCTCGCGGGCCTCGCGATCCTCATCTACCGTCGCCGCACCGTCGGACCCGTCTTCCTCGCCACCACGCTGATGGACAAGGTGATGTACGTCTTCCTCGCGGCGGCGCTCGGCTTCGGCACGCTCGCGACGGTCGTGCACCAGCTCTTCGGGCCCGGGTTCCACTATCGCGAGACCATCTCGCCATGGATCCGCAGCATCTTCGGCTTCCAGCCCCAGCCGGAGCTGATGGTGGGCGTGCCCATCCTCTTCCAGCTGCACGTGCTGGCCGCCCTCGCGCTGTTCACCCTGTGGCCGTTCACGCGCCTGGTGCACGTCTTCTCTGCCCCGGTCGGCTACCTCTTCCGCCCCTACGTCGTCTATCGCTCGCGCGATGACGTGCAGGGCAGCCGGGCCCCCAAGCGCGGGTGGGATCCGATCAGCACCCCCGATCCGCAGCGACTCCGGCGACCCTGAGGCAGTCAGGCGTCGTGCCGCTCGATGGCCGCCATGAAGCGTCGGTAGCCACCAGCCGGCGGCGTCTCGCGCTCGATGCCGCCATGCTCCTCGGCGGTGCGGACGCTGCCGGTGCGCAGCAGCTCCCGCGTGAGCACGCGCAGCTGCAGCGTCGCGAGCGGCCTCCCCGGGCACACGTGCGGGCCGATGCCCCAGACGAGGTTGTCGGATGCATTGCCGTGCGGGTCGAAGGCGTACGGACTCGGGAAGCGCGCCGGGTCGACGTTGGCCTGCCGCCAGCTGAGGGCCACGACCTCGCCCTGCGCGATCGGGCAGCCACCCACCTCGGTGTCGCGGGTCGCGATGCGACGGTTCGCCAGGAACGGGTCATCGATGCGGAGGATCTCGTCGAGCGTCGCGTCCAGCTCGTCGTCGTCCGCGGCGGCGAGCCGCTCGGCGTGCTCGGGGTGCCTCGTGAGCCATGCCACCACGACCCCGATGCACAGCGCGAGGGAGGCGAGGTCGCCGCCCGTCCAATTGCGCAGCACGGAGACGAGCACCTCCTGCGGCAGCGGCTGGCCGTCGGCGTCCCGGGTGCGCACCAGCGCGGTCGTGAGGTCGTCCGGGGCGTCGGTGCCCATGCGCTCCTGCACGCGAGCGCGGACGATCGCGTCGAAGCGCTTGGCGACGCCGGCCATGCGCGTGCGGTCGCCCGACCGGGTGGCGGCCCGGTTGTCGGCGACCCACTGCAGCAGCTCGTCCTCGATCGTCGCTGGCCAGCCGAGCCAGGCGGACTGCGCGCGCACCGCGTACCGTGCGCCGAGCTCGCTCACCGCATCGAATGCCTCCCTGCCGGCGAGCTGCTCGAGCAGCTGCTGCGCGACACGCACGAACGCGGGCGTCGAGGCGGCGACGCGCTGCGCGTCCAGGAATGGGTCCAGCATGGCGCGCGCCTGCCGGTGCGCCTCGCCATCGAGCCCGTTCGGCACCTGCACGTGGCGCGAGACGGCGCTGGAGAAGGTCTCGGGATCGGTCGCAATCGCGACCACCGCGGCATGGTCGCTGATGCGACGGCTGACGGTGCGCGCGGGGCGGGGCTCGTGGGCGGTCATGCCTCCACGGTAGGCGCGCTCGTGGCGTGCTGCGAGTCCTGCGGGAGCAGGCGCAGGTGCTGCGGGTCGATGGAGAGTCGCACGTGATCCCCTGGGCGCAGGGCCAGGCTCGCCGCGGTCGCCTCGTCGAGGTCGGCTGCGATGCCGGGGGCGTCCGGTGCCGCGCCCGCGAGCGCGCACGCCACCCGCACGCCCGCCGGTCGGCGCAGCACGCGCACCACCGTCGCGTTGCTCGCACGCGGGTCGCGCGCCGCGCGCGCCGCTGCCACGCGCACGTCGGCGGGGCGCACTACGGCGGCAGCTGGCCCGTCGGCGATCGGCGCACCCTGGCCCTGCACATGCAGCGCCAGCGTTCCGCCAGCGCTCCACTCGCCGCCCTGCACGACGCCGTCGATGCGGTTCACGTCCGCGAAGGCGGCTGCGAAGCGGGTCGTCGGCCGCTCCAGCACCGAGCGCACCGCGCCCTGCTGCGCGATGCCGCCCGCCTCGACGACGACGATGCGCCCGGCGATCGCCGCCGCATCCTCTGCCGCATGCGTCACCACGAGCGCGGTCGCGCCACTGGAGGCCAGCTGCTCCTGCACGAGGGCGCGCACGTCAGCCGCCGTCTCGACGTCGAGGGAGGTGAAGGGCTCGTCGAGCAGCACGAGCGCTGGCTCGACCGCGAGCGCGCGGGCGAGCGCGACGCGCTGCTGCTGCCCGCCGGAGAGCCGTTCCGGCGCGCGGTCGCCGAGCCCGTGCAGCCCGACCCGGTCAAGCCAAGCCGTCGCCTGCTGCGCAGCCGCCGCCGTCGTCAGGCCCCGAGCGCGCAGCCCGAACGCGACGTTCTCGCTCGCCGTCAGATGCGGGAACAGCCGAGCGTGCTGATCGAGCAGCACGACGCCACGGCGGTGTGCGGGCAGGCTGCGGCGTGCGCTCGCGACCCGCAGGTCGCCGATCACGACCTCGCCCTCGGCGAGCGGCACGGAGCCCGCGATCGCCTGCAGGATGGTCGACTTGCCCGCGCCGCTCGGCCCGATGAGCGCCACCACCTCGCCGGCCGCGGCGCGCACGTGCGCGCGCACCGTCATGCCGTGCGCGCGGTGCACGACGATGCGGGCGTCGAGCGCCGCGCCGCTCACCGCACGCTCCCCGTCATCGCACCCGGCCGCCACGCACGGGCCAGCAGCAGCACCGCGATGGCGCTCACGAGCAGCAGCAGCGACAGCGCGATCGCGGTCGCCTGGGTTGCGCCGGTGCCGTGGAAGGCGGTGTAGATGGCCAGCGGCATCGTGCGCGTCACACCCGGCGCGTTGCCGGCGAAGATGGCGGTGGCACCGAACTCGCCCAGTGCGCGTGCGAAGCACAGGGTCGTGCCGGCCAGCAGCCCCGGTGCCGCGAGCGGCAGGGTGACACGCAGCAGCACCGTCCACGGCGGGGCACCGAGCGATGCCGCGGTGCGCTCGAGCGCCATCCCGCGGGCGCGCACCGTGCCCTCGATCGCCAGCACCAGGAACGGCAACGACACGAAGGTCTGGGCGAGCACGACCGCGGCGGTGGTGAACGGCACCTCCACGCCCCACGCGGCGAGCACGCGGCCGAGCGGCGCGTCGCGCCCCAGCAGCGCCAGCAGCGCCACCCCGTCGACCAGCGGCGGCAGCACGAGCGGGATGGTCACGAGGGCCCGCAGCAGCGCGGCGCCGCGATCGCCGGCCCTGGCGATCGCGATCGCCAGGGGGGCGCCGAGCACCAGGCAGATCGTGGTCGCGAGCAGCGCGGTGCCGAGCGAGAGGCCGAGCGCGCTGAGCGCTTCCGGCGATGCGATGTCGGTGCCGAGGCTCGCCCACTCGACCTTCCCCACCAGTGCGATCAGCGGCACCACGAGCAGCAGCAGCCCGAGCACGATGGGCGCCGCAAGCACCGGCGGCCACGGCCAGGAGGCCCTCTGCGCGGTCACGGAGGGCCGAAGCCGAGCTCGGCGAGCACCGCGCGACCCTCATCGCCGGCGATGAAGCGCGCCAGCTCGGCTGCCAGCTCGGGCTCGGGCGAGTCGAGCACGTCCGCGACCACCGCACGGTTGACGACCCTGTCGGCACCGGCGGCATCGATGGTCTCGACCGCCTCGGATGCCGCTGCGTCGGTCGAGTAGACGAGCCCTGCGTCGACCGCGTTCGCCTCCACCTTCGTGAGCACCCCGCGCACGCTCTGCTCGAGGCTGACCGGTCGCAGCTCGACACCGCCGAGTGCGAGCAGCCGCTCGCTGGCGGCGCCGCACGGCACCTCGGGCGCGCAGAGCACGGTGGAGACGCCCGCGAGGTCGCGGAGCTCGCGCACGCCCCCGGGGTTGCCGAGCGGCACCACGATCACCAGAGCATTGGTCGCGAGCGGCAGCGGCTCACCGACCAGCTCGGCGACGCCCGCCATGGTGGGCTCGTCTGCCGAGACGAACACGTCGTACGGGGCGCCTGCGCGGATCTGCGTGGCGAGCGTCGAGGAGCCGTCGCTCACTACCGGCTGCACGTCGACGCCATCGTGATCGCGCTCGAAGGCTTCGGCAATGGTGCCCATCGCATCGGCGAGCGATGCGGCCGAGGCGATCGTCAGGGACGCGCGCTGGTCGCCGTCGTCGGCGTCGCCCGACGCGCCGCAGCCTGCGAGCAGCAGCGTCGCGGCGGTCACTGCTGCGAGCCGACGGCGCATCATGCGCTCGGCGTCTCGACGACGACGTTGGTCGCCTTCACGACCGCTGCGGCGAGCGAGCCCACCTCGAGCCCGAGCTCGTCGACCGCCTCGGCCGAGAGCAGCGAGACGACCCGGTGCTGGCCCGCCTGGATGTCGACCTGCGCCATGACGCCATCGCGCTGCACGCGCACGACCAGGCCCACGAAGCGGTTGCGGGCGCTCGAGCGCGTGCCATCAGGGTCGGCCGGTGCTGACGCGAGCTCGATCGCCTTGGCGGCGAGCGCATCGCCGGGCACCTCGATCGGCCTGCCCGCACCGGTCGGCAGCTCGCCCTGCTCGATCCAGCGGCGCACGGTGTCGTCGCTGACGCCGAGCAGCCGTGCGGCCTGCGACACCTTGAAGGATTGCATGCGTGCACTCTATCTCCGCAGATGCGGAGAATCGAGCGCAATTCCATGGCACACGCGGTTCTGCGGCCTGGTCGTGGCCGCTGGGCGCGGTTCCGCGTAGCCTGGCGCCATGGGTATGGTCCCGCTGGTCGAGCCGCATGCGGCGCTGTCGGAGCGCGAGCGCCTGCGCACCGCGCGGCACGCGCGCCTCCCGCAGCTGGGTGAGATCGGCCAACGCCGGCTCGCGGGCGCGCACATCGCCATCGTCGGGGCCGGCGGGCTCGGTGCGCCGCTTGTGCTGGCCCTGGCAGCTGCGGGCGTCGGCACGCTCACCGTGATCGACGACGACGTGGTCG
Source organism: Agrococcus sp. Ld7 (assembly GCF_045064095.1). NCBI lineage: Bacteria > Bacillati > Actinomycetota > Actinomycetes > Micrococcales > Microbacteriaceae > Agrococcus > Agrococcus sp. Ld7. Next base: position 272,841 of record NZ_JBISGY010000002.1, on the reverse strand, counting down.
AGCTCTCGAACCTGCACCGGCAGGTCATCCATCGGCTCCGCGATGTGGGGTCGCCGAAGGTCGCCTCCGCGGCACGGGTGGCGGCGGAGCTCTCGGAGACGCGCGTGGTGCCGCTCGAGCGGCGGCTCACGCCCGCGAACACGGCGGACGCGCTGCGCGGCGCGCACCTCGTGATCGACGGCTCCGACAGCTTCGAGACCCGTGCGATGGTCGCCGGTGCCTGCGAGCAGCTGGGTGTCCCGCTCGTCTGGGGCACCATCCAGGCCTTCGATGCGCAGGTGACGGTCTTCTGGAATGCGCCGCCGCCGGGCGTCGCGCCGGTGGTCCTCGCGGATCTGCACCCGCCGGAGTCGGTCGGCGAGCTGCCCTCGTGCGCGCAGGTCGGCGTGATGGGGGCGCTGTGCCTGCAGGTGGGCTCGCTCATGGCGCTCGAGGCGATCAAGCTCGTCACGGGCGTGGGGGAGAGCCTGCTCGGCCGCGTGCTCGTCATCGACGGCCTGCGTGCGACGCAGCGCGAGGTGCGGCTGACGGCTGCGCGTGCGCTGCCGCACGAGGCGCCCGCGCGCGCTCGAGAGGTCCTGGCGGATGCGCTCGCCGGTACGAGCGTGCTGGATGTGCGAGAGAGCGACGAGGTCGCGAGCGGGATGATCCCCGGTGCGCGCCATGTGCCGCTGGCCCGGGTGCTCGCCGATCCGGGGGCGGCGGCGGGCGGTGACGCACCGACCGTGGTCGTGTGCCACTCCGGTGCGCGCGCGCATCAGGCGGCCGCGGCCATGCGGGCGGCCGGTGTCGACGCGGTCGTGCTCGCCGGCGGCATGCTCGCCTGGCGCGCGGCGCTGCAGGACGCCTCGGCGTGAGCGGCGACCTGCGCTCGGTCGAGGCCCAGCTGGCGACCGTGCTCGCGCGCGTGCGGAGCGTCGACTCGGAGCGGCTGCCGGTCGCGCAGGCAGCCGGCCGCATCCTGCGTGGGCGCGTGCTCGCGGGGGTGGACATCCCGGTGTTCGACAACTCGGCGATGGACGGCTTCGCCGTGCGCTTCGACGACGTCGCGCACGGCCTGCCCGTGCCGCTGACGGTGGTGGCAGATGTGCCGGCGGGATCGGCCGCCGACCCCGCGCTGCGGCCCGGCGAGGCGGCCAGGATCATGACCGGCGCCGTGCTGCCGAGCGCAGCCGACACCGTGGTGCCCTTCGAGCACACCGCGGGGGGTCTGGCCGACTCGCTCGAGCGGATCTCGGTCGAGCAGGCGCCGAGTCGCCGCGGCGCGCACGTGCGGCTGCGGGGCGAGGATCTTCGCGCAGGAGACCCGGTGGTCGATGACGGTGCAGAGCTCACGGCGCTCGCCATCGCGGCGATCGCTGCGAGCGGCGTGCCGGAGGTCGCGGTCGCGCGCCGTCCCCGCGTGGCGGTGATCGCGACCGGTGCAGAGCTCGTGCCGCCCGGCGTCACGCTCGATCGCGGGCAGATCCCCGAGTCGAACAGCGTGCTGCTGGCGGCGCTCGCGACTGCTGCGGGGGCAGAGGTGGTGCTGGTGCGCACCGTCGGCGACGACGGAGCAGAAGTCGTCGCAGCCGTCGCTGAGGCGGAACGACTCGGCGCCGACGCCTGCGTGTGCAGCGGCGGGGTGAGCGCAGGAGCCTACGAGCCCGTGCGCACGGGGCTGGCTGCGTCCATGTCATTCACGAAGGTCGCGATGCAGCCGGGCAAGCCGCAGGGCTTCGGCGCCTCCGAGGCCGGCACGCTGCTGTTCGGGCTGCCGGGCAACCCCGTCAGCGCCGCAGTCTCGTTCGAGGTGTTCGTGCGACCGGCGCTGCGCGCGATGCAGGGCGCCCGCGAGCTCGCACGGCCGCCGCTGCGGCTGCCAGCCGCGTCGTCATGGCGCAGCGCGGTCGGTCGCCGGCAGTACCTGCCCGCGGTCATCGACCGCTCGGACCCGGCGGCGTGGCGGGTGCGGCCAGCCACCGCAGGCGGCTCCGGGTCGCACCTGGCCGGCGGGCTCGCACACGCCGAGGCGTACGCGATCGTGCCGGCCGAGGCCGAGCGCGTGAGTGAGGGAGACCTCCTGGATGTCATGGTGGTCGTATGAGCTTCACGCATCTGGATGCCGCAGGGCACGCCCGCATGGTCGATGTCACCGCCAAGTCGCCCACCGTGCGGGCGGCCACCGCGCGCGGGTCGGTGCGGTGCAGCGCCGCGGTGATCGCCGCGCTGCGCGACGGCTCGGTGCCCAAGGGCGACGTGCTCGCGCTCGCGCGCATCGCGGGCATCCAGGCCGCCAAGCGCACGGCCGAGCTGCTGCCGCTCGCGCACGTGATCGGCGTCCACGGCGCCGTGGTCGATCTGGCGATCGTCGACGATGGCGTGGAGATCGAGGCCACGGTGCGCACCGCCGATCGCACGGGCGTCGAGATGGAGGCGATCACCGCCGTCTCGGTCGCCGCGCTCGCGATCATCGACATGGTGAAGGGCATGGATCGGCTCGCCTCGATCGAGCACGTGCGCATCGTCGCGAAGGAGGGCGGCCGCTCCGGCGCCTGGGTGCGGCCGCAGTCGGACTGAGTGCGGTGCGCGCGACGGACGAGGTGACGGCCCCCGACGGCGGCTGCGCAGCGGTGCTGCTCGCGGGCGGGCGGGCCTCGCGCATGGGTGGCGTGCAGAAGCCGCTGCTCGAGGTGGGCGGGCGCAGCCTGCTGCAGCTCGCGATCGATGGCGCCGAGATGATCGGCTGCAGCCCCGTGGTCGTCGCGGGTCCGGCGACGGATGCCGTGGCCGCGCGCGTGCGCTGGGTGCGGGAGGATCCGCCGCTGGGCGGACCCGCAGCCGGCATCGTCGCAGCCCTGGGGGCGCTGCCGGCGGCATCGGAGCCGGCCTGGATCCTGGTGCTCGCGTGCGATCAGCCCGCGGCGCCCGCGGCTGCGATGCGGCTCCGCGACGGCATCGAGGCGCTGCCGGCAGGGATCGACGGCCGCTGCCTCACAGTCGGCGGGAGGGCGCAGTGGCTCTGCGGGCTGTACCGCACGAGCGCGCTGCGCACCGCCGCGGCCGCGCTGCCGAGCTCCGGCGACGGCGCCTCGATGCGGCTGCTGCTCGCGCCGCTCGCGCTCGAGCTGATCGCCGCGCCCGCAGCGCTGGCGTCGGACGTCGACACCTGGGACGATCTGGAGCAGGCACGCGCTCGAGCCGCATCGGCGCGAGCGGTGCGATGACAGTCAGGAGGAGGCGCCATGAGTGCACGCACCCTGCCGCCGGAGGCGCTCGACGAGTGGTCGGCCGCCCTGCGCGAGCACTTCGACCTGCCCGCCGAGGCGGTGCCGATCGCGCTCGTGCTCGATCTCGCGCGCGACGTCGCGGTCGGCGTGGCACGCCCGGCGGCGCCGCTGAGCGCGTTCGTCGCCGGCCTGGTCGCGGGCGGCCGCGGCGGCAGCCAGGAGGAGATCCAGGCGGCCGTCGCCGCTATCACCGAGCTGGCGGGCAACTGGCGGCCCGAGGCCACTCAGGAGCGCGGCGAGGGGTCGACGTGAGCCGCGTGCGCTACTTCGCCGCCGCGCTCGAGGCCACCGGGCTGGATGAGGAGCGCCGCGGTGAGCAGACCGTGGGCGCGCTGCGCGACGGCCTGGTCGCCGATCACCCCGCGCTCGCGGGCATCCTGGCGCAGTGCGCCGTGCTGGTCGACGGAGCCCGCGTCGGTGACGATGCCGCGCTCACCGGCGCAGAGGTCGTCGATGTGCTGCCGCCCTTCGCGGGCGGCTGAGCGAGCCGTCAGCCGCCGAGGCCCTGCCACTGCGCGGAGCCGTCGGCGGCGTGCTGCCGCTTCCAGACGGGCAGCTCGAGCTTGATCGTCTCGATCACGGCGCGGCAGACCGTGAACGCCTCGTCGCGATGCGGTGCCGCCACGGCGATCACCACCGCGAGGTCCCCGACCCGCAGCGTGCCGACCCGATGGCTCACGGCGACCACCGCGCGCGTGCCTGCGGCGGCGCGCTCGGCGATGCCGCGCAGGGCCGCAGACGCATCCGGATGCGCCGAGTACTCGAGCGCCACGACCGCCGCGCTCGCGTGCGGATCGTGATCGCGCACGCGGCCGATGAAGGTGGCGATGGCGCCGGCGGCATCGTCCTCGACGGCGTCCAGGTGCGCCGCGAGGTCGAGCGGCACCGCCTCCACCCGCGCGAGGCGCACCGCGCCCGTGGGGGAGCCGTCCGGCGTCGCCGCGCTCACCGGTGATCACCCCCGCCCAGCTGGCTCGCGACGTGGTCGGCGACCCGCAGCACGGCGGCGACACCGTCGGCCACACCGCCGGGTGAGCCGGGCAGGTTCACCACCAGGGCCCCGCCCGCGATCCCCGCGAGCCCGCGGGAGAGCAGGCCGCCGGGCGCGGCGGCCGCACCGATGCGCCGCAGCTCCTCGGCGATGCCGGGCACCGGGAGCTCGAGCACGCGCGCCGTGCCCTCCGGCGTCCGGTCGCTGGGCGCGATGCCGGTGCCGCCGCTCGTGAGCACGAGCAGCGGCCGGGCCGCCAGTGCGTCGCGCAGCGCCGCCTCGACGGAGTCCGCGCCGTCGGGCACCACGCGCGGGTCAGCGCACGCGAAGCCCGCCCGCCGCAGCGCCTCGACGGCGACCGGGCCCGACGCATCCGCTCGCGTGCCCGCCGCGGCTCGGTCGGAGACTGTGATGACGACTGCTCGGTGCGGCATGAGCCCAGCCTAGGCACCTCTAGGCTTCTACGAGTCCCAGCACCGTGGAGAGCGCATGCCCATCCAGACACTGACCACCATCGACGAGACCCGCAGCTACGTCGCCCGCGCCAGGGCCGAGGGCAAGCGCGTCGCGCTGGTTCCGACGATGGGCGCGCTGCACGCCGGCCACCTCGAGCTCGTCCGCGTCGCGCGCGAGCACGCCGACGTCGTGATTGCCTCGCTGTTCGTCAACCCGCTGCAGTTCGGGCCGCACGAGGATCTCGCCCGCTACCCGCGCATGCCCCAGGCCGACACCGAGCAGCTCATCGTGCTGGGCGTCGAAGCGGTCTTCATGCCGTCCGTCGAGGAGATGTACCCGGACGGCGGCCGCAGCGCGACGCTCGTCACCGCGGGCCACCTCGGCACGGTGCTCGAGGGGCGCAGCCGCCCGGGTCACTACGACGGCGTGCTCACGGTGGTCGCGAAGCTGTTCTCGATCGTGCAGCCCGACGCCGCGATGTTCGGCGAGAAGGACGCGCAGCAGCTCTTCCTGGTGCGCCGCATGGTGCGCGACCTCAACCTGCCGCTGACGATCGTCGGTGTGCCGACGGTGCGCGAGGCCGACGGGCTTGCGCTCTCGAGCCGCAACGCGATGCTGTCGAAGGGGGAGCGCCAGGACGCTCGAGCGCTCTCGCGCGCACTCGAGGCGGCCGGCTCTGCCGCCGACCGCGGTGTCGAGGCGATGCTCGCGGCGGCGCAGTCGGTGTTCCAGTCCGACAGCGGCGTGCAGCTCGACTACCTGGCGGTCGTCGATCCGGGCACCTTCGCGTTCGCCGGTGAGCAGCACCACGGCCCCGTGCAGGTGCTGATCGCGGCGCGCGTCGGCACCGTCCGCCTGATCGACAACCTGGTCACGGTCATCCCCTGACCCGTGCGAATCCGAGGCTGCACTCTCGCGCAGCGCCGACGGCGCCCGCTGCGGGCCGAGGGCGGATGCCGCGGCGTCGGTAGGATCGTGAGTCGTGACCGAGATGCCTGACGACCGCACCGCCACCGAGCGCAGCGCCCCCGCGGCGAGCCCCGAGCACGAGCGCGCCGACTGGGTCTCGCGCATGGCCGACGAGGTGATCGGCGACGCCGCGCGCCGGGGCACCACCCCCGTCGCCGCATCCGGCATCTCTCCTTCCGGTCCCGTGCACCTCGGCAACTTCCGCGAGGTGATGAGCCCGCACCTGGTGATCGACGAGATCGAGCGCCGCGGACTCGACGCCGAGCACATCCTCAGCTGGGACGACTACGACCGGTTCCGCAAGGTGCCGGCGGGGATCGAGGGTGTCGACGAGGCGTGGAGCGAGCACATCGGCAAGCCGCTCACGAGCGTGCCTGCGCCTCCGGGCAGCCCCCACGAGTCGTGGGCGGCGCACTTCCGAGCGCAGGCAGAGGAGGGCTTCGCGGCCGCCGGCGTGCGCTACCGAGGCATCAGCCAGACCGAGCAGTACGCCGCGGGCGCCTACACCGAGCAGATCCTGCACGCGATGCGGCACCGCCGCGAGATCGACGCGATCCTCGCGCAGTACCGCACGCTGCCGGCCGCCAAGGATGAGGACGAAGCGCTCCAGCAGGCGCTCGACGCCTCCTCCGGCGCCGCCTCCGAGGGCGACGGCTCGAGCGGAGGCGAGTACTACCCCTACAAGCCCTACTGCACGAGCTGCGGCAAGGACCTCACGTCCATCGAGGCCTACGACGACGAGACGACCGAGATGGCCTACTCGTGTCAGTGCGGCCACCGGGAGACGGTGCTGCTGCGCGAGTTCCGCTCCGGCAAGCTGGTCTGGAAGGTCGACTGGCCGATGCGCTGGGCCTACGAGCGCGTCGTGTTCGAGCCCTCCGGCGTCGATCACCAGAGCCCCGGCTCGTCGTTCCAGGTCGGCCTGCAGCTCGCGCCGGTGTTCGGCTGGGAGCGGCCCTACGGGCCCATGTACGCGTTCGTGGGCTTCGGGGGCGTTGCGAAGATGTCGTCGTCGCGCGGCGGCGCTCCGACCCCCTCCGATGCGCTCGAGGTGATGGAGGCGCCGGTGCTGCGCTGGCTCTACGCGCGTCGTCGCATGAACCAGTCCTTCGACGTGGCCTTCGGCTCCGCGCTGCAGCGCACCTACGACGAGTGGGATGCGCTGCTCAAGAAGTCGGGGGCGGGCACGGCCGGCGACGCCGAGCTGGCGGCGCTCGAGCGCGCGACCTCGACGGCGCACGATCGCATGCGCGAGACGCCGCGACGCGTTCCCTACCGGACACTGGCCTCCGTCATCGACCTCACCTTCGGCGACGAGGAGCAGGTGCTGCGCATCCTGGGCGGTCTGGATGCCGACGACCCGATCACCGATCTCGACTGCCTGCGACCGCGGCTCGACCGGGTGGAGGCGTGGGTCGCGACCCACATGCCCGCCGAGGAGCACACCGTGGTGCGCGACCGCGCGGATCGCGCAGCGCTCGACCAGCTCACCGAGCAGGAGCGCGAGGCGATCGCGCTGCTGCTCGACGGCGGCCAGGGCCTGCCCGCGATCGAGGAGGCATGGACGCTCGACGGTCTGACCCACCAGGTGTACGGCGTCGCGAAGGTGCAGCGCGGGCTCGAGCCCGGCGCCATGGTGAAGGGCGACAAGGAGCTCTCATCGGCACAGCGCGCCTTCTTCGCGCTGCTCTACCGACTGCTCGTCGGCCGCGAGACCGGACCCCGCATCCCGACCCTGCTGCTGGCGATCGGACGCGAGCGCGTGCGTGCGCTGCTCAGCTGAGCGGCGCGCCCAAGGTCCGCGCCCGGTAGGCTGGAGCCATGCCTGAGAGCTGGTGGGGGAACGCGATCTTCTCGCTCATCCCGACGATCGTGCTCGGACTCATCTTCTGGATGGTCATGCGCATGATCATCCGCGGCGATCGCACCGCCCGCATGCAGTACGACCGCATCGAGGCAGAGGAGCGCGTCAAGCTGGGCCTGCCGCCCAGGGGCGCCACCCCCGCCGCGAGCGATGAGACCGCGGATGCGTCGTCCGCACCGGCGCCCGAGGCTTCGGCGCCCGGCGGCGCCGCCCCCAAGTAGCGTGGCGCACGCGCCGGCCGCGCGCCGAGCGGTGCGATTGCGCACGAGTGGGGCTGGCGCGCCAGCACTGCTCGGGCGGAAGAGCACCGGTCGACGGCGAGCCGGGCCCGGCTGAGCCGGGCGGGAGCGGGCCGGGCGGACGCGGAGTGCGCCGGCGCCCTGGTTCAGTGGGTGGGTGCTGCCGCCATCGGCTGGGGCGGCTGCTGCACCTGGGGCTGCGGCTCGAGCATGTCTGCAGCCGCGCTGCCGCGCGTGAAGCGCTGCACCCGGCGCATCGTGAGGTGCACGGCGAGGTAGGCGAGCCCCAGCGCGGCCGCGGTGATCGCGGTCGAGAGCCAGTCCTCACCGGCCACCGGCTGCGATGACGAGAACGCCGAGACGCCGGTGAGCGCGAGCGGCACCATGATGAACACGTTGTTGGACGCGTGCAGCACGGATGCGGCCTCGAGCCCGCCGGTGCGGTAGGTGAGCATCGAGCAGGTGAAGCCCACGAGCGCGAGCTGCAGCGTCGCGGCGAACGACGGATGCGCGTGCATGGCCCCGAACAGCAGACCCGTCGCGACACCGGTCCAGACGGCGTTGCCGAACCGGCCGGTCAGCACCCATGGCCCGACGGCCGCGGCGGCGAGCGCGAGCAGCGACAGCGGCCAGGTCGCCGGCTGCAGCAGGATCACGAGCGCCACGGGAGGCAGCATCACGAGCGCGGGCACGTAGCGATGCACGCGCCACCCGCCCATCAGCTGCGGCAGCAGGCCGCGGAAGGTGAACTCCTCGCCCGCGGACTGCAGCGGCGTGGTCAGCAGCACGGCGATGACGAGCCCCCAGTTCGGGTTCCACTGCCACTGGATGGCCGGGTCCATCCAGAGCGAGAGCCCGATGTAGATGGCGAAGATCGGCACGATCACGATCGCGGAGCGAGCGACGACGCTCCAGCGCCACGCGCCAGCGACGCTCATGGCGAAGCCAGCGGCGTGCTTGCCGAAGGCGGCCATGGCCACGATCGCCCCGGGGATCATGACCGCCCACGCCATGTTGACGGCGGCCATGCCGAGCGGCGTGCCGACCACGGCCTCGATGAAGTCCAGGCCCAGCTGGGTCTGGTCCGTGGGCGGATTCGACAGGTCGATGGTCTCGAGGAAGGTGCCGATCCCGGGCAGCATCAGGGCGATCGAGATGAGCTGGCCGACGAAGAAGAAGCCCAGCGCGATCGCCCATGCCAGGAACCACCGCCCGACGCGGCGCTCGAGCGGCTGGAACGCCATCGCGAAGGGACGGCCCGACATGGGCAGTGCGGCCGGCAGCAGCGCCGGCTTGGTGGGGGCCGGGGGCTGCATGGCGTAGCCCGGCTGGGGGTGGAGGGCCTGGTCGTAGGGCGGCTGGCCGTATGCAGGCTGGCCATGGACCGGCTGCCCGTACGGGGGCTGTCCGTACGGGGCCTGGCCGTACGTCTGCTGACCGGTTGCATGCTGGCCGTGTGCGGGCTGGCCGTACGCCTGCTGGTCGTGCGCCTGCTGGTCGTACGCCTGCTGGCCGTACGCCTGCTGGTCGTGTGCCAGCTGGCCCTGTCCCTGGTCCCATGGGGGCGTGGTCTGATCGGTCACCGTGCTCCTCGCGTCGGCACGAGGGTATCCACTGCACGTTGGTGTTCCGTGAGCGCCGCCGGTGAATCGGCGCCTGTCGCGCCGACAGCGAACAGCCGCACGTCGTCCCCCTGCGCGCGGCTACGCTCGGAGACCAAGGAAGGGAGGCAGCGATGTTCGAGAGATTCACCGACCGCGCTCGCCGGGTCGTGGTGCTCGCCCAGGAAGAGGCGAAGCTGCTCAACCACAACTACATCGGCACGGAGCACATCCTGCTCGGCCTCATCCATGAGGGCGACGGCGTCGCCGCGAAGGCGCTAGAGCAGCTGGGCATCTCGCTCGATGCCGTGCGCGCCCAGGTGCAGGACATGATCGGCACCGGCAGCCAGCAGACCTCGGGGCACATCCCGTTCACGCCGCGCGCCAAGAAGGTGCTCGAGCTGAGCCTCCGCGAGGCGCTGCAGCTCGGCCACAACTACATCGGCACGGAGCACGTGCTGCTCGGCCTGATCCGCGAGGGCGAGGGTGTCGCCGCCCAGGTGCTCGTGAAGCTGGGCGCCGACCTCAACCGCGTGCGCCAGACCGTCAATCAGCTGCTGGCCGGCTACCAGGGCAAGGAGTCGACGACTGTCGGTGGCGAGCAGGCCGCACAGGCCGACGCCAAGGGATCGCAGATCCTCGACCAGTTCGGCCGCAACCTCACGCAGGCCGCTCGCGACGGCAAGCTCGACCCGGTGATCGGGCGCGAGAAGGAGATCGAGCGGGTCATGCAGATCCTGTCTCGCCGCTCCAAGAACAACCCCGTGCTGATCGGTGAGCCCGGTGTCGGCAAGACCGCCGTCGTCGAGGGTCTCGCGCAGGCGATCATCAAGGGCGAGGTGCCGGAGACGCTGAAGGACAAGCAGGTCTACACGCTCGACCTCGGCTCGCTGATCGCCGGCAGCCGCTACCGCGGTGACTTCGAGGAGCGCCTCAAGAAGGTGACGAAGGAGATCCGCACGCGTGGCGACATCATCACGTTCATCGATGAGATCCACACGCTCGTCGGGGCGGGTGCCGCTGAGGGCGCGATCGACGCCGCGAACATCCTGAAGCCCCTGCTCGCGCGGGGCGAGCTGCAGACGATCGGTGCCACGACGCTCGACGAGTACCGCAAGCACTTCGAGAAGGACGCCGCGCTCGAGCGCCGCTTCCAGCCGATCCAGGTCAGCGAGCCGTCCGTCGCGCACACGATCAACATCCTCAAGGGTCTGCGCGACCGCTACGAGTCGCACCACAAGATCACCATCACCGACGGGGCGCTCGTCGCTGCGGCGAACCTCGCCGACCGCTACGTGCAGGATCGCTTCCTGCCGGACAAGGCGATCGACCTGATCGATGAGGGCGGCGCTCGCCTGCGCCTGTCGATCCTGTCGGCGCCGCCGGAGCTGCGGGAGTTCGACGAGAAGATCGCCGACGTGCGCACGCGCAAGGAGGGCGCCATCGAGGGCCAGGACTTCGAGGCGGCTGCGCGCCTGCGCGACGAGGAGAAGGAGCTGCTCGGCGAGCGGCTGCGCCTCGAGAAGCAGTGGCGCTCGGGCGACGGCGGCCCCACGGGTGTGCTCGATGAGGGCGTCATCGCGGAGGTGCTCGCGAACGCGACCGGCATCCCGGTGTTCAAGCTCACCGAGGAGGAGTCCGCTCGCCTCGTGTTCATGGAGAAGGCACTGCACCAGCGCGTCATCGGCCAGGAGGAGGCCGTCAGCGTGCTGGCGAAGACCATCCGGCGTCAGCGGGCGGGCCTCAAGGACCCCCGCCGTCCTTCGGGATCGTTCATCTTCGCCGGCCCAACGGGTGTCGGCAAGACCGAGCTCGCCAAGGCGCTCGCGGAGTTCCTCTTCGACGACGAGGACGCGCTGATCTCGCTCGACATGTCGGAGTACAGCGAGAAGCACACGGTCTCGCGGCTGTTCGGCGCCCCTCCCGGGTTCGTCGGCTTCGAGGAGGGCGGCCAGCTCACCGAGAAGGTGCGGCGCAAGCCGTTCTCGGTCGTGCTCTTCGACGAGATCGAGAAGGCGCACGTCGACATCTTCAACTCGCTGCTGCAGATCCTCGAGGAGGGTCGCCTCACCGATGGCCAGGGTCGCGTGGTGGACTTCAAGAACACCGTCATCATCATGACCACGAACCTCGGCACCAAGGACATCTCCGGCGGTCCCGTCGGCTTCGTGCTCGAGGGCAGCTCCGAGAACGACTACGACCGGATGCGCGGCAAGGTGCGCGAGGAGCTCAAGAAGAACTTCAAGCCCGAGTTCCTCAACCGCGTGGACGAGATGATCGTCTTCCCGCAGCTCTCGCCGTCCGAGCTGCTGCAGATCGTCGACCTGTTCATCGGCAGACTGGCCGAGCGCCTGCTCGACCGGGACATGACGATCGAGCTTGCTCCGGCTGCGAAGCAGCGGCTCATCGAGATCGGCCACGATCCCGCGCTGGGAGCGAGGCCGCTGCGCCGCGCGGTGCAGCACGAGATCGAGGATGTGCTGAGCGAGAAGATCCTGCACGGCGAGCTGGGCGCGGGGGAGCACGTGATGGTCGACTTCGCCGACGGCGAGTTCGTCTTCACGCACACGAGCCCGGAGCCGCACGAGCCGGAGCTCGAGCCCGTCGACGCCTGAGTCGACACGGCAGGGCGAGCGATCGCCGCATGGAACAGGGGCCCCGCGAGGGGCCCCTGTTCCGCGTCTTCGGCACATCCTCACCCGGTGTTCATCTCCCGGAGAGGATTGGGACTTCCTCAGTAGTGGGGAACTGCATAGGCTCGGGGCACTGCGCTTCGGCGCCCACCTCACATCCCATGCATCGGAGACTCACGTGAAGAAGCATTCCAAGCGCAGTGTCGCGCTCGGCGCGGCATGCGCGGTCGGACTCGGGGCGCTGGTCGCCCCGCAGGCCGCGGTCGCGACCGGCCCCGACGACGCCGCAGCAGCTGTCGGTGACACCGCCGTCATCAACCTGCTCCACATCAACGACTTCCACGGCCGTGTCGAGAGCCCGGACACCGTGAACTTCGCGGGCCTCGTCGAGGACCTGCGCGGCGCGCACGCCGGCGCCTCGCTGCTCACCGGTGGTGGCGACCTGATCGGTGCCTCCAACTTCACGTCCGGCTCGCAGCAGGACGTGCCCACCATCGATGTGCTGAACGCGCTCGGGCTGGACGCCTCGACGGTCGGCAACCACGAGTTCGACCAGGGCGTCGATGACCTCGTCGACCGCGTCATGCCACTCGCGGAGTGGACCTACCTGTCGGCGAACGTCACGCTCGACGGTGCCCCCATCGGGCCCTCGCACGTCACCTACGAGATCGACGGGGTCACCGTCGGCGTCGTCGGCGCCGTGACCGAGGAGACGCCCTCCCTCGTCTCGCCCGGCGGCATCGTGGGCGTGGAGTTCGCCCCGGTCGCCGAGACCATCAACCGCGTCGCCGCTGAGCTGAGCGACGGCAACCCGGACAACGGTGAGGCAGACGTCGTCGTCGCCGAGCTGCACGACCACGGGCTCGCGTACGACCAGGAATTCTCCGCAGACGTCGACGTGGTCTTCAACGGCCACACGCACCAGGCGTACGCCGAGATGCGCGCCGTGCCCGGCGTCCCCGGCGCCACGCGGCCGTTCGTGCAGTCGGGCGAGTACGCCGGCCACGTCGGTCAGGTCGTGCTCGAGGTCGACACCACGACCGGCGCGATCACGACGCTCACGGCGACGAACCACGCCACCCCTGACACCGACGGCTCCGCCTACATCGCGCAGTACCCGCGCGTCGCGGAGATCGCCGACATCGTCGACGAGGCCGAGGCCGAGGCCGCGGTGGCGGGCAACGTGCGGGTCGGCACGATCAGCGCCGACATCACGGTGCCGCTGCAGGATCGCGGCAACCGCGCGGAGGAGTCCACCATGGGTGAGCTCGTCGCGACCATGTACCGCGACCAGGTCGCGCCGGAATCCCGCGGTGGTGCCGAGATCGGCATCGTCAACCCCGGCGGCCTGCGCGACAGCCTGCTCTTCGAGGCGGCCGAGAATGTCGGCGAGGACACCGACGGCATCGTGCGCCTGGCTGAGGCCAACGCCGTGCTGCCCTTCATCAACAACCTGGGCAGCATGACGCTCACGGGCGAGCAGCTCGACCAGGTGCTCGAGCAGCAGTGGCAGCGCAACCTGGATGGCAGCACCGACGGCATCTCGCGTCCGTACCTGCAGCTGGGCCTGAGCGACAACGTCACGTACGTCTCGGACCCCAGCCGTGCCATGGATGACCGCGTCAGCGACATCCACATCGACGGCGAGCCCGTGGCTGCGGATCAGCAGATCCGTGTTGCGAGCTCATCGTTCCTGCTCGACGGCGGCGACAACTTCTGGACCTTCCAGGATGGCGCCGACCGCCGCGACTCCGGCCTGGTCGACCTCGACGCGTTCACCGCGTTCCTGGGCGCCAACCCGGGCATCGGCCCGGACTGGTCGGTGAACCACGTCGACGTGAGCGGTCTCGGTGACGCTCCGGTCGTGGAGGGCACGGACGTGACGATCCAGGTCGACCAGATCGACCGGATCCGCTCCACCGGCGCCGAGGCCTCCTCGACGCTCGAGGTGCTGGACAGCGAGGGCACCGTGCTCGGATCGGCCGACGTGGTCGTGAACAACGACGGCGCGGGCATCCCGCTCACGACCTCTGCAGAGGTCACGTTCCGGGCCCTCGTGCCCGGCGGCGCCGGCAGCGAGCCTGCGGCGGCGATGTTCGCGCTGCGCGCGGACAACGGCACCGAGATCCCGTTCCAGCTCGCCGTGGTCTCGCCGACCGACCGCATCGAGGGCGCGAACCGCTTCGAGACGGCCGTGGAGATCTCGAAGTCCGGCTACCCCTCGGGCGCGCCGGTCGTCTACGTCGCGAGCGGAGAGGTCTGGCCCGACGCGATGTCGGCCAGCCCGGCTGCGGCCTACGAGGGCGGACCGGTGCTGCTGGTGCGCAAGGGTGAGGCTCCGGCGGTCGTGCTCGACGAGATCGGTCGTCTCGGCGCCGAGCGCGTCGTGATCGTCGGCGGACTGCCGTCGGTGAGCGCTGCCGTCGAGACGTCGATCGGGGCGATCGACTCGGTCGCGACGATCGACCGGCTCGCCGGCGTGAACCGCTTCGACACCAGCCGGCTCGTGGCCGCGTACGCCTTCGACTCGGCCGAGGGCGCCTACATCGCCACCGGCACGCGGTTCCCGGATGCGCTGTCGGCGGGTGCCGCAGCTGGCCACCTCTCGTGGCCGCTCGTGCTCATCGACACCCGCACCGAGGTCCCCGCGGCCACGGTCGCGACGCTCGACGGGCTGAGCATCGACCGCGTGCGCATCGTCGGCTCGACCGACGCCGTGCCGTCGTCGAACGCTGGGGAGCTCGTGGATGCGGGCTTCGTGGTCACTCGCCACGGCGGGGCCAACCGGTTCGCGACGAGCGCGCTCGTCACGGGGTCGGCGTTCGACTCGGCTCCGAATGGCGCCTACCTGGCCTCCGGCCTGCTGTTCCCCGACGCGCTCGCTGGCAGCGCTGTCGCGGGAGCGCAGGGTGCGCCGCTGCTCATCACGCGAGAGGGCTGCGTGCCGCAGCCGGTGCTGAACACGCTCGATGAGCTGGCGCCGACGTCGATCACACTGCTCGGCGGCGAGCCGTCGCTGAGCCTGGAGGTGGCGCGCCTGACCGGCTGCTGACCGTCCGACGAGGAGGGGTGGGGCTTCGGCTCCGCCCCTCCTTCGCGCGTGCGGGGCGTAGGCTCGTGACCCATGAGTGTCGACGCATCCGCAATCACCGTGCGCCCCGCCCGCACCAGCGACGTGCGCGGCATGCAGGGGCTCATCGAGCCCTACGTGCATCGCCGGATCCTGCTGGGCAAGGAGCTCGTGACGCTGTTCGAGGCGGTGCAGGAGTTCGTGGTGGCGGAGCGCGACGGGCAGCTGGTCGGCTGCGGGGCGCTCCACGTCATGTGGGAGGACCTGGGCGAGGTGCGCACGATCGCCGCTGCCCAGGGGTCGCTCGGCAAGGGCGTCGGGCACGCGATGCTCGTCGCGCTCGAGGAGCGCGCGAGAGCGCTCGGGCTGCAGCGGCTCTTCTGCCTGACCTTCGAGACCGACTTCTTCCTGCGGCACGGCTTCCAGGAGGTCGCAGAGCAGGTCGTGGAGCCCGAGGTGTTCGGCGAGCTGCTGCGCTCACTGGACGGCGGCGTCGCCGAGTTCCTCGATCTCGCGCACGTGAAGCCCAACACGCTCGGCAACACGCGCATGCTCAAGCTGCTGTGAGCGCGGCCTCACCTACCCTGGTGCAGTGAGCAAGGGGATGTCGTCCAAGCGTCGCGCCGCAGTGCGCCGGCGCCGCACGATGCTGGGCCTGCTGCTCGTGCTCGTGCTCGTGGCCGTCGGGCTGCTGCTGTGGCAGCCGTGGGCGAGCGGTGAGACGCCGACCGAGCCCGTGCCGACCGCGGCACCGGAGACCCCCGCCGCATCACCGACGCCAGAGCCCGAGCCGAGCCCGTCGCCGACGCAGCCCTTCACGCCGATCGGCGGCGATCCGGAAGCCGACTCGACGGAGCCCTGCGATGCGGGCAGCATCCGCGTCACCCCCGTCACGGATCGGACGACCTATGCGGAGGGCGAGCTCGTGCAGCTCTCGTTCACGATCGAGAACACCGGCGAGGCCGCCTGCTCGCTGAACGCAGGCACGAGCGTGCAGGAGTACGAGATCCGCACGGGGGACGAGGTCGTCTACCGCTGGTCGGACTGCGCGGCGGATGTTCAGGACAACGTGGTCGCGCTCGAGCCCGGAACGCCGCAGTCGACGATGCCGATCGAGTGGGACCGCACGCGCTCGTCGGCCGACACCTGCACGACCGAGCAGCCGCAGGTCACCGCCGACGGCGCGGCCTACAACCTCAGCGTGCGAGTCGGCGACTTCGTGAGCGCCCAGAGCCGGCAGTTCATCCTCGAGTAGCCGACTCGGCAGCCCGGTTCAGAAGTCGGGGACCGCAACCGGTCTGGGGCCCGGCGCCGACTCCCGGCGGCCCTGGCTGATCGCCTCCGGGATGGCGTTGCGCACCAGCGCCACCGACTCGTCGATGACGCGCGCGTAGCCCAGTCGCCGCGCCTCGGTGACGCGACGCGCGGCTGCGGAGGCGGCGCGGATCTCGCCGGCCAGCGAGATCTCACCGATGGCGGCCAGCCGGCGAGGCAGCGCCACGTTCCTGTCGGCGCTCGCGATCGCGAGCGCGATGGCGAGGTCGGCGCCCGGCTCGGTGAGCTTGATCCCGCCGACGGTCGAGACGTAGACATCCTTGGTGCCCAGGTGCAGCCCCGCGTGCCGCTCGAGCACGGCCAGCACCATGGCGACGCGGGACGCGTCGACGCCGTTCACGACCCGCCGCGGCTGCGGGGTGGATGCCGCCACGACGAGCGCCTGCACCTCCACCGGCAGCGCGCGCCGCCCCTCGAGCGCGACCGTCACGCAGGTGCCGGCGAGCGGCGTCGTGGAGCGCGAGAGGAAGAGCCCAGAGGGGTCTGGCACTTCCGCGATGCCGTCACCGGTCATCTCGAAGCAGCCGACCTCATCCGTCGGGCCGAATCGGTTCTTCGAGGTGCGCACGAAGCGGAGCGCCGTCTGCCGGTCGCCGTCGAAGTGGGCGACGACGTCGACGAGGTGCTCGAGCACGCGCGGCCCCGCGACCGAGCCGTCCTTCGTCACGTGGCCGACGAGCAGCAGCGGCAGGTCCGCGGCCTTCGCGGCGCGGGTCAGCGCCGACGCGACGTCGCGCACCTGGCTGGGCCCGCCCGCGAGCCCCTCGTTGTCGGCATTCGCGACCGTCTGCACCGAGTCGACGATCACGAGCTCCGGCCTCGTGTCGCGCACCTGCCCCAGGATCGTGGCGAGATCGGTCTCGCTCGCGAGGTACAGCTGCGGCTCGAGCGCGCCGGTGCGCTCCGCGCGCAGCCGTACCTGCGCGAGCGACTCCTCACCGGAGACGTACAGCACGCGCCTGCCTGCCGCCGCGGCCTTCGCCGCCACAGCGAGCAGCAGCGTCGACTTGCCCACGCCGGGCTCGCCCGAGCAGAGCACGACCGCGCCTGGCACGATGCCGCCGCCGAGCACGCGATCGAACTCGGCGACGCCGGTCGGCCAGCGCGGCGCATCCGTCGCCTGCAGCTCGGTGATGGGGCGCGCAGCGCGCGAGGCGGGCACGGCGCCGGCGCTCACGCGCGCCGTGGAGACGCCGACCTCCTCGATCGTGCCCCACTGCTGGCACTCGCCGCAGCGACCGACCCACTTCAGGGTCGTCCAGCCGCACTCGGAGCAGCGGAATGCGGGTGCCTTGGCCATGGGTTTCAGGCTAGCGGCGAGCGCTGACACGCGACGGCGGCCCAGCCGGGGGTGTCAGCGGTGCGGGGCCGGCATCGGCTACGTTTGCCCCATGCTCACCGTCGGCACCGTCAGCACTCGCATCCGCGTGCGGGACGCCACGAGCGGGGAGCTCGCGTGACCGCGAACATCAGGGACGCCACGATCGACGACGTCGCCGGCATCGCGCGGGTGCGGGTCGAGACGTGGCGTGCGGCGTACGGCGGCCTGGTGCCGCAGGAGATCCTCGACCGCATGGACATCGAGCGCGAGACCGCTCGTCGCATGGAGCACTGGGACGACATGCACGCCGATCCGCGCTGCCACGACCTGGTGGCGGTCGTGGATGCGGAAGTGGTCGGCTGGGCGATGTGCGGGCCCGCGCGCGATGCGGACGCGCCCGCGACCGGTGAGGTCTATGCGATCTACGCGCATGCGTCGCGCTGGTCGCGCGGGGTGGGCCACGCGCTGCTCAGTGAGCTCGAGCGGCGCCTCGTTCGCGATGGCCACGCCACCGCCTACCTGTGGGTGCTGCTCGGCAACGAGCGCGCGGAGCACTTCTACGAGGCGCACAGCTGGCATGCCGACGGCGGGGAGAAGACGCACGAGGGGCTCGTGGAGCACCGGCACGTGCGTCAGCTCGGTATCGCGCCGGTTTGAGCGGTGCCCCGCGGCTCGTGTACGCTCTCCCCTTGGTGACGTGTCCGAGCGGCCGAAGGTGCGACTCTCGAAAAGTCGTGTAGGGCAACCCCCTACCGTGGGTTCAAATCCCACCGTCACCGCGGAACCGCGTCTTTGCTCTCGCCAGCAAGGGCGCGGTTTTTCTTGTGCCGGGCACTCCTGCTTCGCTCGATGGCGCGCAGCACGAGCTTGCGCAGCTCGTCGGCGATCAGCACGAGGGACGCCATGCCGACGCATACGGCCCAGTGCACGAGGTCCATCGATGCGGTGCCGAAGGCGGTCTGCAGCAGCGGCACCTCGACGACCAGCACCTGCAGCACGACGACGAGGGCGATCGATCCCCACAGCCACCGGTTGACGAACATGCGGTGGAAGGCGGAAGTGGTCTCCGATCGTGAGTTGAACGCGTTGAACAGTTGCGCGAAGACGAGGGTGGTGAATCCCGCGGTGCGCGCGACGTCGAGAGCGTCGTCGCCGGCGATGAGCCCGCCCGCCAGGAAGATGTCGATGGTGAGCAGCATCGTGATCGCCATCACGGTGCCGACGAACAGGATGCCGCCCCACATCCTCCTGTCGATGACGCGCTCGTCCGGCCGGCGCGGTCGGCGCCCCATGACGTCGTCGATCTCCGGATCCATGCCGAGCGCGAGGGCCGGCGCCGAGTCGGTGACGAGGTTGATCCACAGGATCTGGGTGGCCAGCAGCGGCACAGCCAGTCCGCTGCCGGACGCATCCGTCAACCCGAGCACGCTGGCGAGCAGCACACCGAGGAAGACCGTGAGGACCTCGCCCAGGTTCGACGAGAGCAGGAAGCGGAGGAACTTCTTGATGTTGTCGAAGATGACGCGGCCCTGACGGATCGCGGTGACGATCGTGGCGAAGTTGTCATCGCCGAGGATCATGCGCGCCGCCTCCTTCGTCACCCCTGTGCCCGTCACGCCCATGGCGACGCCGATGTCCGCGGACTTCAGCGCCGGGGCGTCGTTGACGCCGTCGCCGGTCATCGCGACGATGTGCTCGTTCGCCTGCAGCGCGTCGACGATGCGCAGCTTGTGCGCAGGCGAGACCCGGGCGAAGACCCGCACCTGCTCGACCGCCCGCCGCAGCTCCTCGTCGTCCATGGCGCTGAGCTCGGCGCCGGTGATTGCGCGCGCACCAGCCTCGACGATCCCGAGGTCGGCGGCGATGCGGGCTGCGGTGACCGGGTGGTCGCCGGTGATCATCGTGACGGCGACGCCGGCGCGGCGAGCCTGGGCGACGGCGGATGCGGCCTCGGCTCGCGGCGGGTCGATGACCCCCACGACGCCGAGGTAGACGAGATCGTGCTCCTCATCACCGTCGAGGTCGCCATCGAGCAGGTCGTGCGCATGCTCGTCGGCGATCCGATACGCGACGCCGAGCGTGCGGTAGGCCTCGCGGGAGAGGGCATCGACATCGGCGAGCGCGCTGGCGCGTCGCTGTTGGTCGAGTGGGACGACCCCGTCGCCGACGCGGATGTGCGTGCAGTCGGGCAGCAGCACATCCGGGCCGCCCTTGCTCATGAGCACCTTCCTGCCGGCCGCATCCACCTGCAGCGCCGACATCTTCTTCCGATCCGAAGTGAAGGGGATCTCTCCGGTGCGTTCGAAGCGCTCGATCGCGGCGAGCGTGCCAGGGAGCTTCGGCGCAGCGACGAGGAACGCCGCCTCCGTGGGGTCGCCCTGGATCTGCCACACGCCGTCGACCTCGGTCAGCTGGGCGTTGTTCGCGAGCGAGCCCGCGGCCAGCACGAAGCGAGCCTCGGTGATCGCGTCCTCGGGCACTCCATCGAGCAGTGCCTCGCCCGTCGGCCGATACCCGATGCCCGTGAGGCTCACGCGGCCGGATGCGGTGACGATGCGCTCGATCGTCATCTCGTTCCTCGTCAGCGTCCCCGTCTTGTCGGAGCAGATGATCGTCGCTGAGCCGAGCGTCTCGACTGCCTCGAGCTCCTTCACGACGGCGTTGTGCGCGGCCAGCCGCTGCACGCCGATCGCCAGCACGACGGAAAGGATCGCGGGCAGTCCCTCCGGCACGGCCGCCACGGCGAGCGAGACGCCGAGGAGCAGGATCTGCACCACCTCGTCGACGCTGCGCGCACCGGTGATGAGGAGCATCGTCGCCATGACGACGACCGCGATGAGCACCACGACGATGCCGAGCGCCTTGGAGATCCGCGCGATCTCCACCGCGAGCGGGCTCGGGCTCGACGCGGTGCGGTCGAGCATGTGCGCGATCGAGCCCATCTCGGTGCCCATGCCGGTGCGGGTGACGAGCGCCCGACCGACGCCCTGGGCGACAGCGGTGCCCTGATGCACCATCGACGCACGGTCGCCGAGCTGCGCGTCGACGGGCAGCGCGATGGTGCTCTTGTGGGCCGCCGCCGACTCCCCGGTGAGGGATGCCTCCTGGACGTGCAGCGCCGAGGCGGCGATGAGGCGGGCATCGGCGCCGACCGCATCGCCCGCCTCGAGCACGAGGACATCGCCGCGCACGAGCCGGTCGGAGGGGACGGTGGTGAGCGTCCTGTCGCGGAGCACCGTGGCGGTCGCGGCGGTCATGGTCGCGAGCGCCGCGACCGCCCGCTCGGCCTTGGCCTCCTGGGAGAAGCCGATGACGGCGTTCAGGATCACGATCAGCGCGATGACGATGGCGTCCACCGGAGCGCCACGGGTGCCCGCGACGATCCACGCGAAGAGCGAGATCGCGATCGCGACGAAGAGCAGGAAGACCAGTGGATCGCGAAGCTGCGCGAGCAGCTTCCGCCACCACGCGACCGGCGGCGTGCCGCGCAGCTCGTTGGGGCCGTTCACCGCGAGCCGGCGAGCCGCCTCGGCTGTGCTCAGCCCGACGGTGGGGTCGACCCCGAGGTCGGCAGCCAGCGCGAGCGCCTCCCGTGCCCAGGGGGCCTCCACCTCGACCGTGGGGCGGTCCGCCCGGTCATCCGCCACGGCCGGGGTCAGCGTCGTCCGCCGGGACCGGGCCTGCCGGAGCGGCCCGGGCCGCCGCGACGGTGCGGACGGTTGGCAGTCGGCTTCGGCTTCGAGGTCCGCGGCTTCGCGCCGATCGCGGCGTTGCCGGGCTCGACCGTGTGCCCTCGGTCGCCGCGTGAAGAGCCCGCCCGACGCCCCCGCGCGATGCCGATGAGCTCCTGGTGCAGCGGCGAGTCCTCGGACTGCAGCCAGATGAGGGCGATCGTGGTCACCGGCAGGTCGGTCACGACCCGGCTGCGGGTGCCGGGCCCGCCGAGCGCGCGCGCGACCGACATGGGCACGATCGCGAGGCCCGCGCCGGTCGCCACCGTCTCGAGCAGCTGGGCGAGCGACATGCCGCCCTGGTCGAGCATCTCCTCTCCGTCGAGATCCGCGACCGTCACGGACTCGAACGCGACGATCGGATGTCCCTTCGCGGCGACCACCACCGGCAGCTCGTCATAGAGCCGCACCACGTGCAGGTCGTCGCCGTCGACCGGCAGCCGCGCGAGCACCGCATCGGCGCGGCCGTCGCGGAGCGCACGCACCGGATCCGTCTCGTCGACCTCCACGAGCACCGCCGACACGTCGGGCACCCGCTCGCGCCACACCCGCAGCCACTTCGCGGGGGTCACCCCCGGCACACCGCCCAGCCTGAACCGCTCCATGCGTCCAGTCTGGCGCGTCGCGCACCTCGGCGGTGCTAGACGCGTTCGAGGAACGCGACGACGTCCGCCAGCTCGTCCGCGACGATCGAGTGCGGGCGCTCGTAGGTGTGGCGCTCCACGTCGAAGTGCGCGTCGAGCCATGGGGCGGAGCGCGCGACCCGGTCGGGTCCGATCACGTCGTCCAGGGTGCCGATCGTGGTCAGCAGCGGGATGCGCGGGTCGCGTGCGGCGAGGGCGGCGTCGCTCTCCAGCTCGCCGGCGTGCACGAAGGATGCGAGGTGCGCGATCGAGGCGAAGCGCTCGGGAGCCAGCCGGGCCAGCTGCACGGCCATCGCGCCGCCCTGCGAGAAGCCCAGCAGGTGCACGCGCCGCCAGGGGCGCTCCAGGCCGTCCAGCCAGGCGAGCACGGCCGCAGCGGCCTCATCGATGAGCGCGTGATCCGCGCTATCGATCGGCGAGAAGTCGAACCAGGCGAAGCCACCGCCGTAGGGCAGGGGCGCGCGCAGCGAGGCGATCGTCAGCGCCGCAGGCAGGTGCGGGGCGAGGCCGAACAGATCGCCCTCGTGCGAGCCGAGCCCGTGCATGACGACGAGCAGGTCGTGCCCGCCGTCCGTGCCCTCGCGCCAGCGCACCGCATCCGCGTCGATCTGCAGCATGGAAGCCCCTCTCCGCGGCGCCGATCGAGCGTCGCGCGTCGCTCGCAACACCGTAGCCTCGAAGCATGACGAACACCTCGGCGACCACCAGGGTGCTGCGCACCGCTGGCGGCCCGCAGCGCGGGAGCCGCCAGGCCGCCGGCCGACGTCGCGGGACCATCGGCCGCGTTGTGTCGCTCGACGCCGCGCGCGGCGTGCTCGTGCTCGGCACGGTCTTCTGGCTCGCCGCGCCCCGGAGGCCCTTCCCGTCCTCGCAGGGCTGGGATGCGATCGGGCTCGACGCGATCGCCATGCCCGCCTTCGCCGTCGTGCTCGGCTGCGCGTTCGCGATGGGGCAGCACCGCGGCTGGATGGGCGGCGGCCGGATCGTGCGCCGCATGCTGCTGCTCATCCTCCTCGGCCTGCTGATCGCGGCTGCCGCCGCACTCATCGGCGGAGCGGTCGCGGGGATCCCCGTGGCGCCGGACGCCGGCACGCTCGGCGGCCTGGAGCGCATGCGCGTCACCGGTCCGCTGCTGCAGCTGGCCGTCGCGGTGGCGGCGCTGGGCTTCGTCGGCCTGCTCGCCCGCAGCTGGTCGGGGTGGGCGTTCGCCGTCGCGATCGCTACCTTGGTCGGGGCAGGATCGCTCTGGCTCACGGTGGGCCTCTGCGGCGAGCTCAGCGATCGCTGCACGCCTGCCACGCTGCTCGTCAGCGGGGTGGCGGATGCGGCGGGCGTCACGGCGGATCCGCTCGTGACCGCCGGGGTGACGACCGTGGTCGCAGGACTCGGTCTCGCGCTGCCGGCGGCGGCGGGTGCGGCGCTCGTGCACGCCTTCCTGCGGGCGCGCAGCGTCACGCGGCACCAGCGCGGTCGCGTGGTCGGCTACGGGCTGCTCGCCGCACTGCTGTTCGGCGTGCTCGGCATCCTCGCCTACTTCACGCCCACCGTCTGGGGGCAGCAGAGCCTCGAGCCCTCGACCGTGCTGTGGACACCGCCGCTGACGCTCGCCGTCGCGTCGCTCGCCAGCCTGCTCGCGACCGCGATGCACCCGGCGATCGACATGGATCTGCGGGGCAGCACGTCGGCGCTGGGCGTGTTCGCCGAGCCCGTCGCTGCGGTCGGCCGCATCAGCCTGCTCGCGGTCGGCACGACGCTCGCGGCCCGCTCGCTGCTGGAGGCGATGACGCCCAGCCCCCTCGCTTGGTTCGCTGCGCTCGGCGACATCCCGTCCATCGCACTCGGCCTCATCGTGGTGGCGCTGTGGCTCGCGATCGCGCTCTGGGCGGAGCGCGCGGGACGCCGACTGCGCCCCTGATCCGCGGCTCGCGAGCGGGCGGCGCGCGGGGCAGGCACAATGGGGCCATGGCCGTGCGCACCCCTGACCCCAATCCCGGCTGGCTGAGCGACGACGAGCTGCAGCAGGCCAGGGAGCGGATGCCGATCCTGTACGTCGAGGCGCTCCCCGTGCGGCTCGACGGACTCGGCCAGGTCACCGACGTCGGCCTGCTGCTGCGCATGAACGCGCAGAGCCAGATGACGCGCACGGTCGTCTCCGGGCGCGTCATGCGCGGGGAGCGGGTGCGCGATGCGCTCACCCGTCACCTCGAGAAGGATCTGGGGCCGATGGCATTCCCGCAGCTGCCCGCCGACCCGACGCCGTTCCACATCGCCGAGTACTTCCCGCTGCCGGGGGACGGCATCTACTCCGACGATCGGCAGCATGCGGTCTCGCTCTGCTACATCGTGCCGGTCACGGGCACCTGCGACCCGCGCCAGGATGCGCTCGAGCTCACCTGGCTGAGCCCGGAGGCCGCGGCATCCGAGACGGTGACGAGCGAGATGGAGGGTGGCCGCGGCGCACTCGTGCGCGCGGCACTCGCCCGGTTGGGCGCGCTGCGCTGATGAGCGCCGACTACCAGGTCACCCTCGAGTGGGGCGCGGCGGGCCTCCGAGCAGCCGCTGCCGACGTGATCGTGCTCGCCGCGGCCGACCCAGGGCCCGAGCGTGCGGCGCTGCTGACTCTCGCGCCGCGCTCGGCGCTGCTGCTCGAGGCGACGCTCGAGAATGCCGCGCTCGTCGCGCGCGCAGCGCTCGACGAGCAGGAGCGACGCGGCGACCGCGCATCCGTCGCCATCATCGCGGTCGGTCGGCGGTGGCCCGACGGATCGCTGCGACCGACCGCTGCCGACCTGCTGGTCGCGGGCCGTGTCGTCGACGAGCTCGCAGCGCTCGGCATCGACTTCCACAGCCCGGCATGCGCCGCCGCGTGCGCGGCCGCGATCGCGCTCCGAGGCGCTTCCCGCAGCCTGATCGCCGCGGAGGCGGCGGCCGCGGCGACGCGCGCTGCCGACGTGCGTTCCGCATCCGACACCACGCCCGCGGGCGACGCTCGCGCTGCATCCGACGCCACGCCCGCGGGCGACGCTCGCGCTGCAGCCGACGCCACGCCCGCGGGCGACGCTGGCACCGCATCCGACACCACCCACGAGCACGCTGGAGCCTCACGATGAGCTGGACCGCCGACCCCACCCGCTACGACACCGACCGCCCCGACGCCATGCAGTACCGCCGCGCGGGCCGCTCGGGCCTCAAGCTGCCGGTGCTCACGCTCGGCCTGTGGCAGAACTTCGGCGACGACGCACCGCTCGAGCGGCAGCGCGCGCTCGTGACGACGGCCTTCGACCGCGGCGTCACCCACTTCGACCTCGCCAACAACTACGGCCCGCCCTATGGCGCGAGTGAGCGCAACTTCGGTCGCATCGTCGCTGGCGACCTGGCGGCCCACCGCGACGAGATGCTCGTCACCACGAAGGCGGGCTGGGACATGTGGCCGGGCCCCTACGGCATCGGCGGCAGCCGGAAGTACCTGATCTCGAGCCTCGACCAGTCGCTCGAGCGCATGGGCCTCGACTACGTCGACATCTTCTACCACCACCGCCCCGACCCCGACACGCCGCTCGAGGAGACGATGGGTGCGCTCGATCACATCGTGCGCACGGGCAGGGCGCTGTACGTGGGCGTCTCGAGCTACTCCGCGGAGGAGACCCGTCAGGCGCACGAGATCCTCGCCTCGCTCGGCACGCCGCTCACCATCCATCAGCCCTCGTACTCGATGCTCAACCGCTGGATCGAGACGGATGGCCTGCTCGAGACCGCGGGCGAGCTCGGCATCGGCGTGATCGGCTTCACCGCGCTCGCGCAGGGCCTGCTGACGGGCAAGTACCTCGACGGGGTGCCCGCCGACTCGCGCGCCGGCCGGTACGGGGAGGGCGCCTCGGTCAACCCGAACGTGTCTGGCGAGGCGACCCGGCGCATCCGCGGGCTCGCCGACATCGCCGAGCAGCGCGGGCAGTCGCTCGCTCAGCTGGCGCTCACGTGGGCGCTGCGCGACGAGCGGATGACCTCGCTCACGATCGGCGCCTCCCGCGTCGAGCAGCTGGAGCAGAACTTGGGGGCGCTCGCGGCAGCACCGCTCACCGCCGACGAGCTCGCGGCCATCGACGAGCTCGCGAGCGACGAGCCCGGCGTCGATCTGTGGGCCGACGCGCGCGACTCGCGCTCGTAGCGCCCGCGGCGCGGTAGCGGTAGCGGTAGCGGTACGGAACGGTCGCCGCCGCGGCCGCAGGGCGACCGTTCGGTACCGCTTCGCTCGCGGGGCGCAGGTGCCACGCGCGCGACCGGTACCGAACGGTCGGATGTCGCCCCGTGGGGCGACCATCTCGTACCGCTTGCCCACCTGCCCCCGGTGGCGCGGGCGGGCCCGCCGCCGGTGGCGCTCGCGGGCCCGCCGCGGTGGCGTTCGGTCGCGCGAGTGCCGCCACCGGTACCGAACGGTCGGGTGTCGCGCCGTGGGGCGGCCGTTCCGTACCGCTTGTCAGCGGAGGGCGGAGCGCGCGAGAAGGTGGGTGTTGCGCGGCGCCGCCGATCGCTAGCGTCGACCACGTGGCTCCCCGTGAGCCTCGCACGGCTGGGCGCAGTCGGGGCGAGCGCATGTTCCTGCACGTGCTCGCCAACACCGCGCTCGCGAACGTGACGACCGCGTACGTGTGGTTCGCGCTCACGTTCTGGGTCTACCTCGAGACCCGCAGCGTGCTCGCGACGGGGCTCATCGGCGGCGCCTACATGCTGTTCGTCGCCTTCGGCAGCATCCTCTTCGGCTCCATCGTCGACCACCATCGCAAGCTGCGCGTCATGGTGCTCTCCGGTTCCATCACCCTCGCCGCCTTCGCCGTCGCCGGCGCGATGTACCTGCTGCTGCCCGAGCCCGTGCTGCTGGATCTCGGGGCGCCGTGGCTGTGGCTGTTCATGGCGATCATCCTGGCCGGCTCGGTCGTGGAGCACATGCGCAACATCGCGCTGTCGACGACCGTCACGATCCTGGTCGCCGATGCGCGGCGGGCCAACGCGAACGGGCTCGTCGGCACCGTGCAGGGGCTCGCGATGATCGTGACGAGCGTGTTCTCGGGCCTCTCGATCGGGTTCCTCGGCATGGGATGGACGATCGCGATCGCCATCGGCATGCTCGCACTGAGCCTCGGGCACCTGGTGACGCTGCGGATCCCGGAGGATGTCGTCGCGGTCGACCCCGACGACGACGCGCGCGGCATCGACCTGCGCGGCTCCGTGCGCGCGGTGCTGGCGATCGGCGGACTGTTCGCACTCATCATCTTCTCGACCTTCAACAACCTCATCGGCGGCGTCTACATGGCGCTCATGGATCCGTACGGGCTCGAGCTCTTCGACGTGCAGACGTGGGGCATGATCTTCGGCTTCGCCTCCACCGGCTTCGTCGTGGGCGGCCTGGTGATCGCCAGGTTCGGCCTCGGGAAGCGCCCCATCCGCACGCTGCTGATCGTCGTCGCCATCATGGGGGTGCTGGGTGCCGTCTTCACGATCCGGGAGTGGTGGTGGCTCTACGCGCTGGGGATCTGGGCCTACATGGCGCTCATCCCAGCGGCCGAGGCCGCTGAGCAGACGATCATCCAGCGCGTCGTGCCGCTGCCGCGGCAGGGGCGGGTGTTCGGGTTCGCGATGGCATTCGAATCGGCGGCCGCGCCGATCGCCGCGTTCCTGATCGCGCCGCTCGCCGAGTTCCTCATCCTTCCGTGGGCACGATCGCCGGAGGGCGCCGCGGTGCTCGAGCCCGTGCTCGGCGTCGGCATCGCCCGGGGGATCGCGCTGGTGTTCCTGTGCGCGGGTGCGCTGATGGTCGTGGCCGCGGGCCTCGCGTTCCTCACCACGTCCTACCGGCGCATCAGCGACTCCTACGAGGCCAGCGCGCCCGGAGCGGCAACGGCCGGCGGCGAAGCGGGGTCGGATGCCGCAGTGACCTCGGTCGCCGCGCCCGCCGCGAGAGGTGGCGCGGTCGATGCTCGCGGTGCACCCGAGCGCGACGGCCGCAGCGCGAACGGCGAGACCGGGGCCGATGGTGCGTCGTCGGAGCCGAGGGGCTAGGAGGCGCCGCGCCGCGCCTGCGTGCAGGCTCGCGCACGGCATGATGCATGCATGACCATCGCCAGGGGGAGAGCGCTGTGACGTGGCTGTACCCGAAGCTCGTCAAGGGCGAGGGCAGCGACGACGACGTGGTCGCCTCGGCCAGGCCCGACATCGCCAGCAACGGGATGCGCCAGATGGGCGCGCAGGCCCTGCAGAGCATCGGTGACCAGGTCGTGAGCGCGAAGACCGTGCTGCCGTGGCTGCTCACCGCCGTCGGTGCGCCCGGCTCGCTGCTGGCGTTCCTGGTCCCGATCAGGGAATCCGGCTCGATGCTCCCGCAGGCCGCACTCACCCCGTGGATGCGGCGCCTCGCCGCCCGCAAGTGGGCGTGGGTCGGTGGCGCGGCCGCGCAGGCTCTGGCGACCGCCGCCATCGCCGCCTCTGCGCTCGGACTGCGGGGATGGGCGGCGGGAGCGGCGATCCTGGCGGCGCTCGCGGTCTTCGCCCTCGGCCGTGCGCTCTGCTCGCTGGCCAGCAAGGACGTGCTCGGGCGCACGATCCCCAAGGGCCAGCGCGGGCAGATCACCGGCATCGTCACGGTGCTCTCCGGAGCAGTCGCACTCGGGCTCGGACTGAGCCTGGAGGTGTGGGGCGGGGATGTCGGCGCCGAACTGCTCGCAGCGCTGCTGCTCGGCGCGGCCGGCACCTGGGTGCTGGCCCTCATCGTCTATGCCACGATCCGCGAGCCGGAGACCGAGCCCGGCGAATCGGGGGACGGCTCCAGCTGGCTCGGCCGGTCCTGGCAGCTGCTGCGCCACGACCCAACGTTCCGCCGCTTCGTGCTCGTGCGCGCGCTGCTGCTCGTCTCGGCGCTCAGCCCGCCCTTCGTGGTCGCGATCGGGGTGGCCAACCACGGGGGCGACCTGACGGGCCTGGGCCTGTTCGTGATCGCCCAGGGCGTCGCGAACGTGCTCGGCGGCCGCGTCTTCGGGCGCCTTGCCGACCGCTCCTCGCGACTGCTGATGGTGTGGTGCGCGCTCGGAGCCTCAGCGTTCATCGCGGCGTTCCTCGTGCTCCTGCAGGTGCCGGCGGCCCGCGATTCCGAGTGGCTCTACCCGGTGACGTTCCTGCTGCTGGCGTTCGTGCACCTCGGCACGCGGCTGGCTCGCAAGACGTACGTCGTCGACATGGCTGATGGCGACCGGCGCACGGAGTACGTGGCGGTTGCGAACACGGCTATGGGCGTGCTGCTGCTCGCGGCCGGTGCACTGACCGGCCTGCTGGCTATCTGGGGCAACGAATGGGCGCTGGTGCTGCTCGCCGTGCTGGGCGTCATCGGTGCGCTGATGGGACGCTCGCTGCCGGAGGTCAGCGCGGGGAGCGCCAGAGCCGCGTGAGCCGGAGTCGTGGAAGTCCGACCCCCGTCGGCGCGACTCAGGCGGCGTCCGCCCGCTTCCGCCAGCGCACCTCCACCACGCGTCGCTCGGCGCGCGTGCAGGGCTTGCACGCGTAGCGACCGCGCGGTGCGCGGAAGCGCACGTGCTCGTGCCCGCCCGGGCAACTGCCCACCCAGCCAGCGCGCTCCGCAGCGATCTCACCCTGATGCGTGCGCCCGCCGATGTAGCCGATCTCGCGCGCCGTGCGGCGCCACACCGGGCCGTGGCCGGCGCCCGGCCCGACCATCGCGTGCGCCACCTCGTGCAGCAGGATCTGATGCACCTCGTCGTCATCCCAGCGCGCGGCCAGGTGCCGCGAGACCGAGATGCGCTTCGCGGTGTAGTTCGTCAGTCCCGCGCGCTTCGCGGCGCGGTCGAAGTCAAAGTGCCAGGAGTCGTCGAGGTGCAGGCGGATGAGCGCTGCCGCCCACACGCGCACTCGTTCGAGATCAGCCATCCGTCACCTTCCGCCGGCTGGAAGCATGCCAGCAGCGGTCGATGCGGCGCGAACCGCGTGCGGGCACCTGTGGACGGTGCGGCTCAGCGCCCGCCCCAGATCGGGTGGCTCGCGCGCGGCACGTCGCGCTCGGCGCGCAGCGCCTCGGTCTGGTCGCGGTCGGTCGCCACCATCAGCGCGATCTCTGCCGCCTCGAGCTGCTCGGCGGGCAGCTCCGCCTCGCGGCACAGCTCCACCGCGACCGTGAAGTCGACGCACGCCTCGTGCCACTGACCGAGCGCGAAGTGCACGGTGCCGCGCTGCTGCAGCGCGTGCGCCCACAGCTCGACCCAGTCGTTGGAGCGCGACTCGGCAATGATCGCCGTGCACTCGCGCAGCGCCGTGCGCAGATCGCCGCGGGTCTGGACGACGGATGCCCGCAGCAACCGCGCCTCGGCGACGCGGTCGCGCGATCCGGAGGCGCGGGCGAGCGTCACGGCCTCGTTCGCGGCGGCGAGCGCATCGTCCAGTCGCCCGATCGACTCGAGCAGCCACGCGCGCTCGGAGACCGCGGCGAGCGACCGCTCGCGGCCGAGCTGGCGCAGCCGGCGCGCGGCGGCAGCGACGTCGACGGCGTTCCGCAACGCGGTCTGGTCGTAGCCGATCGACTCGCTCATGTCGCCATGATCGCGCACCCGGCACGATTCGCGCGAAGCACGCGCCGATCCGGGCCGAGCTTTGCGGAAACGACGGTCGGCCTGCAGCCCCATCGTGCCATCGTGCGTCTAGCAATGCTCATCGGCATGATGCTCGCTGCTGCGATCGTGACCGGCCTGGCGCTCGGCTACCTGCTGCCGACGGATGGCCCCTGGCACGGCCGCAGCGTCGTCCGCGCGCTTGCGGCACTCGTCGTCGTCGGAGCGGCCGCGCTGGCATGGCCGCGACTCTCGCCCCACGACAACTGGCCTGCCCTCGCCTTCGGTGGCGCTGTCGTCACCGGCGTGCTCATCGCTCTGCAGATCGAACGGATGAAGGATGTTCGCGCGCTGGCTGCAGAGGACGCGCTTCCGTCGCACTGAGGCCCTCGCGGCCGCCAGGGCCGGCAGTCGCGGCCGCGGTGGAGCGCTCGGTTGGGTGCCGAATCGATCAGCCGAAGATGCCGCGATCCGGCGCCGGGCTGGGCGTCGCATCGGCGTCACGGGCCGGCTGCGCGCCGCCCAGGAAGCGGCGCAGCTCTGCCCCTGCAACCACCTTGCCGGGTAACGGATCGCGCCGCAGCGCGCGGCCGATCTCGTCGATATCGGGCAGCGCGCCCGCGACCGCGACCACGTTCCCGAACCGCCTGCCCTTGAGCATCCCCGGGTCGGCGAGCGCTGCCACGTCGCCGTGCACCTCGTCGAGCGCCGCCAGTTGCCGCTTCGCGAACGACAGGGTGCGGTCGTCGGCGATGTTCACGATCGCGACGCCGCCGGGAGCGAGCAGGTCGCGCACGAGCGCGTGGAACTCCACCGTTGTGACGTGCGCGGGCGTCTGGGCGCCGGAGAAGACATCCACCACCACCAGGTCGACCGCGCCGCGCAGGCCCGCCGGCAGCCGGGTCAGCTGCTCGCGGGCATCGCCGTAGCGCACCCGGATGCTCGCGCCGCGGGGGAGCGGCGTCACCTCGCGCACCAGCTCGACCAGCAGCGGCTCGAGCTCGATCACCTGCTGGCGCGAGCCGCGCCGGGTGGCGTCGATGAAGCGCGGGATGGTGAGCGCGCCCGCGCCCAGGTGGACCGCTGTGAGCGGCCCGGGCGGCATCGCGTCGATCACGTGGCCTATCTGCTGCACGTACTCGTAGACCAGCAGCTCCGGCCGTTCCGGGTCGACGTGCGACTGCGGCGTGCCGTCGACGACGAGCTGCCAGCCGCCGGCGCCGGAGAAGCGCATCTCGGCGTGCAGGCCGCTCGAGAGGCGTCGGCTGGGAGTGCTCACCGGCCCATCCTCTCGCGCCCGAGCCCCGCTACCATCGGGTCGACGACCGCCGCCAACCGACACGCCGCGCAGACTGGACATCAGCGCGTTCGCGGCGTAACGTAGCGAGTTGCGCTCAAAGACATCCCCTCTGCCTTCATATTGCGGTCGGCGCGCGCCCGAATCGGGCGCTTCAGGGTGTTGACGAGTCTCTCACCGACGACACGATCCCGGGAAGACCCGCAACCCTTTCCGGACCGGAGGTATCTGCCTTGGCTGAACTGAGCCCCAAGACTGGTCGAAACGCGAGCCGCCTGAGCTTCGCACAGATCGCGGAGACGCTGACTGTACCCGACCTGCTCGCACTGCAGACCGAGAGCTTCGAATGGCTCATCGGCGACGACGAATGGAAGGTCCGCGCGGATGCCGCGAAGGACTCCGGTCGCGACGATGTCCACTCGGACTCCGGTCTTGAGCAGATCTTCGAGGAGATCTCGCCCATCGAGGACCTGAGCGAGAAGATGCAGCTCTCGTTCTCCGAGCCCGTGCTGGATGTGCCGAAGTACACGATCGCGGAGTGCAAGGAGCGCGGCAAGACCTACGCCGCACCGCTCTACGTCTCCGCCGAGTTCATGAACCACGAGACCGGCGAGATCAAGTCGCAGACGGTCTTCATGGGCGACTTCCCGCTCATGACCGAGAAGGGCACGTTCATCGTGAACGGCACCGAGCGCGTCGTCGTCTCGCAGCTCGTCCGCAGCCCCGGCGTCTACTTCGACCGCACCCCCGAGAAGAACTCCGACAAGGACGTCTTCTCTGCCCGCGTGATCCCCAGCC
Organism: Agrococcus sp. Ld7; assembly: GCF_045064095.1. NCBI lineage: Bacteria > Bacillati > Actinomycetota > Actinomycetes > Micrococcales > Microbacteriaceae > Agrococcus > Agrococcus sp. Ld7. The sequence continues at coordinate 240,020 of NZ_JBISGY010000002.1, read as the reverse complement.
GCGGTGCGTGGCTCGAGTTCGAGATCGACAAGCGCGACGCCGTGGGCGTGCGCATCGACCGCAAGCGCAAGCAGTCCGTCACGGTCTTCCTGAAGGCCCTCGGCCTCACGAGCGAGGACATCGCCCGCGAGTTCGCCGGCTACGAGTCGATCATGGCGACGCTCGAGAAGGACGTGCCGATGTCGAAGGAGGACGCCCTCCGCGACATCTACCGCAAGCTGCGTCCGGGCGAGCAGGTCGCCGCCGAGGCCGCCCGCGCGCTGCTCGACAACTTCTACTTCAACCCGAAGCGCTACGACCTGGCCAAGGTGGGTCGCTACAAGATCAACCGCAAGCTCGGCATCGACGTGCCCATGAGCGACTCGGTGCTCTCGGTCGACGACATCGTCGCGACCATCAAGTACCTCGTCGCGCTGCACGCCGGTGACCAGACGGTCCCGGGCACGCGCAAGGGCGAGGCGGTCGACATCCGCCTCGACATCGACGACATCGACCACTTCGGCAACCGTCGCATCCGCGCCGTCGGCGAGCTCATCCAGAACCAGGTCCGCACGGGCCTGGCTCGCATGGAGCGCGTCGTGCGCGAGCGCATGTCGACGCAGGACATCGAGGCCATCACGCCCCAGACCCTGATCAACGTGCGCCCCGTGAGCGCGGCGATCAAGGAGTTCTTCGGCACCTCGCAGCTGTCGCAGTTCATGGATCAGAACAACCCGCTCGCGGGCCTGACCCACAAGCGCACGCTCTCGGCGCTGGGCCCCGGTGGCCTGTCGCGCGAGCGCGCCGGCGTCGAGGTGCGAGACGTGCACCCCTCGCACTACGGCCGCATGTGCCCGATCGAGACCCCTGAGGGCCCGAACATCGGCCTCATCGGTCGCCTCGCGACCTTCGGCCGCATCAACTCCTTCGGCTTCATCGAGACGCCGTACCGCCGGGTCGACAACGGCGTGGTCACGACGCAGATCGACTACCTGACGGCGTCGGAGGAGGACGAGTTCATCGTCGCCCACGCCAACAACCGCCTCGACACCAAGCAGCGCTTCGTGGAGGAGCGCGTGGTGGCGAGGAAGAAGGGCGAAGAGGTCGAGCTCGTCCTGCCCGAGTCCGTGGACTACATGGATGTCTCGCCGCGCCAGATGGCGTCGGTTGCGACCAGCCTCATCCCGTTCCTCGAGCACGACGACGCGAACCGCGCGCTCATGGGTGCGAACATGCAGCGTCAGGCCGTGCCGCTCGTGCGCTCGGAGTCGCCGCTGGTGGGCACCGGCATGGAGGGCTTCGCGGCCATCGACTCCGGTGACGTCATCACGGCGACCGCCGCGGGCGTCGTCGCAGAGGTCTCGGCCGACCTGGTCACCGTGCAGCTCGACGAGGGCGGCACGCAGCAGTACTTCCTGCGCAAGTTCGACCGCTCGAACCAGGGCACCTCGTACAACCACCGGGTCATCGTCTCGGCGGGTGAGCGGATTGAGGTCGGCGAGGTCATCGCCGACGGCCCTGCGACGGAGGACGGCGAGCTCGCGCTCGGCAAGAACCTGCTCGTGGCATTCATGCCGTGGGAGGGCCACAACTACGAGGACGCGATCATCCTCAGCCAGAACCTCGTGAAGGACGACGTGCTCTCGTCGATCCACATCGAGGAGTACGAGGTCGACGCCCGCGACACGAAGCTGGGCAAGGAGGAGGTCACCCGTGACCTCCCGAACGTCGGCCCCGACCTGCTGGCCGACCTCGACGAGCGCGGCATCATCCGCATCGGCGCGGAGGTCGCGCCCGGCGACATCCTGGTCGGCAAGGTGACGCCGAAGGGCGAGACCGAGCTGAGCGCCGAGGAGCGACTGCTGCGCGCGATCTTCAACGAGAAGAGCCGCGAGGTGCGCGACACGTCGCTGAAGGTGCCCCACGGTGAGCAGGGCACGGTCATCGCTGTCAAGCAGTTCCGCGCTGAGGACGGCGACGACGAGCTCGGCTCCGGCGTCCACGAGAAGGTTGTGGTCTACATCGCGCAGAAGCGCAAGATCACCGAGGGCGACAAGCTCGCCGGCCGTCACGGCAACAAGGGCGTCATCGCCAAGATCCTCCCCGAGGAGGACATGCCGTTCCTCGAGGACGGCACGCCGGTCGACATCGTGCTGAACCCGCTCGGCATCCCGAAGCGCATGAACTTCGGCCAGGTGCTCGAGACGCACCTCGGCTGGATCGCCGCGACGGGCTGGAAGGTGGATGGCACGCCCGAGTGGGCGAAGGACCTCGACCCGGCAACGCTCGAGGCGCCCGCGGGCACCAAGGTCGCGACGCCGGTCTTCGACGGCGCCACCGAGGAGGCCATCATCGGCCTGCTCGACGCGACGCTCCCGACCCGTGATGGCGTCCGCCTGATCGACGGCAGCGGCAAGGCGAAGATGTTCGACGGCCGCTCCGGTGAGCCGTACCCGTACCCGGTCTCGGTCGGCTACATGTACATCCTGAAGCTGCACCACCTGGTCGACGACAAGATCCACGCGCGCTCGACCGGCCCGTACTCGATGATCACGCAGCAGCCCCTGGGCGGTAAGGCCCAGTTCGGCGGCCAGCGGTTCGGCGAGATGGAGGTCTGGGCACTCGAGGCGTACGGCGCCGCCTACACCCTGCAGGAGCTCCTCACCATCAAGTCGGACGACATCGTCGGCCGCGTGAAGGTGTACGAGGCCATCGTCAAGGGCGAGAACATCCAGGAGCCCGGCATCCCCGAGTCCTTCAAGGTGCTCATGAAGGAGATGCAGTCGCTCTGCTTGAACGTCGAGGTGCTGAACGCAGCCGGCGACGTCGTCACGCTCCGCGATGACGAGGATGAGGCACTCCGCACGGCCGAGGAGCTCGGCATCAACATCTCCCGCCCTGAGCTGTCGTCGATCGACGACATCTGATCCGGCAGCTGCACAAGAATTCGACAAGAGGGAATTGCATTGATCGACGCAACAACGTTCGATGAGCTGCGGATCGGGCTGGCAACGGCCGACGACATCCGAGGCTGGTCTCACGGCGAAGTGAAGAAGCCCGAGACCATCAACTACCGCACGCTGAAGCCGGAGAAGGACGGCCTGTTCGGCGAGCAGATCTTCGGTCCCAGCCGCGACTGGGAGTGCGCCTGTGGCAAGTACAAGCGCGTGCGCTTCAAGGGCATCGTGTGCGAGCGCTGCGGCGTCGAGGTCACGAAGTCGTCGGTGCGCCGCGAGCGCATGGGCCACATCGAGCTCGCCGCCCCGGTCACGCACATCTGGTACTTCAAGGGTGTGCCCAGCCGTCTCGGCTACCTGCTCGACATGGCGCCGAAGGACCTCGAGAAGGTCATCTACTTCGCCGCGTACATGATCATCTCGGTCGACGAGGATGCGCGTCACGAGCGCCTGCCGCAGCTCGAGCAGGAGCTGCGCCTCAAGGTCGGCGAGATCGAGAAGCGCCGCGACGCCGACATCGCCGCTCGCCTCGCACAGCTGGAGACCGACGTCGCCCAGCTCGAGGAGGAGGGCGCCAAGGCCGACCAGAAGCGCAAGGTCAAGGACGCCGGCGAGCGCGAGATGGCGCAGCTGCGCAAGTTCGCCGACGAGCAGATCGCGCAGATGGAGCGCGTCTTCGATGACTTCCGCACGCTGAAGGTGGGCGAGCTGAAGGCCGAGGACGCGACCTACCACGACCTGGTCGACCTGTACGGCGAGTTCTTCTACGGCCACATGGGTGCCGAGGCGATCAAGATGCGCCTGGAGGCGTTCGACCTGGTCGCCGAGGGCGAGGACCTGCACAAGCAGATCGCCGAGGGCAAGGGCCAGCGCAAGATCCGTGCGATCAAGCGCCTGAAGGTCGTCAACTCATTCCTGCAGACGGGCAACAGCCCGGCTGCGATGGTGCTGGACGTCGTGCCGGTCATCCCGCCGGAGCTGCGCCCGATGGTGCAGCTCGACGGTGGCCGCTTCGCGACCAGCGACCTGAATGACCTCTACCGCCGCGTCATCAACCGCAACAACCGCCTGCGTCGCCTGCTCGACCTCGGTGCTCCCGAGATCATCGTGAACAACGAGAAGCGGATGCTGCAGGAGGCGGTCGACGCCCTGTTCGACAACGGCCGTCGCGGCCGTCCCGTCACGGGCACCGGCAACCGCGCGCTGAAGTCGCTCTCCGACATGCTCAAGGGCAAGCAGGGCCGGTTCCGTCAGAACCTGCTCGGCAAGCGCGTCGACTACTCGGGCCGTTCGGTCATCGTGGTCGGCCCGCAGCTGCAGCTGCACCAGTGCGGCCTGCCGAAGCAGATGGCGCTCGAGCTGTTCAAGCCGTTCGTCATCAAGCGCCTGATCGACCTGGGTCACTCGCAGAACATCAAGCACGCCAAGCGCATGGTGGAGCGTTCGAAGCCGCAGGTGTGGGATGTGCTCGAGGAGATCATCCGCGAGCGCCCCGTGCTGCTGAACCGTGCGCCCACGCTGCACCGCCTCGGCATCCAGGCCTTCGAGCCGCTGCTCGTCGAGGGCAAGGCCATCCAGCTGCACCCGCTCGTCTGCGCGGCGTTCAACGCCGACTTCGACGGTGACCAGATGGCTGTGCACCTGCCGCTCTCGGTCGAGGCGCAGGCCGAGGCCCGCGTGCTGATGCTCGCCTCGAGCAACATCCTGAAGCCGTCGGACGGCCGTCCGGTCACCCTCCCGTCGCACGAGATGGTCTCCGGCCTGCACTTCCTGACCTCGCTGAAGGAGGATGGCGTCGGCACCGGCCGTGCGTTCTCCTCGGTCGCCGAGGCCATCATGGCGATGGACCAGGGCTCGCTCCACCTCGGCTCGGTCATCCGGATCCGTCTCGACGGCCTGGCCTTCCGCGACCAGGACCGTCCGGAGGGCTTCGTCGACGGCGAGACCTTCCTGCACGAGACGACGCTCGGCCGCGCGCTCTTCAACGAGCTGCTGCCGGCGGACTTCCCGTTCGTGGGCGAGGCGGCCACCAAGCCGGTCATCTCGCTGATCGTCAACGCGCTCGCCGAGCACTACCCGAAGACGGTGGTGGCGGCAACGCTCGACAAGATCAAGGACGCGGGCTTCTACTGGGCCACGCGCTCTGGCATCACGGTCGCGCTCTCCGACGTCATCACGCCGGCGCGCAAGGACGAGATCGTCGCCGGCGCCGAGGAGTCGGCTGCGAAGATCCAGGGCAAGTTCGAGAAGGGTCTCATCACCGACTCCGAGCGCCGCGGTGACCTCACCGAGCTGTGGACCAAGGCCACCAACGAGGTGCAGAAGGCCACCGAGGCGGCCTTCGACAAGGAGAACTCGATCTACCGGATGGTCACCGCAGGTGCCAACGGCAACTGGATCCAGGTGCGCAACATCACCGGTATGCGCGGTCTCGTGACCAACCCGAAGGGTGAGGTCATCCCGCGTCCGATCATCTCCTCGTACCGCGAGGGCCTGACGGTGGCGGAGTACTTCATCGCCACCCACGGTGCGCGCAAGGGCTCGGCCGACACCGCGCTCCGCACCGCGGACTCCGGCTACCTCACGCGTCGTCTCGTCGACGTGTCGCAGGACGTCATCATCCGTGAGGACGACTGCGGCACCGAGCGCGGCCTCGAGGTGCCGATCGCCGAGGTCATCGACGGTCAGCTCTCGCTGCACGAGAACATCGAGTCGGCGGTCTACGCCCGCAACCTCGCGACGGACGTCGTGACGAACGACGGCACGGTGCTCGCCACCGCTGCGCAGGACATCGGCGACCGCGAGATCCGTGCGTTCATCGCTGCGGGTGTCGAGACCGTCAAGGTGCGCTCGGTGCTCACGTGCGAGTCCGCGGTCGGCGTCTGCGCGCACTGCTACGGCCGCTCGCTGGCCACGGGCAAGCTCGTCGACATCGGTGAGGCGGTCGGCATCATCGCCGCCCAGTCGATCGGCGAGCCCGGCACGCAGCTGACCATGCGCACCTTCCACACCGGTGGTTCGGTGGGCGCGAGCGACATCACGCAGGGTCTGCCCCGCGTGACGGAGCTCTTCGAGGCCCGCACCCCGAAGAACGCCTCGCCCATCGCGGAGGCGGCCGGTCGGGTGCGCATCGAGGAGGACGAGAAGTCCAAGCGCGTCGTCATCGTCCCGGACAACGGTGACGAGGAAGTCGTCTACCAGGTGCTCCGCCGCGCGACCCTCGAGGTCGGCGACGGGGATCACGTCGAGCAGGGTCAGCAGATCCAGCTCGGTGCGGTGGACCCCAAGGAGGTGCTGCGCGTGCGCGGCGTCCGCGAGGTCCAGAAGCACCTGGTCTCCGGCGTCCAGGACGTGTACCGCTCGCAGGGCGTGCCGATCCACGACAAGCACATCGAGGTCATTGTGCGGCAGATGCTGCGCAAGGTGACCGTCGTCGACCACGGCGAGACGGATCTGCTGCCGGGCGAGCTCGTCGACCGCTCGCGGTACAACGAGCTCAACCGTGCCGCGCTGACCGACGGCAAGAAGACGGCCTCGGCGCGCCAGGAGGTCATGGGCATCACCAAGGCGTCGCTCGCGACGGAGTCGTGGCTCTCGGCCGCGTCCTTCCAGGAGACGACCAAGGTGCTCACCGAGGCGGCGCTGGCCGGCAAGCGCGACCCGCTGCTCGGCCTCAAGGAGAACGTCATCATCGGCAAGCTCATCCCCGCGGGCACCGGCCTGTCGCGCTACCGCGACGTGTCGGTCGAGGCCACGGAGGAGGCGAAGGCCGAGCGCTACCCGAACCGCCTCTTCGCGGATGCGGGCGGCGTGGACGAGTCCGACCTCTCCTACCTCGACTTCGACGCCTTCACCGGTGGCGAGTTCAACGAGGAGCCCGGTCAGATCGTCTGACCGTCGCACGCAGCAGGGGCCGCATCCACATCGGGTGCGGCCCCTGCTGCGTGTCGCGGCGATTGCGGCAGCGGCGGGGTGGCGCGGCTGGCGCCGCAGGCGCAGTGCTTAGAATCGGCCGACGACGCGGCACCGTGCCGCTGCAGGAGGTTTCTATGAGCGACGAGCAGCCCACCTCGTGGCGGGAGCGGTTCTTCGGCAGCCCGCCGTCGACCGATGACGACGCCGCATCGAATGATGGGGCCGACGGGGCCGCGCGCACGGATGACCGCGATGCGGCTGCGCCCCTGGACGCCGACGACGCCTCGACCTCGGTCACCGACCACGATGAGCGGCAGCCGCTCGCGGAGCACACGCCAGCGGACGAGCGCAGCGACAGCGCGATCGAACCGACCGTGATCGCGCCCTCGACCCTCCGCGGGCCCTCGCACTCTGCGGCGCACCCCGACGACTCCGCACGGGCCAGTGCCGACCAGGTGCATGACGAGGCGGCGGAGAGCTCGCTGGAGCAGCCCGGCGGCAGTGACGAGCATGGCGCCGCTGACGCGGGCGTGCCCGCCTCGCCGCCGCCGCTCGTGGAGCCGCGCCGTCCCTCCTTCGGCCTGCGCCGACGCGCCGACGCAGACGACGAGACAGTCGCCGACGCGCGAGGCGACGACAGAGCCGCGGATGACCTGGTCGTCCAGGACGCCAGCATGCACGACGTGCCAGGGCGCGCGTCCGACCACAGCTCGGATGAGGCAGCCGGCACCTCGCGGCACGACTTCGTCGAGCCGGAGCCCACGCAGGCGTTGCCGCAGCAGTCGAACGACGATCAGGCGACGCGCGCGATGGCGGCGCACCGCACACCGGACGTCGACCGCACCGGCGCCCAGACGCGCGTGCTGGAGGCCCAGGACGGCGACCGGACTGGCGACGGCGATCAGCGCACCGAGCGGTTCGGGATCGTGCGTGACGAGGTGCCGGCGTCGAGCATCGCCGTCGACGACGAGACCGCGCGTGCGGCGGCCGGCGGCACGCCGATCGTCCTCGTCGAGGAGCCGATGCCGCCTCGTCGCAAGGGCGCGCGGGCCGTGGGCTTCGCGGTCGCACTGCTCGCGACCGTGATCTTCGCAGCGCTCTTCGCCGCGGCGTTCTTCGCGGTCGGCTATCTCTTCGACCGTGGCTTCGACGCGATCCAGACGCTGGAGACGGTGTGGCTGCTGCCGTCCTACCTGCTGCCGGTCGTGGTGTTCTTCCTCGCGTACTGGCTCATCACGCTGCTCGTCAACCGTGCAGGCTGGTGGGCGCACGTCCTCGGCGGCTTCATCGTTGCGCTGCTGGTCTACGCGGCGCACATCGCGGGTGCGTACATGGAGCAGGAGGGCGGCTGGTCGGCCTACGGATCGGTGTTCGGGATGGATCTGCAGTCGCTCGGCCAGCTGGTGCTCGCGCCGCTGTCGGTGCTTGCGTTCATCCTCGCGCGCGAGGTGCCCATCTGGGTCGGCGGCATCGTCGCCCGGCGCGGCCGCAGGGCGCGGGAGTGGAACCGTCGGGCGCTCGAGGACTTCAACGCCGAGAACGCGGAGCGGCTCGCGGCGTACGAGCGCGCGCGCGGCTGATCGACCTGCAACGACGAGCGGGCCCATCCCACGGATGGGCCCGCTCGTCGTTGTGCTCATCCGCAGGTCTTGTTTTGCTCAGTTCTGGCACAATGGCCGAGGTCGCGCCCGCGACCGCGGGCACCCCTGCGCCCGCCGCGGGGGTCACGGGGAGGCCGAAGTGTTCAGGTGGATCAGGCGCCATCGCAAGTCGACGGTGGCCGGTGGGCTCATCACCGCCGTCTCGCTCGCGCTCGGCATCCTCGCGATCACCTACGACGGCTTCACCACCACCGATGTCGACCTGCATGACGGTGGCGTCTGGGTCACGAAGCAGGACAGTCAGCAGCTCGGCCGCATCAACATCCAGGCGCAGGAGCTCGACGGCGGCCTGACCTCGCCCACCGCGAGCTTCGACGTCCTGCAGGACGGCGATGATGTGCTGCTCCACAACCGCGAGGCGTCGACGGCGATCGTCGTCGACCCGGTGCAGGTCGTCATGGGGTCGAGCGTGCAGCTGCCCGTGCAGGGCAGGATCGCGATGGGCGGAGGCGTGGTCGCGGTCGTCGATCCCGCAGACGGCATGCTGTGGGCGATGTCGTTCGCCGACTTCCTGGCATTCTCTCCGGAGAACACCGAACCTCTCGCCGAGCTCGGCGGTGGAGCCGCGGTCGAGGTCGGCCGCGATGGCACCGTGCACGCGGTGTCGACGAGCGAGGGCACCCAGCTCAGCATCGCGCGGCTCGACGACGGCACCTTCGACGAGCCGGTGGTGCGCGATCGCGACGAGCTGCGAGCGATGCAGGAGCCGCTCGTGACGGTGGTCGGCACGCGGGCCGTCGTGCACGACCCGTCGACGGGAACGCTGCTGCTGCCGGATGGTGCGACCGAGGTGCCGGAGGATGCCGCGGTGCAGCTCGTCGGCGACGACGCCGGAGACGTGCTCGTGTCGACGCCGACGGCGCTCATTCGACAGCCGCTCGGGGGCGGGCAGCCGCAGGTCGAGCAGCGTCAGGGCGGCGGCGACGCCGTGCGCCCGGTGCAGCTGAACGGGTGCGTGTACGCCGTCTGGACCGGCAGCGCGCAGTTCGTGCGCGACTGCGATGGACAGGAGCGGAGCGAGCAGCAGGTACCGGAGATGACCGGCGGTCCTGCGACCTTCCGCATCAATCGCGACGCCGTCGTGCTCAACCAGTTCCAGGAGGGCTCCTCCTGGCTGCTGGCCGACACGCTCGTGCTGGTCGACAACTGGGATGATCTGGTGCCGGAGCAGTCGGATGAGACGAGCGACGAGGACGACTCGGAGTCCACAGAGGACCTGCTGACCAATCAGCCGCCGCCGCTCAACGAGGAGAACACGGACCCCGACGCGAACGACGACAGCTTCGGCGCACGCCCCGGCCGATCGACCATCCTGCCGGTGCTCTGGAACGACAGCGATGCCGATGGCGACGTGCTCACTGCGCGCGTCGTGGGCGAGGTCCCGGAGGGCGTCTCCATCGCACCGGTCTCCAACGACTCCGCGCTGCAGCTCCAGCTGCCGGAGGGCTTCACCGGCGGCTTCACGTTCAACTACGAGATCGACGACGGGCGACAGGGCACGGACACGGCAGGCGTGCGTGTGGCGGTGCGCAGCGATGCCGAGAACGCTCCGCCGGAGCAGCTGCGCGCGCAGGCTTTCGCGGTCGAGCAGGGCGGCGAGTACGAGTACCAGGTCCTTGCCGACTGGGTCGACCCCGACGGCGACGACATGTACCTCACCGAAGCGACGACCGATTCCGGCGACACCGTCCAGACCGATCCCTCCGGCCGACTGATCTATACGGCCACCGGCGACGTCGGCGTGCAGACCCTCACCGTCACCGTCAGCGACGGGCGCAGCGAGGCCACTGCGGACGTCGAGGTCGACGTGCGCGAGCGCGGCGATGCCCCGCCGCTCGCCAACGCCGACTTCGTCAGCACGGTCGAGGGTCGTGAAGCGACGATCCGTCCCATGCTCAACGACTACTCGCCGTCCGGCCGGCCGCTGCGCCTCGCATCCGTCGATCCGGCCGCGGGCCTCGAGATGGAGTCGGACAGGTCGACCGGCGTCGTGCGGATCATCTCCGGCACGGTCGGTACCCACTACCTCAACTACATGATCGCGGACGGACCGCTCCCGAGCGTCGGTCGCATCCGCGTCGACATCCGCACGCCCGACGATGAAGCGCGCCCGGTCGCGGTGCGGGACACGGCGCTGCTGCCGCGGCAGGGATCTGCGGTCGTCGACCTGCTCGCCAACGACGTGGATCCGGCCGGTGGTGTACTCGTCGTGCAGCAGATCACGGTCGAGGGCGCCGCGCCCATCACCGTCGAGCTGCGGGACCGTCGCGTCGTCAGCATCCGCGACAACGGCCTCGACGCACCGTTCCAGTTCACCTACACCGTCTCCAACGGCCGCTTCTCCGAGACCGGCACCGTCGAGGTGATCCCGGTCGCGCCGCCCGCGCAGCCGCGCGCGCCCAAGGCGGTCGACGACGCGGCGACAGTGCGGGCGGGGGACTACGCGTCGATCGATGTGCTCGCCAATGACTTCTCGCCCGACGGCACGCCCTTCGAGCTCGTCGACGAGATCGTCGACACGAGCTTCGCCTCCGACGAGGAGGGCATCGCGTTCCTCTCCGAGGGGCGACTGCGCGTGCACGCGCTCGTCGACGCGCCCACGCGCGCGACCGTCACGTACGAGATCAGCGATGCGTTCGGCAACCGTGATTCCGCGACCGTCGCCCTGACGATCGTGCCGCGCGATGAGGAGGAGAACGCGCCGCCCGCACCGGAGGTCGTGACCTCGCGTGTGCTCGCCGGGTCGACGGTGCGGATCCCCATCCCGCTCGACGGCATCGACCCCGACGGCGATGGCGTCGAGCTGGTCGGCTACGACACGGGCCCCGAGGGCGGTCGCATCCTGCCGGAGGTGGGTCCGGACTACTTCGACTTCGAGGCCTTCCCCGACAGCGCGGGAACGGTCGAGTTCACCTACCGCGTGCGCGACCGGTGGGGCGAGGAGGGCACGGCGTCTGCGATCATCGGCATCGCCCAGGCGGCGGACGTGAATCAGACACCCTTCGCCCAGGTCGATCTGGTCACCGTGCGGCCCGATCGAGCCGTCGCGATCGCGGTGCTGGAGAACGACTCCGATCCGGACCAGGACGCGCTCTCGCTCCAGGTGGACGGCCTCGACCTGCCGCAGGAGCTCGCGGACGCGGTCGTCAACACCGAGCGCCACACCGTCGATCTTCGCTCGCCGTCCGAGGTCGGCGACTACCAGTTCACCTACGCGGTGTCGGATGCGCGGGGCGCGTCGACGACCGGGTCCGTGGTCGTGACGGTGGCCGAGGACGCGCCGCTGCTGCCGCCCATCGCGCGCGACGACCCGCTGCCGCGCGACGGCGTCGAGCTCGACGTGCCGCTGGACGTGCCCGTGCTCGAGAACGATCTCGACCCGGACGGCGACCCGAGCGAGCTCACGCTCTCGGTCGCCACCGGCCCCGGCACCGTCGCGGGCGACGCGATCCAGGTCGTGCCCAACGACCAGTTCCAGGTCGTCACCTACCGTGTGACGGACATCGACGGACTGGTCGCCGAGGCATTCGTGGCCGTGCCGCCGGTGCGCGACCGGGCGCCGTCCCTCTCTCGCACGGAGCCGATCCAGATCCCATCCGGCACCCTGCGGGAGCTGCCGCTGCGCGAGTGGGTCGCCACCTTCAACGGCAACCCGCCGCGCATCACCAACGGAGAGTCCGTCTCGGCCGTCAACAGCGACGACACCGGTCTGGTCGTGAACAAGGAGACGCTGCAGTTCCGGTCCCCGGAGGGCTACGTCGGGCCCGCGTCGATCACCTTCGAGGTGACCGACGGGGAGGGTGCAGAGGGCGGCAACGCCGTATTCCTGACCATCCCGATCGACGTCACGCCCTCGAGCGTCGTGGAGCCCGTCTTCGCGGGCGCCGTGCTGCGACCGGTCGCCGGCGAGGCGGCGGTCGCCTTCGACCTGCGCGACGCGACCACCGATCCGGACCCGGGCGACATGGAGGCGATGGTCTTCGAGGCCGCCGGTGGCTCGATGAGCGGTGTCGAGACCTCGCTCGAGAACGGCGTCTTCTCGGCGTCCGCCGCCGCGAACACCCCGCCGGGCACGACCGGCTCGTTCCAGATCGTGGCGATCGACCCGCACGGCAATCGGGCGCCCGGCACGGTGGTCGTCGAGGTGGTGCCGACCAATCGCCCCATGGCGATCGCCCGGCCCAACACCGGCGAGGCGACGCAGGGGGTCGGCTTCACGCTCGACGTCGTGCAGGACGACTTCAACCCGTTCGCTCGCGACGGGGTGCCGCTGCGGATCGTCTCGGCCGAGCGGGTCGGGGGCGAGGGCGAGGTCTCGCACACCGACCGCGAGGTGACCGTCACGCCCGGCGCGGACTTCTCGGGAGTGCTCACCGTGCGCTACACCGTGCAGGACGCCACCGAGCTCATCCAGCGGCAGGTGTCGGGCACGCTGACGCTCAACGTCAAGGGCAGGCCCGAGGCGCCGCCGCGGCCGAACGTCGACGCGGTCGACGACGCGCAGGTGACGCTCACCTGGGCACCGCCGGCATCGAACGGCGCGCCGATCACGGGCTACCTCGTGCAGTCGTCCGACGGCTCGGTGCAGCAGGGCTGCGCATCGACGACGTGCGTCATCACCGGGCTCACCAACAACACCACCTACACCTTCCGGGTGGTCGCGCAGAACGAGGTCGGCGACTCCGACCCCTCTGCGCCCTCGCTCGAGGCGCGCCCCGACGTGCGCCCCGAGCAGCCCGCGCCCCCGCAGCGCGAGCGCGGTGACACGCAGGTCGCGCTCTCGTGGCAGGCACCGGTGAACAACGGCTCGCCGATCCAGTACTACGTCGTCGAGATCTCACCGCCGGCGCCGAACGGTGCGGTGCAGCAGCAGGTGCAGGGGCTGAACCACACGTGGGCCGGGCTCGAGAACGGCAAGTCCTACACCTTCCGCGTGCAGGCGGTGAACCTCGCGGTCGAGCCGGGGGACTTCTCCGCGTACTCGCAGCCCGTCACGCCCGCCGGCCCGCCGACGCAGGTGCAGGGCGTCGGTGCGACCCCCGACCGCTCGATCCCGGGCGAGGTGCAGATCGCCGTCAGCTGGCAGCAGCCGAACGCGAACGGCGCGACGATCACCGGCTACACCGTGACGCCGTCGAACGGTGCCGCGCCGGCGCAGGTCACCGGCACGCAGGCGACCTTCAGTCTCGCGGCCGAGGGCGAGAACGTCACGTTCACGGTGACTGCCACGAACGACGCGGGCACCAGCACGCCGTCCGCGGCATCGCCTGCCGTGCGGACCTTCACGGCACCGGATGCGCCGTCCGCGGTCTCGGCGACGGATGGCAACACGGATGCCGTCGTGACCTGGACGCCCGGCAGCTCGAACGGCCTGCGGTCGAACGAGGTCCGCTTCGAGGTGCGCGGCGGCGGTGCCGGCACGCAGTCGTTCGGACCCGGCGGCACCTACACCGGCATGAACAACAATGGCGGGCCGTACACGTTCTCGGTGCGCGCGGTCGCCGTGATCGACGGCACGGCGTACGCCTCGGGATGGACGAACGCGGGCAACCAGGCGCGGCCGTACGGGCCCATCGCTGCGCCGGCTGCGAGCGGATCGGCGCAGATCGAGCAGGTGACCTTCAGCTGGGATGCGCCGGGAGCCAACGGTCGATCGATCTCGACGCGCATCCGGATCGACAGCGGCGCGTGGCAGAGCGTGGCGAACTCCGGCACGCAGACCGTCAGTGCACGCGGCAATCAGACGGTCCGCATCACGGTCGAATCGACGACCGGCGCCGCCGAGTCGGGCCACGGCGCGCAGACCACCACGGCAACCGCGCAGGCGACCGCGCGGGAGCGGCTGAACCCGAGCGTCAGCCTCAGCAGGGGCGGTGTGGCCTATCCCGGCGACTGCCGAGGCAACAACGGCGAGCAGTGCCAGTGGTTCCAGCTCAACTGGAACGACTTCGAGCCCGGCATCTACACCTTCACGTGCCACAACTCCGGCTCCAACAACGGCGCGAGCAACCCGTTCGAGACCGGCAAGGTGAACATCACCAGCCGCAACGGCAGCACGATCGCCGAGTACCAGGGCGAGCCCGGAGACACGCGGACCTGCTACTCCGGCTTCGCCGGACAGGCGTGGATGCGCGTGAGCGGACACGGCATCGACCTCACCACGCCGAAAGTGAATTGGCCATGACGACGATAGGGAACACCATGACCGCATCCATGACCCGCGAGCAGGCGGACTGGTTCGCCGAGACCTTCACCCGGCTGGTCGACAACGTCGGCACCGTGGTGCTCGGCAAGGAGGACGTCATTCGGCTCGCGTTCACGGCGATGCTCTCGGAAGGACACCTGCTGCTCGAGGACGCGCCCGGCACCGGCAAGACGCAGCTCGCGAAGTCGATGGCGGCGACCGTGCAGGGCACCGATCACCGCATCCAGTTCACGCCCGACCTGCTGCCCTCCGACGTGACGGGCGTGACGGTGTACGACCAGAAGTCCCAAACCTTCGAGTTCCACAAGGGCCCGATCTTCGCCTCCATCGTGCTCGCCGACGAGATCAACCGCGCGAGCCCGAAGACGCAGTCGGCGCTGCTCGAGGTGATGGAGGAGGGCCGGGTCACGGTCGACGGCACGCCGTACGAGGTCGGGCGCCCCTTCATGGTGATCGCGACGCAGAACCCCATCGAGCAGGCTGGCACGTACCGGCTGCCGGAAGCGCAGCTCGACCGATTCCTGATGAAGACGTCGATCGGCTACCCGGGTCGCGAGCAGACCATCCGGATCCTCGCCGGCGCCTCGATCCGCAACGCCTCCGCAGGCGTGGAGCCGGTCATCACCACCGGCGCCATCGCCGAGATGATCGACCTCGCCGCGACCGTGCACGTCGATGCATCGGTGCTCGACTACGTGGCGCAGCTCTCCGAGCACACGCGCGAGTCGAAGGACACGCGCCTGGGCGTCTCCGTCCGCGGCGCGATGGCGCTCATGCGCGCGGTGAAGGTGTGGGCGGCCGCGAAGGGCCGAGCGTTCGTGCTGCCGGATGACGTCAAGGAGCTCGCGCAGTTCGTCTGGGCGCATCGCATCGTGCTCGACCCAGAGGCGGAGTTCTCGGGCGTCACCGGCGACCGCATCATCGATCGGGCGATCGCCGACGTCGCGGCGCCGCAGGATCGGCAGCACGCTGCATGACGACGGCGCCCGAGCGGGCGACGTCCACCCCCGCCCCTGACACCGAGCGCGCCACGGCCGCGTCCGCAACCGGCACCACGCGGCTGCGCAGCGCCGTGCAGCGCGATCGCACGCCGCTGCAGCGTGCGATGGAGACGGTCGTCGGCGACGAATCCATCACCAGCACCTGGTCCGCAGCGGTGGCTGCGTGGCTGCGTCGCGTCGTGTGGCCGGTGCTGGAGCCGATCACCGGCTTCGGCTGGGCCGTGCTGATCGCCACCGGCTCCGCGCTCGCCGTCGGCATCGCGCTGGGGTGGAAGGAGCTGATCGTGATCGGCATCGTCGGCGCGCTGCTGATCGTCGCCGGGATCGCCTTCGTGGTCGGGCGCAACCGCTACCGGATCGAGCTCGACCTCGCCTACACGCGCGTCGTGGTGGGGGAGCGCGCGCTGGGCCGCATCGAGATCCACGCGGCGTCGCAGAAGCCGCTGCTGCCAGCCACCATCGAGGTGCCGGTCGGCAAGGCGCTCGCCTCGTTCCACCTGCCGCGCATGCAGCCGGGGGATGTGCACGAGGACGTGTTCGCGATCCCGACCAGCCGCCGAACGATCCTGCAGGTGGGCCCCGTGCGCTCGGTGCGCGGCGACCCCGTCGGCCTGCTGCGCCGACAGGTGAAGTGGACCGAGCCGGTCGAGCTGTTCGTGCACCCGAAGACGGTGCAGCTCGACGAGAGCGCTCCGGGCCTCATCCGAGACCTCGAGGGCATCACCACCCGCGACCTCACCAACAGCGACATCGCCTTCCACGCGCTGCGCGACTACGTCGCGGGCGATGATCGGCGGTACATCCACTGGAAGTCGTCTGCGCGCACCGGCACGCTGATGGTGCGCCAGTTCGAGCAGACCAGGCGCAGCGTGCTCGCACTCGGGCTCTCAACCGCCGCGGAGGACTATGCCGACCCGGCCGAGTTCGAGACGGCGATCTCGATCCTGGGCTCGCTCGGCCTGCAGGCCGTGCGCGACGAGATGGATGTGGTCGTGCAGACCTCGCGCCGCACACTGCCGGCCTCGACCGGCAAGCGACTGCTCGACGCGCTCTCGGGCATCGAGTGGTCGGGGCGCGACGATCGCTTCCTGGACCTCGCGGCGACGATCGCGCGTGAGCACGCCGGAGCGTCCGTCATCATGCTGCACGCGGGCGGGGGAGTCGAGCCGGCGCTCGTGCGACGGGCGCGCACGCTGCTGCCGCCGCAGGCCCGGGTGATCACGTTCACCGTGGTCGAGGGCGCCAAGCCTCGCCTGCAGCCGATGGGCGACAGCCTGCTCGCGACCGTCGGCAGCGTGAGCGACCTGCCGCGCATCATGCGGGGGGTGGCGCTGCAGTGATCGACGCCTCCATGCTGCCGCGCGCCCCGAAGCAGGCGCTCGTCGACGCCGCGGTGATCGCCGTCCTCGGCCTCGCGGCGACCCTCTCGTTCGGCCCCGTGTTCGGCGGCACCGCATACCTGGTTGCTGGCATGGGCGGCACCCTGCTCGGCATCGCCGTCGGGACCGTCACCTCGCTGCGCCCGCTGCGCGGCTGGCTGCTCACGGTCGCGGGAGTCGTGCTCGCCCTGGTGCTCTTCGGGCCGGCGCTCGCGGTGCCGCGCAAGACCATCGGCGGCGTCATCCCCACGCTCGACGCCTGGCGCGAGCTGCTGCTGGGCGTGGTCTTCTCCTGGAAGGGCCTGCTGACGGCAGAGCCGCCGGCCGAGGGCTTCCCGAGCCTGCTGGTGGTGCCGTTCCTCACCCTGCTGGTGTGCTCGACGGTCGCCACCGTGCTCGCGCTGCGACTGCGCCGGGCTGCGCTGTTCGCGATGCTGCCCGGCGTGCTCGCGCTGCTCGTCGGCATCAGCTTCGGCACGAAGATCGCGTTCTGGCCCGCTGCGCTCGGCGTCGTGGTTGCTGGTGTCGTGGTGGCGTGGTCCGCATGGCGGCGCGCGTCGCTGCGCACCGAGCTCAACGACGAGGTCGAGGTCACGAACGACTCGCGCCATCGCAATCGCGCGCGACGGCAGCGCACCCGCGGCGCCGTCGGCATGATCGCGGCCGCGCTGCTCGTCGCGGGTCTGCTGAGCATCCCCGTGCAGCCGGCGAGCCGAGTGGTGCTCCGCGACACCGTGCAGCCGCCCATCGAGCTCGCCGAGTACCCGAGTCCGCTCGCCGGCTACCGCGGCTGGCACAAGAACTTCGAGGACTCGACGCTGATGACCGTCAGCGGCATGCCCGCCGGCGCGCGCCTGCGCCTGGCGACCTTCGACTACTACGACGGCACCGTGTTCGCGGTGGCGGGGTCGCAGCAGGCGTCCGGCTCCGGCTCGTTCGCGCGCATCGGCGACGAGGTGCTCGTGCAGCAGTCGGGGAGCCCCGCGACCGTGCGCGTCGAGCTCGCGGACTACGCCGGCATCTGGGTGCCGGAGACGGGCTTCATCCAGTCGCTGCGCTTCGAGGGCGAGCGTGAGGATGCCCTGCAGCGCACGCTGCACTACAACGGTCAGACGGGCACGGCGATCACGCTCGCGGGGCTGTCGGCCGGGGACTCCTACACGCTCGAGGCGATCGTGCCATCACAGCCGGAGCACGAGGGGCTCGAGGGTGCGCGCGTCACCGATGTGCAGGTCCCGGATCCTGCTGTCGTGCCCGACCTGCTGCAGGCATGGGTCGCGACGCGGGGCAACGAGGGGCAGAACCAGCTCGAGAACATCCAGAACATGCAGCGGCTGATGCAGAACGGCAGCTTCAGCCACGGCCTCGAGGATGACAAGATCCCCTCGCTCGCTGGCCACGGCGCCGCGCGCATCCAGGCCATGTTCGAGCGCGACGTGCTGGTCGGCGACGACGAGCAGTACGCGACCGCGTTCGCGCTCGCGCTGCACCGCATCAACGTGCCGGCTCGCGTGGTCATGGGCCTCTACCCGCGCGACGGGTTCACGGGCAGCGCCGATCCGGTGGAGCTCACCGGCGGCGACATGCACGCGTGGGTCGAAGTGCCCTTCGAGGGCCACGGGTGGGTCAGGTTCGACCCGACACCGCCGGAGGACAACGACGACATCCAGCCGGAGCCGGAGCCGGAGCCGGACCCGAAGCCGCAGGTGCTGCAGCCTCCGCAGCCGCCGGAGGAGCCCGCGGACATGTCGCCGGACACCGTGGCCGATGAGGGGCAGGAGGATGAGGAGGAGCTCGAGGACACCTCCTGGGTGATCTGGCTCTGGGTGGGCGGCTCGGTGCTGCTGCTCCTGCTGCTGCTCGCCTCGCCCTTCCTGCTGGTGGGAGCGATCAAGGCGGCCCGGTGGCGGCGCAGGGCACGCGCCGAGCGCGAGAGCGACCGGCTCGCCGGCGGCTGGCACGAGGTCGTCGATCACGCGGTCGATCTCGGGCTGCCCGTGCCTGCCGGCGTCACCCGCCGCGAGGTCGCCGGCCTCGTCGAGGATCGCTACCCTCGATCGAGAGCGACCGAGATCGGCGAGTTCGTCGACGAGGGCGTCTTCGGCCCTGGCGAACCCGCCAAGGACGAGGTCGACGCGTTCTGGCTCGATGTGGAGCGGAGCGTGCAGGGGATGCATGCCGAGGCGGATCTGCGCACGCGCGTGCGCGGCAGGCTGTCGCTGCGCTCGTTCGCACGACGGAGGAAGGAGCGTCGACGCCGATGATCTGGGAGATCCAGGACGACCGGAAGGTCATCGAGGGACTCGATGAGGATGGCCGGCCCGACCCTGCCTACGCTGCGGCGCTCGGGCTCAAGAGCGCGCCGCTGGGCCGTCGCGCGGTCGCGTCGCTGATCGAGTTCGCCGTCTACGTCCTGCTGCAGCTGCCGTACTGGCTCGTCGCGCTGCCGACGCTGCTGAAGGTCGCCACGGGCGCGATCACTCCCGCGGGCCTCGTGAGCCACCCGAACTTCCTCTGGATGGTGGTGGCCACCGCCATCTCCACCGTGCTGACGCTGGGGTTCGTCATCGTGCAGCTCGTGCTCCACGGCCGCAGGGGTGTCACGCTGGGCAAGGCGTTCACCGGCATCCGCTCGGTGAACGTCAAGACCCTCGCCCAGCCGCGCTTCGGCAGGGCGCTGCTGCGCGGGCTGGTGCTGTACTGCAGCTTCCTCGTGCCGCTCATCGGCCCGCTGCTGGTGTTCCTCTCGCCGCTGTTCGATGGCGAGAAGCGCGGGCGCGGATGGCTCGACAAGGTCGGCGCGACCTGGTTCGTCGACACGAAGCACGGCCTCGACCCGTATCACCAGAAGCGGATGCGCATCGCGCGGAAGACCGTCAGCGCGGAGCCCGAGGCGGCGCGCAGCGAGCTGCCCTCGCTCGCCACCCCTGCGGATCGCGCGGGGCACAGCTATCGTCCCGGGGCACGCATGAGCGCAGGCGTCGTGGGCGTCGCCCGTCCGCAGGAGTCCGGTCGGGAGCGCGTGGGGCTGTCGGACCTGCCCGCACCCGAGCAGGCGCCCACGCACACCGCGCCCGGGATGCCTGCCGGTGGCGCTCGGCTGGGCGGCTATCGACCCGGCGAGCTGAGCGGCCACGCCGGCGCGGGCTCCTCGCCGAGCCAGCAGCGCGAGCCCCGCGCGGAGAGCGCCCCGGCCCCGCTCCACGGGATCGTCGACAGCGTGCCCGGCAGGGATCGGCCGCAGCCGGCGGCCGCGCAGCCGACCCACGAGCCGGCGCCGCAGCCCGCCCGCCAGCCGGCATCGCGTGCCATCCCGTTCAGCGAGGACACGATCCTCGATGTCGACGTCGACAGCGGCGGGGGAGACGGCGGCATCGACGAGCGCACCGTGCGTCGCGTCGACGCGGCGGAGCACGAGGACGAGGATCTCGACGTCACCCGTGCCCGCCCGCGCGCGACCGCGCCCATCGCGACCCTCGCGTTCGACAGCGGCGACCGCTTCGCGATCACCGGATCGGCGCTCATCGGTCGCAATCCGGCGGTCACGGCCGATGAGGTCGTGGAGCACCTGCTCCCGGTGGAGGACGACACGCGCTCCATCTCCAAGACGCACCTGCTCATCGCCGCGTCGCCGCTGTCGGTCATCGACCGCGCGTCGACCAACGGGTCGAGCGTCGTGCGCGCCGGGGTCGAGCACCAGCTCGTCCCCGGGCACGCGTTCGCACTCGCGCCGGGCGACGTGGTGCGCTTCGGCGATCGCTCCGTGACGATCGAGCCCGGCAGCACGGGAGGCCAGTCGTGAGCGCCGTCGGCGAGTTCCGCTACAGCCATCCGTCGATCTCGCTGCGGTGGGCTGGCGCCACGCATCCCGGCATGCGCCGCGCAGTGAACGAGGACTCGGTGTTCGCCTCGTTCCCGGTCTTCGTGGTGGCCGACGGCATGGGCGGGCACGCGGCGGGCGATGTCGCGAGCACGCTCGCGGTGGAGGCGTTCCGCAGCCTGCGGGGCCGCGCACTCGCCGACGTCGCGCACGTCGAGCGCGCACTGGAGCGTGCCTTCGACTCCATGCACGAGCACGCGCGCTCCGCGCAGCTCGGCGGTTCGACGCTCTCGGGTGCTGTGCTGGTGGACGTGGGGGGCATCGCGCACTGGCTGATCCTCAACATCGGCGATTCGCGCACGTACCTCTACGAGCACGGCGAGCTGCGGCAGGTGACGATCGACCACTCGGTGGTGCAGGAGCTGGTGGAGACGGGATCGCTGCGCAGCGGCGATGCGCGCACGCACCCGCATCGCAACGTCATCACCCGGGCGCTGGGAGCGGGCCAGCGACAGAGCGTCGACATCTGGCTCCGCCCGGCCGAGCGCGGTCAGCGCATGCTCGTCTGCTCGGACGGGCTCTCCGGCGAGGTGGAGGACGCGGAGATGGCCGACATCCTGCGCGACGTCGCGGCGCCCGCCGCGGCAGCAGCGCTGCTGCTGCGCCGCGCGCTCGACGCCGGCGCCCCGGACAACGTCTCGGTCGTCGTGGTGGATGTCGACGCAGTGGAGCTCGCTGACGAGGACCTGTTCGACACCCACGCGCAGACGCTCGACGACACGATCCCGACGGGGCTGGGTCGATGAGGGCGGCGTCCGCGAGCGCGCGCATGGAGTACGCGCCGGGCGAGGCCTGGTGCGTCGCATCGGGTCGCGTCGTGCTCGTGTGCGAGCGCAACCTCGCGCCCGATCGTGCGGCAGCGCTGCACGCCGAAAGCGCGGCGATCGACTCGGTCGCGGCGCTGCGGGCGCTGCTGGACGCGGAGCCGACCGCGCTCACGGGACTGATCGACCTCGACGACCGGAGGGCGCTGCTGCGCCGCCACGGCGTGCCCGCGTCCGTCGACGGCGCGCCGCTGGATGACCGCTTCGGGGCCGACTGGGCGCAGGACGAGACGGATGCCGCGCTGACCGTGGAGGCCGGCGGCCTGCAGGAGCTCGCGGCCGGCTCGCTGCCGCTCGAAGGCGGCGTGGTGCGCGTGTCCGCCGTGCGCGTCCATCCGCGACCCGCGCACCCGACCGGTGCAGCCGCCGCGGTGCCCCACGCCGCCGACACCGCACCGCTCGACTCCGGCGCGCAGCCGGTCGGCGCGTTCGGCCAGACGCTGCCGCCGGCGGATCGGGCCGGCGCGCGCCTTCGCGAATCGCCCCCGGACGCCGAGCCGGTGGACGACGGGACCGACGACCCGATCGCGGAGGATCGCAGCCTGATCGACTCCGTGCCCGGCTTCATCAAGCCGGCGGTCGACCTGCGCGCAGCATCGACGGCCCAGGCGACCGCCGCGTCTGCGCCGGCGGCCGCGGCTGCGCCCGCCTCGGCTGCGTCTGCGCCCGCTGCGCCCGCTCCGGGCGACGCGGGAGATCACGACGGCATGACGATCACGGCGGATGAGGCCCGCCGACTGCGCGAGCAGCGCGAGCGCCGGGACGAGGCTGCGCCCGCGACCGGCCCGCTCGTGCTCTCCACCCTGTGCCCCGCTGGCCACGTCAACGCGCCGGGAAGCCTGCAGTGCGACCGCTGCGGCGCACCGATCGACGAGCGCACCGCGGCGCAGCGGGCTCGCCCCGAGGTGGCGGTCGCTGTGCTGCCCTCGGGCGAGCGCGTGCCGCTCGGCCGCGGGGTCGTGCTCGGGCGCCGTCCGCGCTCGCGCAGGGTCGAGAACGGCCGGGTGCCGAGGCTCGTGACCATCGACAGCCCCGGCGAGGATGTCTCGCGCAGCCACCTCGAGCTGCTGGTGGAGGACTGGAACCTCGTCGCGATCGACCTCAGCTCAACGAACGGCACGCTGCTGCTGCGCGAGGGCGCGGCACCGCAGCGACTGCGACCGGAGGCGTCCACGATCCTGCAGCTCGGGGATCGCCTCGACCTCGGGGACGCGCAGATCGTCACGATCGAGGCCGCACCGTGAGCCCGAAGCGCGCGCCCTCGGCGCCCCCCGCGCTGCCGGGCTACGACTATCTCTCGCTGCTCGGCTCCGGCGGGTTCGCCGACGTGTTCCTCTACCAGCAGCTGCTGCCGTCGCGGAAGGTCGCCGTCAAGGTGCTGCTGCCGGACGCCGTCAACCGCGAGCTGATCGAGAACTTCCGGCACGAGGCCAACGTGATGGCCCAGCTCTCCACCCACCCGTCGATCGTGACGATCTACGGCGCGGCGGTCGCGCCTGACGGCAGGCCGTACCTCGAGATGGAGTACTGCCCGCGGCCGAACCTCGGCGTGCGCTACCGGCGCGACCGATTCTCGGTGCCGGAGGTGCTGGCGCTCGGGGTGCAGATCGCCGGTGCCGTCGAGACCGCGCATCGCGCGGGCATCCTGCACCGCGACATCAAGCCCGCCAACATCCTTGTCACCGCCTACAACCGGCCGGCGCTCACCGACTTCGGCATCGCCACGAGCGCGGGCGGCGCGGACGATTCGAGCGGGATGTCGATCCCGTGGTCCCCGCCCGAGGCGTTCCTCGAGCCGCCGGGCTCGAGCCCGGCCTCCGACGTATTCTCGCTCGCCGCGACGCTGTTCACGCTGCTCGCGGGCCGCACGCCGTTCGAGCTGCCCGGCGGCAGCAACACCAGCGTCGATCTCATCGATCGCATCCAGCGCGGTGACCTGGCGCCGCTCGCGCGCCACGACGTGCCGCAGCGGCTCGAGGCCGTGCTCGCCGCCGCGATGGACCCTGAGCCATCGCGGCGCCACCGGACCGCGATGGCGTTCGGGCGCGCGCTGCAGCAGGTGGAGGCCGAGATGGCGCTGCCCGTCACGCCGCTCGACGTGCTCGACGATGCCCTCGACGCCGAGGAGGTCGACGAGGAGGACGGCGGTGCCACGCGCATCCGCGGCGTGGTCTCGATCGACCCGCACGCGTCCGACGCCGCGCGCGGACCGATGCCGGGTGCTGCCGCAGCATCCGGCGCGCTCGTGGACGCCACGATCCGCCGTCCGCAGCGCGCTGCGGCCGCGGATCCCGCTCCCGCCGACCCGGAGGCGGACCACCCGCCGACGCGGTCCAGGCGCGCGACGCTCGTCACCGTGCTCGGCAGCGCGCTGGTCGCGGTGCTCGGCATCGCGATCGTGTGGCTGGCGCTCTCCGCCGGCACCCAGCCGCCGCCGTCGGCGAACCCGACGCAGACGGTCGCGGCACCCGCGCCGCTGCAGCGGCCGGTCGCGCCGATCAACGTCGTCGGCGCGGTCGAGGGCGACACCGTGACCTTCACCTGGACGAACGCGCAGCCGCAGCCGGGCGACACCTTCCAGTACCGCTACGAGCGCAGCGATGCGGACCCCGTGACGGCGCAGGTGGCACAGGAATCGGTCGTGCTCGAGCGCGACGGCGACGGCGAGTCGTGCATCCTGGTGCGGCTGGTGCGGGAGGACGGGCGATCGTCGAACGACACGGAGGGGTGCGTCAGTGGCTGAGCAGGTGGCGGAGCTGAAGCTCGAGTTCGCGGGGGAGTGGATCACGCTCGAGCCCGCGAAGCCGTTCATCATCGGCCGCGAGGGCGATCTGACGGTGGACGACAATCAGTACCTGCATCGGCAGTTCCTGGAGCTGCGGAACCAGGATGGCCTCTGGTGGCTGTCGAACCTCGGGTCGCGGCTCTCGGCCACGGTCTCCTCCGGCGGCGGGGCGGTGCAGTCGTGGCTCTCGCCCGGTGCACGGCTGCCGATCGTGTTCTCGGAGTGCTCGATCGTCTTCACCGCCGGCCCCACGACCTACGAGATCGGCGTCCACTCCGATGACGCGGCGTTCGCGATGTCGACCGAGCACCGCCGGCGCTCGTCGGGTGAGACGACGGTGATGCCCGTGGCGCTGACCCAGCTGCAGAAGCTGCTCATCGTCGCGCTCGCCGAGCCCATGCTGCGCCGCGACGGGGTGGGCATGAGCGAGCTGCCCTCCAGCGCCGCGGCCGCCGAGCGGCTCGGGTGGACGATGAGCCGCTTCAACCGCAAGCTCGACAACGTCTGCGACAAGCTGGACCGGATGGGCGTGCAGGGTCTGCGCGGGGGCGTCGGCAAGCTCGCGAGCAACCGTCGGGCGCGTCTGGTCGAGTACGCGGTGTCATCGCAGCTGGTCGCGCGCGCCGACCTCGAGATGCTCGACGATCCAGCGCTGCGCGATGCAGACGACGGCCAGGACTGACAGGGAACGCACGCATGAAGGTCAAGCTCACGCTCCACCGCCCCGCCGCGGAGCCCACCGACGTGGTGATCACGGCCGACTCGACCGCGACGGTGGATGACGTCGCCCGGCAGATCGTGCTCGCCGATCCGGACCGGTCGATCGAGCCGGGCGATCACGACACGCTCACGCTCGCCGTCGCGCCGCCGACCGACGAGCAGCTGGTCGAGCTGCAGCCGGACGCGCTGATCGCCGACGCGCCGATCGGCTCGGGGTTCCACGCGCGCGTCGTCAACCTCGGCGCCGGCCCGCGTCGCTTCGGGGGCCCGGCGGGCACCGCCGTCGAGGCGGTCGCGGTGCTGCGGGTGGTCGGCGGACCGCTCGCGGGCCAGGAGTTCCAGCTCGGCCGCGGCCACGCCACGATCGGCCGCGACGCCAGCAGCGACATCGTGCTCGGCGACCCGCTCGTCTCCAAGCGGCACGCGCGCATCGAGGTGGGCACGCATGTGGAGATCGTCGACCTGAACTCCGCGAACGGCGTGCTCGTCGACGGCGGTCTCGTCTCGCGGCTGCGTGTCATGCCCGGCACGGTCTTCACGATCGGAGACACGGCGCTCTCCGTCTCCCTCGCCGGAGCCTTCGACGCATCCGGTCACGATCCCGTGCTGGAGCGCGGTGGCGCGCTGATGTTCAACCGCTCGCCGCGCGTCGAGCCGCGGTACCCCGGCACCGCGTTCGACGGCCCGCGCATCCCGAAGGAGATGATCGACCGGCTGTTCCCGTGGACGATGCTCATGGCGCCGATCCTGCTCGCGGGAGCGATGTACGCCATGACGCAGCGCACGCGCTCGCTGCTGATCGCGTTCATGACGCCGCTCATGCTGATGGGCAACTTCATCAACCAGAAGACCCAGAACGGCCAGAAGCGCAAGTTCGAGGTGCAGCTGTTCGAGAAGAAGTACGAGGAGCTCGAGGAGCGGCTGTACCGGGAGAAGCCCAACGAGGAGCGCATCCGCAATCTTGAGGTGCCACCGGTCGCGGAGGTCTTCGAGCACGCGATGCGGCTCGGGCCGCTGCTGTGGACCCGCAGGCCGGAGCACTGGAACTTCCTCTCGCTGCGGCTCGGCTCCTGCCGCGCCGAGTCGCGCAACTCGATCAAGGAGGAGGAGACCAAGGAGGGTCTCCCCGAGTACCTGGAGCGCGTGGATCGGCTGCGCGAGCGCTACAGCCACGTCGACGACGTGCCGATCGTCGAGTCGTTCGCGTCCGTCGGCTCGATCGGTGTCGCCGGCCCCAAGTCGCTCGCGGCCGATGCGCTGCGCGGGCTGGCGGTGCAGCTCTACGGCCTCCACGCACCGAACGAGGTGGTCACCGTGGCGCTGTGCGATGCGGAGTGGACGGAGGAGCTCGAATGGATGAAGTGGCTCCCGCACACCTCGAGCGAGACGAGCCCCTTCAAGGACATGCCGCTTGCGGACTCGGCCCCCGCGGGCGCGGCGCTCCTGAGCGCGCTCGAGGAGCTGGTGCTCGGGCGCTCGAAGGCTTCGGCTCCCGATCGCAAGACGCCGTTCGACGACGACTGGACGCCGATGCACTACGGCGCCGATGTCGAGCGCGCCGCGAAGGACACCGTGCAGTCCATCCAGACCTCCGTCGTGCTCATCGTCACCAACGACGCGCCCGTCGACCGTCCGCGGCTGACGCAGATCCTCGAGCGTGGCGCCGCCGTCGGCGTCTACGGCGTGTTCGTCGCGCCGACCGTCGAGTCGCTGCCCGCCGTGTGCCGCAGCTTCGTCGACGTGACGGACGGGTTCGAGTCGGCGCGGGTCGGCACCGTCCGCTCGGGCGGCGACTACGAGCAGGTGCGCATCGAGGGTGTCTCCAACGAGTACATGCTGATGTTCGCCAAGCGGCTCGCGCCCGTGGTCGACGCGAGCATCGTGATCAACGACTCCTCCGACATCCCCGACAGCGTCATGTTCCTCTCGCTCGTGGGACCGGAGCTCGCCGAGGATCCGAACGCGGTCATCGATCGCTGGCGGCAGAACAACACGATCCTCGACCGCTCCGGCGGCGAGAAGCCGCGCCTGAAGAAGTCGGGCAACCTGCGGGCCATCATGGGCCAGGGCGCGACCGACGCGATGACGCTCGACCTGCGCACCCAGGGCCCGCACGCGCTCGTCGGCGGCACCACGGGCGCCGGCAAGTCGGAGTTCCTGCAGGCGTGGGTGCTGGGCATGGCCGCAGCACACAGTCCCGACCGGGTGACGTTCCTGTTCGTCGACTACAAGGGCGGATCCGCGTTCGCCGACTGCGTCGCGCTGCCGCACTGCGTCGGCCTCGTCACCGACCTCAGCCCGCACCTCGTGCGGCGCGCGCTCACGAGCCTGCGCGCCGAGCTGCACCATCGCGAGCACCTGCTGAATCGCAAGAAGGCCAAGGATCTGCTCGAGCTCGAGAAGCGGCAGGACCCCGAGACCCCGCCGGCGCTCGTGCTCGTGATCGACGAGTTCGCGGCGCTCGCGGGCGAGGTGCCCGAGTTCGTCGACGGCGTCGTCGACATCGCGCAGCGCGGGCGCTCGCTCGGCATCCACCTGATCATGGCGACGCAGCGGCCCGCCGGCGTCATCAAGGACAACCTGCGCGCGAACACCAACCTGCGGGTGGCGCTGCGCATGGCCGACGAGTCCGACTCCAAGGATGTCGTCGACGACCCCGTCGCCGCCTCGTTCCCGGCTTCGATCCCCGGTCGCGGCATCGCCAAGACGGGCCCGGGGCGGCTGGTGCCGTTCCAGTCGGCGTACGCGGGCGGCTGGACGCGCGACGAGGTGCAGGTCGCCGACGTCAAGGTCGCAGAGCTCCGCTTCGGATCGGTGCAGCGCTGGGAGCCTGCGGCGCCGCCGGAATCGGACTCGCACGACGAGGATCTCGGGCCGAACGACCAGAAGCGCATCGTGCGGACGCTCATCGCGGCGACCGAGCGGGCGGGCATCCCGGTGCCGCGCCGACCGTGGCTCGATGATCTCGAGTCGACCGTCGATCTGCGCGAGCTGCCGCTGGAGGGCGACGCGAAGATCGTGCTGGGCAAGGCCGACGTGCCGGAGCGGCAGCGGCAGGACGCGCTGTACTTCCACCCGGATCGCGACGGCTCGATGCTCGTCTACGGCACCTCCGGCTCCGGCAAGTCGACGCTGCTGAAGACCATCGGCACCGCGGCGGGCATGCGCCCGGAACTCGGGCAGGCGGAGGTGTACGGGCTCGACTTCGCCTCCGGCGCGCTCAAGTCGCTCGAGGTGCTGCCGCACGTCGGCTCGATCATCGCCGGTGACGACGCCGAGCGCGTGCAGCGGCTGCTGCGCTCGCTCGGTCGCGAGCTCGATCGCCGTGGCAAGGCGTTCTCGGAGGCGAACGCGGCAAACCTCACCGAGTATCGCGAGCTGGTCGACCCGGCAGCCTCCCGCATCTTCCTGCTGCTGGACAACTTCCCGCAGTTCAAGGCCGACTGGGAGGTCACGAGCGCCAGGTCGCCGTTCTACCAGGTGTTCATGCGCATCCTGGGCGAGGGCCGCCCCCTCGGCGTCCACGCGATCGCGACCGCCGACCGCTCTGGTGCCGTGCCGTCGGCCGTCTCCTCGAACATCTCCCGCCGCGTGGTGCTGCGCCTGTCCGACGAATCGGCGTACACGCTTGTCGGCGCGCCCAAGGACGTGCTCGACGAGACCTCGGCGCCGGGACGCGCGGTGGTGGACGGCCTCGAGACGCAGGTCGCGGTGCTCGGCGGCACTACCAACGTCGCCGAGCAGTCGAAGCTCATGGGTCAGCTGGCGCAGGCGCTCCTGGATCAGGGCGCGCGCGAGGTCGAGGAGATCGGCGCGCTGCCGACCAGGCTCGAGCTGGAGCAGCTGCCGGATCGCGTCGACGACTTCCCCGTGCTGGGCGTCGCGGAGGACACCCTCGCAGCCCGCGACTTCGACCCCATCGGCACGTTCATCGTCGCCGGACCCCCGGGGTCGGGCAAGACGAACGCCATGCGAGCGCTCATCATCGCCATGGAGCGGTTCGATCCCGAGGTGAAGCTGTTCCACTTCGCCGGCCGGCGCTCCGTGCTGCACGACTTCCGCCCCTGGGTGCGCAGCGCGCTGAAGCCGGATGCAGCCAAGGAGCTGGCAGCGGAGCTCACGGAGCTGGTCGGTGACGAGACGATCCCCGGCCGGATCATGATCGTGATGGAGAACGTCCCGCAGTTCGCCGACTCCGATGCGGAGCGCGCGCTCAAGGCGCTCTTCCAGGCGGTCAACCGCAGCGATCACCTGCTGGTCGGCGACGCCGATGTCACCCAGGTCACCGGCGGCTTCGGCTTCATCGGCGACTTCAAGGCCGGGCGCAAGGGCATCGTCCTGAAGCCGGATGCCTACGACGGCGACTCCGTCTTCAAGGTGCCATTCCCCAAGGTCAAGCGCGCGGACTTCCCGGTCGGGCGCGGCATCTTCGTGCAGGACGGCAGAGCGGTGACCGTGCAGCTCCCGCTCGCGCCCGAGGGCGCCGCTCGGCCGTCGGCGCCGGCGGCGTCGCTCGCGCGCGGGTGAGGCACATGGGCACCTCTGCCCATCGCTGCGGCGGCGGCGCGGCCGTATCGTGAGATGCAGGTGGTCCGGTCGGGCCGCAGAACGTGACCCAAGGAGGAGACGCAATGGCTGACTTCGGAGCTTCATATTCCGAGATGGAGTCGGTGTCGGGCAAGCTCGACACGGGCAAGGAGGACATCTCGGGTGTCCTGAAGGATCTCAAGAGCCAGGTCGACACGCTGCTGGGTGAGGACTTCAAGACGCAGCACGCGTCGGGCAAGTTCGGTGAGGGCTACGAGGAGCTCACCTCGGGGCTCGAGACCGCGATCGAGGGCATCTCCGAGATGGGCGAGGCGCTGCGCGGCATGATGCAGGCGATCCAGTCGCTCGACGAGCAGCTCGCAGGCAGCTGAGCAGCCCACCGCACGACATCCGCACAGGGGCTCGACCACGACGGTCGGGCCCCTGTTCGCGTGCGACCGTGCCCCTCCGCCGCGTCCAGGCGGCCGCACCTAGGATCGTGGCGTGACCGATTCCCCCCGAGCAGCGTCCTCGCTCCGCGCGGAGCTCGGTGCGCCCGCAGACCCCGAGTTCGACCTCGAGCTCCCGGAGGGCTGGGAGCGGCGAGACGCATCGCCCGCGACGGAGCGGTCGATGCTGCAGGCGGCCAGGCGGCGCCTGATGGACGCGCACCGCCCCGACCTCTTCGCGCAGCTGCGCACAGAGCTGCAGCAGTCCTTCGCCGCGATGCGCAGGATGGAGGCGATCGCGCACTTCGGGCCCGGCACGACCACGCCCGACACCCTGTTCCTCCCCGCATCGCTCATCGCCTCGATCCGCACCCCGCAGCCCGGCGTGACCCTGCAGCAGGAGATGGCAGAGCGCATCCGGCGTGGCGCCACCTCGCTGCTCGGCGACAAGCGCTTCATCCGCGACGAGCGAGAGCTCGACCAGCGGATCGGCACGGATGCCGCGAAGCAGCGCACGGTGGTCTACCTGACGCCGATCCCGGGGTCCCAGCAGGCCCGCGCGCTGCAGCTGACGCTCGTCATCACCCGAGGTGCCGAGTTCCCTGCTGACGATCCCGCCCTGCTCGGGATGCTGCGACTGTTCGACGCCTGCGTCTCCACGCTCCGCTGGACGCGGTGAGCGCCCGCCTCGTCACCGCAGATGGGGACTCCTCCCCATCGTGCCGCCGCACGGGCGTGCCTATGTTGGAATCAGCTTGCAGCCCGGCAGCGACCCACGAGGAGGCACGATGGACGTCCTGATCAAGTTCGAGGATCTCGGCACGCTGAACGAGCATCTGCAGGCGATCGTCGCGGAGTTCGACGGCGCCGAGGATCGCGCCGATGTCCTGGAGGGCGCCATCGGCGACCCCTACGGCCGCAACGACCTGCGCGAGGCCGTCGAGGATTTCGAGGATCGGTGGGACGACAAGCGAGACGAGCTGCGCGACGGCATCAAGCAGGTGCAGGAGCACGTGCAGGGCGTGCTCGACGGGTTCACCGACTGGGATGTCGAGACCGCCCACAGCATGACGGCCGGATGAGGAGCAGACGATGACGTGGATGAGTCCTTCCCCCAAGGGGCGTCAGATCACCGAGCTCGAGGGCGACCCCGCGGCCATCACCACGCGCGGCGACGAGATCGAGGAGCTCGGCGCGATGATGACCGGCAGCGCGAAGATCCTGCAGGACCTCGCTGCCGGCACCGACGGGCTCAAGGGCAGGGCAGCGGAGCAGCTTCGCGAGGGGGTCGGTGACGTCCACGACCGGCTGCGGGAGGCGGGAGCGCTGTACACGCCGACCGGGCCGATCGTGCGCGCCTACGGCGTCGCCCTGGCCGCCGACCAGCCGGCCGTCAATGGTCACGTCACGCGATGCAGGACGCTCTGGGAGAGCTTCGCCTCGCTGCCCGGATCGGTCGAGCCGCGCGGCATCGGCGGCTGGGGCCAGCCCGAGCACGACTCCCCCGAGGCGGAGCAGCGGCAGCAGGAGGACGCGGCCAAGCTCGCAGCCTACGAGGCGTGGGAGACCGAGGCGACCGCCTTCGACGAGGACTACGACTCGTGGGAGACGGCGTTCGAGCACGCCGCGGACGAGATCGACTCCACCCTGGCGGGCAAGATCAAGGACAGCCGCTGGGACGACCTCGACGGGTTCGTCGCCGGCGCACTCAAGGTGCTCGCGGTGGTCGGCCTGGTGCTCGCCGTGGTCGGTCTCGTGATCAGCGGTCCGATCCTCGCTGCCCTCGGCGCGGTCGTCGCGCTCCTGACGCTGATCGGCACGCTCTACCAGTGGCGGCGCGACGACGCCTCGAAGCTCGATGTGGCGCTCGCCGTCGTGGGCGTGTTCCCGTTCGGGTCCATGGGCAAGCTCGCACAGGGCAAGTCGGGGCTGCTCAGCTTCGCCGGCGACGTCGCCGGCGGCGCGTTCAAGCCGTCCACCTACACGGCCGCCGCGTCGCAGGTGAAGACCCTCTCCATCGCATCGCAGTTCGCCGGCGGCGGCCTGCAGGGCTTCCGGGCGAGCGCCAGCACGTTCTGGCAGCTGAACAACACCGGCGGCCTGGGCGGCTCGATGGTGAAGCTCATGACCGGCAAGTCGCTCGACGACTTCAGCACCCTCAGCAACGTCTTCGACGAAGGGATCGACTGGACGAGCCGGCTCGCGGTCGGCTTCGACTTCGGGCACTCCTACATCGGCAACGCGATCAAGCTCACGACCTACGGCACGCGGCTCTCCGGCACCGAAGGGCTCACCGAGCGGTTCCCGGCGCTCAAGTGGATGGGCTTCTGACGCGGCTCCAGCACGACGCCGGTAGGTTCGACCCCATGCAGCAGACGACCGGGTGGACCGTCACGGCGACCTCCGAGGACCCCGGCTGGCTCGAGATCCCGGCGCCTGGCACCGCCGACGCGGGCGCCTGGGTTCGCGCCCGGACGGCGGAGCTGCGTCGGGACTGGGGCGAGCGGTGGCAGCCCGAGCACGAGGCGCTCGTGCCCGCGGCACTGCAGCACGGCCTCGATCGGCGCCGGCCCGACGATGCGCTGTGCTTCCAGTTCTGGCCGGTGCGCGAGCTGCGCATGGTGCTCGTGCACATCGCGTTCGGCGCCATGGCGGAGCCCATCGACTGGGCCGCGGCGGGCGGCGCGCTGTCGCCGATCGACCTGCCGAAGCTCGGCCCCGGCGTGCAGCGGATCTTCCGCGAGCGGCAGCTCGATGAGCAGTCGGGCGCGAGCATCGACCTGGTCGGGGTGGATCTGATCTGCACCGACGAGCGCGCGGTCGTGCACATCCGTCTCGAGCCCACGCTGCCCGGCCTCGCGGCAGACGTCGTGCCGAGCTTCCACGCGCTCGCCGCCTCCGTCGCGGTGGTCGGCCCTGCCGGCCCGTTCCGGGCCAGCGAGCCGTCGGAAGCGGCGCTGGGCGGCACCGTCTGGTCGTCGGAGGCCGCGATCGGGAGCAGGCAGTGAGCCTGCGTCACCCCAGCGCCCGGATCTGGGCCGAGCAGCATTCGGCGAGCGACACGCCCCGACTCGGCCTCCTCGAGGCGTACGCCCTGCAGGGACATCCGGGCGCCCTCGCACTCGCCGGTGACGACGGGGCGTCGCTCGCTGCCATCGCCGCTCCGCGGCGGCCGGGTGCCGCAGCACGCGGTCTCGGCGGCTGGATGGCCGGTCTGGCGCTGGTCGCCGTGGTGCTCGCGCCGCTCATCGGGATGGCGTCCCTGCTCGGCGACCCGGTCGGCATCTGGCGGATGCCGATCGCCGAGTCGGCGCCCATCGCGGGCGTGTGCTTCGCGATCGGCGCCATCGTGCAGCTCGCGGTGCTCGGCACGTGGCTCGCGCGCGCGCGTCCGCGCATGCCGCTGTGGATCTGGGTCGCGATCGCGACGGCGGTGCTGGGCGCGATCGCGCTCTGGTTCGGCACGGGCCTCGCGCAGAGCTCCGGCTTCGCTGCGTGGGCGAGCTGGTCGATCCCGATCGCCGCCGCAGCGCTCATCGCGGCGGTCACGGGGACGCTGCAGCTGCTGCTCTCGAGAGGCGGAGCGATGGCGGCGATCCCGGCGCTGCAGTCCGACCGCGGTCAGGGCACGGGATCGCTGCGCGACGAGCTGGCGGCGATGGCGCCGGGGGAGCGCCAGGCGGTGCTCGCTGATCGCAATGCGGCGCTTGCGGTGCTCGAGGAGCGCGGCATGCTCTCCCCGGAGTCGGCGGAGCGGGCCCGCCGCGCACCGCTGGGCAGCCTGCGGGAGCTGGACGGGCGCTGACGCGCGCGAGGCCGGTGGAGCGGCCCGCGACCGCGCGGCGTGTCGGCTGGCGCTTGACCGAGATTCCTCCCGCCGGTAAGATCGACCTCGTGTGCGCACAAGCGCGCCTCGCGTCATGCGCGGGGAGCGGATGAGTTCACTCGGGACACGGACCCACGTCCTTGACCCCCACGGCATACCCACCACTCGTCACCGAGACGCTCGAGAGCGTGCACGGTGGGTTCCCGATGGAGCCGGCCCAGCCGGCGCATCAATCGAAGCGCTGTCACCGTGCAGCAGGAAGAAGCAACGTGCCCACTATCCAGCAGCTGGTCCGCAAGGGCCGGACGCCGAAGGTCACCAAGACCAAGGCGCCGGCGCTGAAGGCGAACCCCCAGCAGCGCGGCGTCTGCACCCGCGTCTACACCACCACGCCCAAGAAGCCGAACTCCGCGCTCCGCAAGGTCGCCCGCGTGAAGCTCTCCAACGGCACCGAGGTCACCGCCTACATCCCCGGTGAGGGCCACAACCTCCAGGAGCACTCGATGGTGCTCGTCCGCGGCGGTCGTGTGAAGGACCTCCCCGGCGTGCGCTACAAGATCGTGCGCGGCGCGCTCGACACCCAGGCCGTGAAGAACCGCAAGCAGGCTCGCAGCCGCTACGGCGCGAAGATGGAGAAGAAGTAATGCCTCGCAAGGGACCCGCACCCAAGCGCCCCGTCGTTGCTGACCCCGTCTACGGCGCACCGATCGTCTCGCAGCTCGTCAACAAGATCCTGCTGGACGGCAAGAAGGGCCTCGCCGAGCGCATCGTCTACGGCGCGCTCGCCGGCGTCGGCACCAAGTCGGGCGAAGACGCCGTCGTGATCCTCAAGAAGGGCCTGGACAACATCCGTCCGACCCTCGAGGTCAAGTCGCGCCGTGTCGGTGGCTCCACCTACCAGGTGCCCGTCGAGGTCAAGCCGCACCGCGCGAACACGCTCGCGCTGCGCTGGCTCGTCTCCTACGCCAAGGCGCGTCGCGAGAAGAGCATGACCGAGCGCCTCATGAATGAGATCCTCGACGCTTCGAACGGCCTCGGCGCCGCGGTGAAGCGCCGTGAGGACACGCACAAGATGGCCGAGTCGAACAAGGCCTTCGCGCACTACCGCTGGTGATCCGTTGCGGGCCGCCGTTCGGCGGCCCGCAGCCCACCATCCATCGCTTATCCACTCATCGGAGGAACCCTGTGGCACAGGACGTGCTCACGGACCTGAAGAAGGTCCGCAACATCGGCATCATGGCGCACATCGATGCCGGCAAGACCACCACGACCGAGCGCATCCTGTTCTACACGGGCGTCAACCACAAGATGGGCGAGACGCACGACGGCGGCGCGACGACCGACTGGATGGAGCAGGAGCAGGAGCGCGGCATCACGATCACGTCTGCCGCCGTGACCTGCTTCTGGGACAACAACCAGATCAACATCATCGACACCCCCGGACACGTCGACTTCACGGTCGAGGTGGAGCGGTCGCTGCGCGTCCTCGACGGTGCTGTGGCCGTCTTCGACGGCAAGGAGGGCGTCGAGCCCCAGTCCGAGACCGTCTGGCGCCAGGCCGACAAGTACGACGTGCCGCGCATCTGCTTCGTCAACAAGATGGACAAGCTGGGTGCCGACTTCTACTTCACGGTCGACACGATCATCAACCGCCTGGGCGCTCGTCCGCTGGTGCTCCAGCTGCCGATCGGCGAGGAGAGCTCCTTCGAGGGCATCGTCGACCTGGTCGAGATGAACGCGAAGACCTGGCGAGGCGACTCCAAGGGTGACGTGAAGATGGGCGCCGAGTACGCCATCGAGGAGATCCCCGCAGAGCTCAAGGAGAAGGCCGACGAGTATCGCGCGGCGCTCATCGAGACGGTCGCCGAGACGGACGACGCGCTGATGGAGAAGTTCTTCGAGGGCGAGGAGATCACGGTCGCCGAGATCAAGGCCGCCATCCGCAAGATGACGGTCAACTCGGAGATCTACCCCGTGCTGTGCGGCTCCGCCTTCAAGAACCGCGGCGTCCAGCCGATGCTCGACGCGGTCGTCGACTACCTCCCGAACCCGCTCGACGTGCCGGCCATCCCCGGTCGCGACGTGCGTGACGAGGAGCTCGTCATCGAGCGGCACGCGGACCGCGACGAGCCGTTCGCGGCGCTCGCGTTCAAGGTCGCCGTGCACCCGTTCTTCGGCCGTCTCACCTACGTGCGCGTCTACTCGGGCCACGTCGACTCCGGTGCCCAGGTCGTGAACTCGACCAAGGGCAAGAAGGAGCGCATCGGCAAGATCTTCCAGATGCACGCCAACAAGGAGAACCCGGTCGAGGCGATGTCCGCCGGTCACATCTACGCGGTGATCGGCCTCAAGGACACGACCACCGGCGACACGCTGAGCGACCCGGCCAACCAGGTCGTCCTCGAGTCGATGACGTTCCCCGCGCCCGTGATCGAGGTCGCCATCGAGCCGAAGACGAAGGCCGACCAGGAGAAGCTCTCGATCGCCATCCAGAAGCTCGCCGAGGAGGACCCGACCTTCCGCACCGAGAACAACCCGGAGACCGGTCAGACGGTCATCAAGGGCATGGGCGAGCTGCACCTCGACATCCTCGTCGACCGCATGAAGCGCGAGTTCAACGTCGA
Organism: Agrococcus sp. Ld7; assembly: GCF_045064095.1. Classification (NCBI taxonomy): domain Bacteria; kingdom Bacillati; phylum Actinomycetota; class Actinomycetes; order Micrococcales; family Microbacteriaceae; genus Agrococcus; species Agrococcus sp. Ld7. The sequence continues at coordinate 203,288 of NZ_JBISGY010000002.1, read as the reverse complement.
GGCGAACGTCGGCAAGCCCCAGGTCGCGTACCGCGAGACCATCAAGGGCACGATCGAGAAGTTCGACTACACCCACAAGAAGCAGACCGGTGGATCCGGTCAGTTCGCGAAGGTGCAGATCAAGCTCGAGCCGATGGAGGTCACCACCGAGGTCACCTACGAGTTCGTGAACGCCGTCACCGGCGGTCGCGTGCCCCGTGAGTACATCCCCTCGGTCGACGCCGGCATGCAGGACGCGATGCAGATCGGCGTGCTCGCCGGCTACCCGACGGTGGGCGTCAAGGCGACGCTGCTCGACGGTGCTGCGCATGACGTCGACTCCTCGGAGATGGCGTTCAAGATCGCCGGCTCCATGGCGTACAAGGAGGCTGCCCGCAAGGCGCAGCCGATCCTCCTCGAGCCGCTCATGGCGGTCGAGGTGCGCACGCCCGAGGAGTACATGGGCGACGTGATCGGCGACCTGAACTCGCGTCGCGGGCAGATCCAGTCGATGGAGGACGCGCAGGGCGTGAAGGTCATCAAGGCCGACGTGCCGCTGTCCGAGATGTTCGGCTACGTGGGCGACCTGCGGTCGAAGACCTCCGGGCGCGCCGTCTACTCGATGGAGTTCTCGAGCTACGCCGAGGTCCCCAGGGCCGTCTCTGAGGAGATCGTCCAGAAGAGCAAGGGCGAGTGAGCTCGTCGGGGCGGCCAGCTCGGCGCCCCGACGGCCACCGTCATAGGCTTCGGTTTTCTCTGCATCCGTCGCCGAAGTACGATAGATCAACACCACCCCGAAGGACCGTCGCAGTCGCGGCGGTGCACTCACGAGAACAGTCCTAGGAGGACACAGTGGCTAAGGCCAAGTTCGAGCGGACCAAGCCGCACGTCAACATCGGAACGATCGGTCACGTCGACCACGGCAAGACGACGCTGTCGGCTGCCATCTCGAAGGTCCTTGCTGACAAGTACCCGTCTTCGACGAACGTGCAGCGCGACTTCGCGACCATCGACTCCGCTCCCGAGGAGCGTCAGCGCGGCATCACGATCAACATCTCGCACATCGAGTACGAGACGCCGAAGCGCCACTACGCGCACGTCGACGCCCCCGGTCACGCTGACTACATCAAGAACATGATCACCGGCGCGGCCCAGATGGACGGCGCGATCCTCGTGGTCGCCGCCACCGACGGCCCGATGGCGCAGACGCGCGAGCACGTGCTGCTCGCCAAGCAGGTCGGCGTGCCGTACCTGATGGTCGCGCTCAACAAGTCGGACATGGTGGACGATGAGGAGATCCTGGAGCTCGTCGAGCTCGAGGTTCGCGAGCTGCTCTCGAGCCAGGACTTCGACGGCGACAACGCCCCCGTCATCCGCGTCTCGGCGCTGAAGGCGCTCGAGGGCGAGGAGAAGTGGGTCGACGCGATCCTCGAGCTCATGCAGGCTGCCGACGACAACATCCCGGACCCGGTCCGCGACCGCGACCGTCCGTTCCTGATGCCCGTCGAGGACGTCTTCACGATCACCGGCCGCGGCACGGTCGTCACGGGTCGCGCCGAGCGCGGCACGCTGAAGATCAACTCCGAGGTCGAGATCGTCGGCATCCGCGCGACGCAGAAGACCACGGTCACGGGCATCGAGATGTTCCACAAGCAGCTCGACGAGGCATGGGCCGGCGAGAACTGCGGTCTGCTCCTTCGCGGCACGAAGCGCGAGGACGTCGAGCGCGGCCAGGTCGTCGTGCAGCCGGGCTCGGTCACGCCGCACACGAACTTCGAGGGCACGGCGTACATCCTCGCCAAGGACGAGGGCGGCCGTCACAACCCGTTCTTCACGAACTACCGCCCGCAGTTCTACTTCCGCACCACGGACGTCACCGGCGTCATCTCGCTGCCCGAGGGCACCGAGATGGTCATGCCCGGCGACACCACCGACATGTCGGTCGAGCTGATCCAGCCGATCGCCATGGAGGAGGGCCTCGGCTTCGCCATCCGTGAGGGTGGCCGCACCGTCGGCGCCGGCACGGTCACGAAGATCGTCAAGTAGTCAGCTGACTGCACAGAAGGGGCCCCGCTTCGGCGGGGCCCCTTCTGCGTGCGCTGGCGGTACGGCGCTGCACCGTGTCGCGCGCGGGTGCGGGGGTGCATCATGGAGGCATGGCCGAGGCGAAGACCAGACCCACCGATGCATTCGTCGACGCGTTCCTGGACGCGGCGCAGCCGCCGCAGCGGGCCGCCGACGGCCGGCGCCTCGTGGAGATCATGCGCGAGGAGACCGGCGAGGCGCCCGTGCTGTGGGGGCCGTCGATCGTCGGGTTCGGCAGCTTTCACTCCGTCTCGCCGTCGAAGACGTCTCGGACCGAGGGGGAGTGGCCCAAGGTCGGCTTCTCGCCGCGCAAGAGCGCGCTCTCGCTCTACGGGCTGAAGGACTCCGCGGAAGGGGCAGCGCTGCTGCCGAGGCTCGGCTCCTACACGGAGGGCGCCGGCTGCGTCTACGTCAAGCGGCTCGAGCAGATCGACGAGGCCGTGCTGCGGCAGCTGATCCGCATCGCGCACGCCCGCCCGGACGATCCGGCTCGTGATGACTGACGCCGTGGGTGTGGTCGGTGCGATCCTGCTGCTGATCGGGTCGGCATTCAGCCTGCTCGTGTGGCCCGCGTTCCTGCGACGCGTCGCGGACGACGAGCGCGCGCGAGATGCGCACGGCAAGCCCACGCGGTTCCTCACGGTGCACGTGACGCTTGTCTCCGTCGCACTCATCATCGCCATCGCGCAGCTGGTCGTGGGCGTGTGGTGGCTCATCGACGGGGTGCTCTGATCGCGGCGCGTAGTCTGCTGGCAGGAGGGCGGCGGACGACCCGCCCGTGACGACGGAGGTGGGAGATGGCGAACGCTGAGCCGCCGGTGGAGCACCGGCACGACGACGGACCCGATGTGGAGCTGCCCGGCGTCGATGTCGACGGGAGCAAGGACTTCGTCGATGACGCGACCGGCGCGAGCTACGACGAGCAGGCCGAGCGTGCGCAGGATGTGATCGATCGGGCGCACGCGATGCCGCCCGCGGGCGCCGACGTCGATGACGCCTCGGCCGCGACCGAGGGCGCCTCGGAGGAACCCGAGGGCGACACGCGCGAGCAGCCGCTCTGACGAGGCGTCAGCCGCCGCCGAGCCGCTGCGTGAGCTCGGCGGCGGCGGCCGCGCACTGCCCCCCGAGGGACTCCCAGTCCGACAGATCGAGCGCCGCCTGCCGGAAGGTCAGCCCGATGGCGGCGGCAGGGTAGCCGGTTCCGTCGCGTGCTGCCGCCGCGACGGAGCCGTACGATGCATCGACCTCGCCGTCCTCGCGCGCCCAGCCGCGCCGCCGGACGCCCGCGAGCAGCGTCATCAGTGCGGCTCGGGTGGACGGCTGCTCACCTGCGAGATCGCGGTCGCGCGGGATGAGCGCACGCACCTGCTCGGTGCTGAGGGCCGACAGCATCGCTCTGCCGGTCGCCGTGCGGACCGCCGGCAGCCGCACGCCGACGCTGGAGACGGTCGAGGGGGAGCGCGGCTGCTCGCCGCGGCCCGCATAGGCGACATCGCTGCCGGTGAGCACCGCGAGGTGGCTCGTCGTCGGCACCTGCGCGCCGCGCACCAGGCGGTCGAGCAGCGGCTGCGCGAGCCGCTCGAGCCGGGTCGCCGCCGCGACGCGCGAGCCGATCTGCTGGACGCGTGCGCTCGGACCCCAGGCGCCGAGCTCCGGGTAGTGCACCAGGAAGCCCTCGTCGCGCATCACCTGCAGCAGCTGATAGGTGCTCGAGCGCGGCAGCTCGAGCGTGCGCGCGATGGTCGCGGCGCGCACCGGGCCGGCCTGCTCCGCGAGCAGCGAGAGCACGCGCAGCGCGCTGCGGGCCGCAGGCATCCTCGGCACCGTCATCGGTCGCCTCCTCATGGTGCGCTCGTTCGGGCTCGAGCGGCTCGTCTGAGATCTCAGACACCAGTGTGCACGACGCGGGTGCGGCGCTCGGGCCGGAGCGGTGGAATGGGGCCATGCCCGTACGCATCGGAGACGCCCCACTCACCCGCCACGATGTTGTGCAGGTCGCACGCTTCGACGCGGCCGTCGAACTGAGCGCCGCGGCGCTCGACCGCATCGACACCGCCCGCGCGGTGATCGACGGACTGGCCGCAGACCCGCGACCGCACTACGGGATCTCGACGGGCTTCGGCGCGCTGGCGAACACCGCGATCGGGCCGGAGGATCGCACGCGGCTGCAGCAGTCGCTCATCCGCTCGCACGCGGCCTCGAGCGGCGAGGAGATCGAGCGCGAGGTGGTGCGAGGGCTGATGCTGCTGCGGCTGCAGACGCTCGCGACCGGCCGCACGGGCATCCGCCGCGCGACGGCAGAGCTCTACGCGGGCATGCTCAACGCCGGCATCCACCCCGTGATCGGCGAGTACGGCTCGCTGGGCTGCTCGGGCGACCTCGCGCCGCTGTCGCACATCGCGCTCGCGGCGATGGGCGAAGGCACCGTGCGGGTCGACCGCCCGGGCGATGGCCCGCTGGCACTCGCCACCGAGCTCCTCGACGCTTCCGAGGCCCTCGCCCGCGCCGGCCTGACGCCCGTGGTGCTGGCCGAGAAGGAAGGGCTCGCCCTCGTCAACGGCACCGACGGCATGCTCGCGATGCTGTGCCTCGCGCTCGCCGACCTCGACAAGCTGCTCGACACCGCCGACCTCGCCGCCGCGATGAGCGTCGAGGGGTTGCTCGGCACCGACGCGCCGTTCGCCGCAGAGCTCATGGCGCTGCGCCCGCATCCCGGCCAGGTCGCCAGTGCCGCCAACATCGCCGCGCTGCTGGCCGACAGTCCCATCGTCGCGAGCCACAAGGGGCCGGAGGACACGAGGGTGCAGGATGCCTACTCGCTGCGCTGCGCCCCGCAGGTGCACGGCACGGCGCGAGACACCGCGGCGCACGCTGCCCGCGTCGCCGAGATCGAGCTGTCGAGCGCGATCGACAACCCCGTCGTGCTGCCCGACGGCCGCGTGGTCTCGAACGGCAACTTCCACGGGGCGCCGGTCGCCGCGGTGCTCGACTTCCTGGGCATCGCGATCGCCGACGTCGCCTCGATGAGCGAGCGCCGCAGCGACCGCTTCCTCGACCCGGCGCGCTCCTACGGACTCCCGCCGTTCCTCGCCCACGACCCGGGCGTCGACTCCGGCCTGATGATCGCGCAGTACACGCAGGCCGGTATCGTCTCCGAGCTCAAGCGGCTCGCGAGCCCGGCGTCGGTCGACTCGATCCCCTCGAGCGCGATGCAGGAGGACCACGTCTCGATGGGGTGGGGCGCCGCCCGCAAGCTGCGCCGCGCCGTCGACGGCCTCGGCCGCGTGCTCGCGATCGAGATCATGACGGCAGCGCGCGGCATCGAGCTGCGCGACGACGCGCCCGGTCCCCGCACCGGGCGGGTCATCGAGCAGCTCCGCGCGCTGGTGCCGGGCGTCGGGCCCGACCGCTTCCTCGCCCGCGACATCGAGGCATCCGTCGCCTTCACGGTCGGGGGCGGTGCGCTGCTCGGGGCCGGCATGCTCGACCGCGTGGAATCCTGGTCGGCGCGCGAGGGCGAGAGCTTCCGGGTCGGCATCGAGCACGAGCAGCAGCCGTGAGCGCGACGCTCATCACCGGCATCGGCGAGCTCACGACCAACGACGAGGGCCTCGGGCGAATGCGCGACGCGGCCGTCGTGGTCGACGGCGACGCGATCGCGTGGGTGGGTGAGGCATCCGCCGCACCGGCAGCCGACGAGCGCGTCGACGTGGAGGGCCGCGCGGTGCTGCCCGGCTGGGTCGACAGTCACACGCATCTCGTGTTCGCCGGCGACCGCACCGCCGAGTTCGAGGCGCGCATGGCCGGCGAGGCCTACGCCGCCGGCGGCATCGGCGTGACCGTGGACGCGACCCGCGCCGCGACCGACGACGAACTCGCCACCAACCTCGACCGGCTCGCCGATGAGATGCTGCGCGGCGGCACGACCGCCTTCGAGACCAAGACCGGCTACGGGCTGACCGTCGCCGACGAGCTGCGCAGCGCCCGCATCGCGGCGACCCGGGCCGACTCGGTCAGCTTCCTGGGCGCGCACCTGGTGCCGGCTGGCGCCGAGCCCGACGACTACGTCGACCTGGTCGTCGGTGCGATGCTCGACGCCGTCGCGCCGCACGTCGACGCGATCGACGTCTTCTGCGAGCGCGGCGCCTTCGACGAGGCGCAGTCGCGCCGCGTCCTCGAAGCCGGGCGCGGTGCGGGGCTCGCGCTGCGGGCGCACGGCAACCAGCTGGGTGAGGGGCCGGGCGTGCGGCTCGCTGTGGAGCTCGGGGCGGCGAGCGTCGACCACGTCGCCTTCCTCGATGACGAGGAGGTGCGGCTGCTCGCGGGCTCGTGGCAGGGCGGCCGCGGCACGGTCGCGACGGTGCTGCCGGCGTGCGACCTCTCGACGCGCATGCCGCTCGCGCCCGCGAGGCGCCTCCTGGATGCGGGCGCCATCGTCGCCATCGCGACGAACTGCAACCCGGGCACGAGCTACACCACCTCGATGGCGTTCTGCATCGCGACCGCCGTGCTGCAGATGGGCCTCACGGTCGAGGAGGCGGTGCGGGCGGCGACGCTCGGCGGAGCGAGGGCGCTGCAGCGCGATGAGCCGACCATCGATCGCGCCGGGCGCGCGCGCCTGCCGCTGGGACGCATCCGGCCCGGCGCCCGAGCTGATTTGCAGGTGCTGGAGGCGCCGTCCGTCACGCACCTCGCCTACCGACCGGGGGTGCCCCTCACCGGCGCCGTGTGGCAGGCGGGCAGCCGCGTCGTCTGAGCGTTCGCCCATGGCGGGCGACCGAGGCGTGTGCTTGGCTGAGCCACTGCCGCGATCGGCGCGGCACCGAAGGAAGGACGACGCATGGGCTTCGATGACCTCGTGAACAAGGGCAAGGACGCGCTGAACAGCGAGCAGGGCGAGCAGCACAGCGATCAGGCCATCCAGGGCGTCGGCGACGGCTTCGACAAGATGACCGGCGGCAAGTTCGCCGAGCACACCGACCGTGCGCAGGAGCACGGCGATGGCTTCGTCGGCCAGCAGGACGCGCAGGGCTCGCAGGACGCGCAGGACCAGCAGCAGTAGAGCGCTGCACAGGCGGGGACGGGGCTCGCCCCGTCCCCGTTCTGGTTGTCGCGATGAGCGCGACACGCCCGGGTTGCACGAGCCTTCGCATCCGTGCGAGAATCGTGAGGTTGCAAACGCGGCGGTTCACGTCGCTCACTGCTCTGGCTGTGCACAGGTCGATCACGATCCTGGGCCGCGGGCAGCTCCAACAGGAACTTCGCCGACGTCGATCATGGCACTGCCATGGGCGGCAGCGGCGCGCGCCCCTTGCGGGCATTGACAGAAGAACAGCGGTGCACTCGAGAGTGCGTTGCGAGCAGCCCAGAACAGCTGCGTCGACAGGAAGAGAGTCAGCCATGGCGGGACAGAAGATCCGCATCCGACTGAAGTCGTACGACCACGAGGTCATCGACTCGTCGGCGCGCAAGATCGTCGACACCGTGACCCGTGCGGGCGCGACGGTGGTGGGCCCTGTGCCGCTGCCGACCGAGAAGAACGTGGTCGTGGTGATCCGGTCACCCCACAAGTACAAGGACAGCCGCGAGCACTTCGAGAAGCGCACGCACAAGCGACTCATCGACATCATCGACCCGACGCCGAAGGCAGTCGACTCGCTCATGCGCCTCGACCTGCCCGCTGACGTCAACATCGAGATCAAGCTTTAAGGAACGCCATGTCGAAGATCACGACGACTCGCGGCCTGCTCGGCAAGAAGCTCGGGATGACCCAGGTGTGGGATGAGCACAACAAGCTCGTCCCCGTCACGGTGCTCGAGATCACGCCGAACGTGGTCACGCAGATCCGCACGCCCGAGAAGGACGGCTACGCAGCCATCCAGATCGCCGCCGGCCAGATCGACCCGCGCAAGGTCACGAAGCCTGCCGCCGGGCATTTCGACGCCGCTGGCGTCACGCCGCGCCGCCACCTCGCTGAGGTGCGCACCGACAACGCCGCCGAGTACGAGCTCGGCCAGGAGCTGGCAGTCGACCTGTTCGCCGCCGGCCAGAAGGTCGACGTCGTCGGCACGTCGAAGGGCAAGGGCTTCGCAGGTGTCATGAAGCGCCACAACTTCGCTGGCGTCTCGGCATCGCACGGTGCCCACCGCAACCACCGCAAGCCCGGCTCCATCGGTGCCTCGGCAACGCCGAGCCGCGTCTTCCGCGGCAAGCGCATGCCGGGCCGCATGGGTACGGACCGCGTGTCGGTGCTCAACCTCACGATCCACGCCGTCGACGCCGAGCAGGGACTCATGCTCGTCAAGGGAGCCGTTCCCGGCGCCCGTGGTCGTCTCGTGTACGTCCGCAACGCTGTGAAGGGAGCCTGAGCATGACTGCACAGGTCGCCATCGTCGACGCCAAGGGCGAGCAGGCAGGCTCGGTCGAGCTGCCCGCGAGCATCTTCGACGTCCAGACGAATGTTCCGCTGATCCACCAGGTGGTCGTCGCGCAGCGCGCTGCCGCACGCCAGGGCACGCACTCGACCAAGGGTCGTGGCGAGGTCTCGGGATCCGGTGCGAAGCCGTTCAAGCAGAAGGGCACCGGCCGCGCCCGTCAGGGCTCGATCCGCATGCCGCAGCACCGCGGCGGTGGCAGCGTCCACGGCCCGACGCCGCGTGACTACTCGCAGCGCACCCCGAAGAAGATGATCGCCGCTGCGCTGCTCGGCGCGCTCTCGGACCGCGCTCGCGGTGGCCACGTGCACGTCATCTCGGCGTTCTCCTCCGAGGCGCCCAGCACCCGCACCGCCGTCGACACGTTCGCGGCGCTCGGCGTCGCGAAGAACGTGATGCTGGTGCTGGATCGCGCCGAGGAGACCGCGTTCCTCTCGGTGCGCAACCTCGCAGAGGTGCACGTGCTCCCCTGGGACCAGCTCAACGCCTACGACGTGCTCGTGAGCGACGACATCGTCTTCTCGCAGACCGCCTTCGAGGCGTTCGTCGCCGCGAAGACGGGCTCGTCGGTCGAGGTCGCAGCAGCTGCGCCCAAGGCGGCAGCCGAGCCGAAGGCAGCCAAGGCCGCCGAGGCCGAGCAGCCCGTGAAGGTCGCTGAGCAGCCGGCTGCGGACGCCGCCGACTTCGGCCCCGACTCCCACGCCCCGCTCGAGGACGGCTCGGCCCCCGAGGGCTTCGAGATCAAGGGCAACGCCAACTCGATGAAGTTCCACCGGCCCGAGGGCCGCTGGTACGAGCAGACCGAGGCCGAGGTGTGGTTCCGCGACGCCGCGGCCGCTGAGGCCGCAGGCTTCGTCGAGGCCGGCAAGGCCTCGAAGGCCGACAAGGCAGAGAAGGACAACTGATGAGCGGCTACAACAAGGACCCGCGCGACGTCATCATCCGACCGATCGTGTCGGAGAAGAGCTACGCGCTCATCGACATGGGCAGCTACACCTTCGAGGTCGACCCCCGCGCCTCGAAGACCGAGATCAAGCTCGCGATCGAGAAGATCTTCAGCGTCAAGGTGGAGCGCGTCAACACCCTCAATCGCGTCGGCAAGACGCGCCGCACCCGCTTCGGCACTGGCAAGCGCAAGGACACCAAGCGCGCCATCGTGAAGCTGAAGTCGGGTTCGATCGACATCTTCACGGCTGTCGGCTGAGGACTGAAGGAACGAGAACATGGCTATTCGCAAGTACAAGCCGACGACCCCGGGTCGTCGAGGCTCGTCCGTCGCCGACTTCGCTGAGATCACCCGATCGACGCCCGAGAAGTCGCTGCTTCGCCCGCTGCCCAAGACCGGCGGCCGCAACAACACCGGACGCATCACGACGCGTCACATCGGTGGCGGTCACAAGCGCCAGTACCGCGTCATCGACTTCCGTCGCAATGACAAGGACGGCGTGAACGCCCGCGTCGCGCACATCGAGTACGACCCCAACCGCACGGCGCGCATCGCGCTGCTGCACTTCGAGGACGGCACGAAGCGCTACATCCTGGCTCCCACCAAGCTGGGCCAGGGCGACGTCGTGGAGTCCGGCGCAGGCGCCGACATCAAGCCCGGCAACAACCTGCCGATGCGCAACATCCCCACCGGTACGGTCATCCACGCTGTGGAGCTCCGCCCGGGCGGCGGCGCCAAGATGGCCCGCTCGGCGGGTGCCTCGGTGCGTCTGGTCGCCAAGGACGGCCCCTACGTGCAGCTCCGGCTGCCGTCCGGCGAGATCCGCAACGTCGACGCACGCTGCCGCGCCACGATCGGCGAGGTCGGCAACGCCGAGCAGTCGAACATCAACTGGGGCAAGGCCGGCCGCAAGCGCTGGAAGGGCGTCCGCCCGACCGTCCGCGGTGTCGCCATGAACCCGGTCGACCACCCGCACGGTGGCGGCGAGGGCAAGACGAGCGGTGGCCGCCACCCCGTCAGCCCCTGGGGTCAGGTCGAGGGTCGCACCCGCCGCCCCAACAAGCCGAGTGACAAGCTCATCGTCCGTCGCCGTTCGACCGGCAAGAAGAAGCGCTAGTAGGAGAGTCCGATGCCCCGCAGCCTCAAGAAGGGTCCGTTCGTCGACGACCACCTCCTCACCAAGGTGGTTCGGCAGAACGAGTCCAAGAGCAAGAACGTCATCAAGACGTGGTCGCGCCGTTCGATGATCGTCCCGGCCATGCTCGGCCACACGATCGCCGTGCACGACGGACGCAAGCACATCCCGGTCTTCGTCACTGAGACGATGGTCGGTCACAAGCTGGGCGAGTTCGCGCCCACCCGCACCTTCCGTGGACACGTGAAGGACGACAAGAAGGGCCGTCGCCGCTAAGCGCGGTGACGGAAGAAGGAGAAGGCAATGGTTGAGTCGATCGCTCGCGTTCGTCACATCCGCGTGACCCCTCAGAAGGCCCGCCGTGTCGTCGACATGATCCGCGGCAAGCAGGCCGAAGAGGCCCTCGCGATCCTGAAGTTCGCCCCGCAGGGCGCCTCGGAGCCCGTGTACAAGCTGGTCGCCTCCGCGGTGGCCAACGCTCGGGTCAAGGCTGACGCTGCGAACGAGTTCCTCGACGAGCAGGACCTGTACGTGTCCCGCGCATTCGTCGATGAGGGCACCACGCTCAAGCGCTTCCAGCCGCGTGCACAGGGTCGCGCATTCCGCATCAACAAGCGGACGAGCCACATCACCGTCGTGCTCGCGACGCCGACCACGGAGGACGAGAAGTAATGGGACAGAAGGTCAACCCGTACGGCTTCCGCCTCGGCATCACCACCGACCACGTGTCGCGCTGGTTCGCCGAGTCGACGAAGCCGGGCCAGCGCTACGCCGACTACGTCGCTGAGGACATCCGCATCCGCAAGATGCTGACCACCAGCCTCGACCGCGCCGGCGTCGCCCGCATCGAGATCGAGCGCACCAAGGACCGCGTGCGCGTCGACATCCACACCGCCCGTCCGGGCATCGTGATCGGCCGCCGCGGCGCCGAGGCCGAGCGCATCCGCGCCGACCTCGAGAAGCTCACCGGCAAGCAGATCCAGCTGAACATCCTCGAGGTCAAGAACCCCGAGGGCTCGGCGCAGCTCGTCGCGCAGGGCATCGCTGAGCAGCTGAGCGCTCGCGTGGCATTCCGCCGCGCGATGCGCAAGGGCCTGCAGTCGGCGCAGCGCGCCGGCGCCAAGGGCGTGAAGATCAAGGTGTCGGGTCGCCTCGGCGGTGCCGAGATGAGCCGCAGCGAGCAGTACCGCGAGGGCCGCGTGCCCCTGCACACGCTGCGATCGAACATCGACTACGGCTTCTACGAGGCCCGCACCACCTTCGGCCGCATCGGCGTGAAGGTCTGGATCTACAACGGTGAGCTCACCAACCGCGAGCTGGCTCGCGAGCAGGCGAACCAGAAGTCGCCGCAGCGCGAGCGTCGTGGACCCCGTCGTGACGCAGCTCCGGCTGCAGCAGGAGCAGAGGCGAAGTAATGCTTATTCCCCGTCGAGTCAAGCACCGCAAGCAGCACCACCCGAAGCGTCGTGGCCAGGCCACCGGCGGCACGGCAGTGTCCTTCGGTGACTACGGCATCCAGGCCCTGACGCCTGCGTATGTCACGAACCGCCAGATCGAGGCCGCACGTATCGCCATGACGCGTCACATCAAGCGTGGCGGCAAGGTGTGGATCAACATCTACCCCGACCGTCCGCTGACGAAGAAGCCCGCCGAGACCCGCATGGGCTCCGGCAAGGGCTCGCCCGAGTGGTGGGTCGCGAACGTCAAGCCGGGTCGCGTCCTGTTCGAGGTCGCCGGTGTCGAAGAGGAGCTCGCGCGTGAAGCGATGACGCGAGCCATCCACAAGCTGCCGCTCAAGGCACGCATCATCAAGCGCGAGGAGGCTGACGCATAATGGCGATCGGTTCCAAGGAGCTCATGCCCGCCGAGCTCGCCACCCTGGACGACGAGCGACTCGTCGTCGAGCTGAAGCGGGCCAAGGAAGAGCTGTTCAACCTGCGCTTCCAGTCGGCCACCGGCCAGCTGGATTCGCACGGCCGCCTCCGGGCTGTCAAGCGCGACATCGCGCGGCTGTACACCGTGATCCGCGAGCGCGAGCTCGGCATCAGCGCCTCGCCGGCGCCCGTCGAGAAGCCCGCGGACAAGAAGAAGTCGAAGAAGGCCGACGCGGCCGAGGCTTCTGAGAATGACCAGAAGGCTGAGGACAACTGATGGCTACCACTGAGCAGCAGGGGGACGAGACGCTGCAGCGCGGTTACCGCAAGACGCGCATCGGCTACGTCACCTCCGACAAGATGGACAAGACCGTCGTCGTCGAGGTCGAGGACCGCGTGAAGCACCCCCTGTACGGCAAGGTGCTGCGCAAGACCTCGAAGGTCAAGGCCCACGATGAGCAGAACGCCGCCGGCACCGGCGACCGCGTCCTGATCGCAGAGACCCGTCCGATGTCCGCCACCAAGCGGTGGCGCGTCGTCGAGATCCTCGAGAAGGCCAAGTAGGCCTCGGCCTCGAAGGAGATCAAGACCCATGATTCAGCAGGAATCCCGCATCAAGGTTGCCGACAACACCGGCGCCAAGGAGCTCCTGACCATTCGCGTGCTCGGCGGCTCCGGCCGTCGCTACGCCGGCCTCGGTGACACCATCGTGGCTACGGTCAAGGACGCCATCCCGGGCGGCAACGTCAAGAAGGGCGACGTGGTCAAGGCCGTCGTCGTCCGCACCAAGAAGTCGACGCGTCGCACCGACGGCTCCTACATCAAGTTCGACGAGAACGCAGCCGTCATCCTGAAGACGGATGGCGACCCCCGCGGCACGCGCATCTTCGGACCCGTCGGTCGCGAGCTTCGCGACAAGCGCTTCATGAAGATCGTGTCGCTCGCACCGGAGGTGATCTGACCCATGGCCAGCATCAAGAAGGGTGACCTCGTGCAGGTCATCGCTGGAGCGCGCGAGTCGCGCGGCGGCGACCGGGGCAAGACCGGTCGCGTCCTCGAGGTCCTCATCGAGCAGGACCGAGTGATCGTCGAGGGCATCAACCTCGTCACCAAGCACATCAAGGTCGGCCAGACCAACCGCGGCACCCGCACGGGTGGCATCGAGAGCCACGAGGCTCCGATCCACGTGTCGAACGTCGCGCTCGTCGACCCCGAGACGAAGAAGCCCACGCGAGTCCGCGCAGAGGTCAAGAACGTCGAGAAGAACGGCGTCTCGATCCCGCAGAAGGTCCGCGTCTCGACGAAGTCGGGCAAGGAGATCAAGAGCAATGACTGACACCGCAGTGCGCCTGCCCAGGCTCAAGCAGCAGTACCGCGAGACGATCGTGGCGCAGCTCCAGCAGGAGCTCGGCCTCACGAACGTCATGCAGGTGCCCGGCCTGACCAAGATCGTCGTCAACACGGGCGTCGGCGAAGCCGCGCGCGACTCGAAGGTGATCGACGGCGCGATCCGCGACCTGACGCAGATCACCGGCCAGAAGCCGAAGGTCACCGCCGCCAAGAAGTCGATCGCGCAGTTCAAGCTGCGTGACGGCATGCCGATCGGCGCCCACGTCACGCTGCGTGGCGACCGCATGTGGGAGTTCCTCGACCGTCTGCTGACGCTCGCCCTCCCGCGCATCCGCGACTTCCGCGGGCTCAGCCCGAAGCAGTTCGACGGCAGCGGCAACTACACGTTCGGCCTCGCGGAGCAGTCCGTGTTCCACGAGATCGACCAGGACAAGATCGACCGCGTCCGCGGCTTCGACATCACCGTCGTGACGACGGCGAAGTCGGATGTCGAGGGTCGTGCGCTGCTGAAGGCGCTCGGCTTCCCCTTCAAGAACGAGTCGAACGAGTCCTGACCCCATCGGCGCCGTCGGCGCCGAGCTGACTTCAAGGTCGCTGTCCGTGGAACGGGCCGCGAAACCAGAATGGAGAACCACCCATGACGATGACCGACCCGGTCGCCGACATGCTGACGCGTCTGCGCAACGCCAACACGGCGATGCACGACGAGGTCACGCTGCCGTCGTCGAACCTGAAGGCCAACATCGCCGAGATCCTCGAGCGCGAGGGCTTCATCACCAGCTGGAAGATCGAGGACGCGCGCGTCGGCAAGACGCTGACGCTGAGCCTCAAGTACGGCCCCAACCGCGAGCGAGCACTCGCCGGCCTGAAGCGGGTCTCCAAGCCCGGTCTGCGCGTCTACGCGCGATCGACGGAGATCCCCCAGGTGCACGGCGGCCTCGGCGTCGCCATCCTGTCCACGAGCTCAGGGCTCCTCACCGACCGTGAGGCCGAGCAGAAGGGCGTGGGCGGGGAAGTCCTCGCCTACGTGTGGTGATCTGACATGTCACGAATCGGACGTCTCCCCATCGACATCCCCTCGGGAGTCGACATCTCGGTGAACGGTGACATCGTCACCGTCAAGGGCCCCAAGGGCGAGCTCACCACCCGCATCGCTGAGCCGATCGAGGTGCAGATCGCCGACGGGCAGGTGCAGGTCACCCGGCCCGACGACGAGCGCGAGTCGCGCTCGCTGCACGGCCTCACCCGCACCCTGATCGCGAACGACATCGTCGGTGTCACCGAGGGCTACTCCAAGGCTCTCGAGGTCGTCGGCACGGGCTACCGCGTGGCAGCAAAGGGCACGGGCCTTGAGTTCGCGCTCGGCTACTCGCACCCCATCAACGTCGAGCCGCCCGCCGGCATCTCGTTCACGGTCGAGGGCAACAACAAGATCACGGTCACCGGTATCTCGAAGCAGGCCGTCGGTGAAGTGGCCGCGAATCTCCGCAAGCTGCGCAAGCCCGAGCCCTACAAGGGCAAGGGCGTGCGCTACGCAGGCGAGCAGATCCGCCGCAAGGCTGGAAAGGCTGGTAAGTGATGGGCATCGGTACCCGAGGCAAGAGCAAGTCGGCTGCCCGCGGCCGTCGTCACGCGCGCCTCCGCAAGAAGGTTGTCGGCACCGCTTCGGTGCCGCGCATGGTCGTCACCCGCTCCGCACGGCACGTCTTCGTGCAGATCGTCGACGACTCGCAGGGCATCACCGTCGCCTCGGCGTCGACCATGGAGGCTGACCTCCGCGGGCTCGACGGCGACAAGACGGCCAAGGCCACGCGCGTCGGCGAGCTGATCGCAGAGCGCGCGAAGGCAGCAGGCGTCGAGTCGGTCGTCTTCGACCGCGGCGGCAACCGCTACGCCGGTCGCGTCGCAGCGATCGCCGACGGCGCACGAGAGGCAGGGCTGGGACTGTGAGCGAAGAGAACAAGGACACGCAGGTGACGGACACCACGCAGCAGGCTGCTGCAGGCGCTCCCGCGGCAGAGGCCGGCCAGTCGGCCGACCACCGCGATGAGCCTCGCGAGCAGCGTCGCGGCAGCCGCGACCGCGGCACGCGCAACGAGCGCGGCCGTCGCGACGACCGCACCGAGAACCAGTTCCTGGAGCGCGTCGTGACGATCAACCGCGTCTCGAAGGTGGTCAAGGGCGGTCGCCGCTTCAGCTTCACGGCCCTCGTGGTCGTCGGCGACGGCGACGGCATGGTCGGTGTCGGCTACGGCAAGGCCCGAGAGGTCCCGACGGCGATCTCGAAGGGCGTGGAGGAGGCGAAGAAGAACTTCTTCCGCGTTCCCCGCATCGCCAAGACCATCCCGCACCCGGTGCAGGGCGAGGCCGCTGCCGGCGTCGTGCTCCTGCGCCCAGCTGCCGCCGGTACCGGCGTCATCGCGGGTGGCCCGGTGCGTGCCGTGCTCGAGTGCGCGGGCATCCACGACGTGCTGAGCAAGTCGCTCGGCTCGTCGAACTCCATCAACATCGTCCACGCGACGGTGGAGGCGCTGCGCATGCTCGAAGAGCCGCGCGCCGTCGCCGCCCGTCGTGGCCTCGACGTGGACCGTGTCGTGCCGGAGCGCCTGCTCCGTGCAGAGGCGGAGCACACCAAGCACGAGGCCGAGATCGCGAAGGCGGCATCCAAGTGAGCAAGCTGAAGATCACGCAGACGAAGTCCGTGATCAGCGAGAAGCAGAACCAGCGCGACACGCTGCGTTCGCTGGGCCTCAAGCGCATCGGCCAGACGGTCGAGCGCGAGGACAACCAGCAGAACCGCGGCTACGTCAACACGGTTCGGCACCTCGTCAAGGTCGAGGAGATCCAGAATGACTGACAAGCACGAGTCGACCGGCCTCCCGTCGCTCAAGATGCATCACCTCCGGCCCGCGCCGGGCGCGAAGACCGCGCGCACGCGCGTCGGCCGCGGTGAGGCATCGAAGGGCAAGACGGCCGGTCGAGGCACCAAGGGCACGAAGGCCCGCTACCAGGTGCGCCCCGGGTTCGAGGGCGGCCAGCTCACGAGCGTCATGCGCACGCCCAAGCTGCGCGGCTTCAAGAACCCGTTCCGCACCGAGTACCAGGTCGTCAACGTAGGCCAGCTGAACGCGCTGTTCCCGAACGGCGGCGAGGTCACGGTCGCGGAGCTGGTCGCCAAGGGCGCAGTCCGCAAGAACCAGCCCGTCAAGGTGCTCGCCGGCGGCGAGCTCACGGTCGCGCTCACGATCGCTGTCGACAAGGTGTCGGCCGCGGCGGAGCAGAAGGTCGTGGCCGCAGGCGGTTCGGTCAAGTAAGTAGGCTGAGGGGCGGTCCGTTCGCGGACCGCCCCGATTGCCATTCTCTGGAAGGCTGCACGTGTTCAGTGCCATCGCACGAATCTTCAAGACGCGAGACCTGCGTCGGAAGATCATCTTCACGCTCGCCATCGTGACGCTGTTCCGGTTCGGGTCATTCATCCCGGCACCGTTCGTCGACTACGGCAACGTGCAGGAGTGCATCGCAGCGAACCAGACCGCGACGGGGCTGTACCAGCTCGTCAACCTGTTCTCCGGCGGCGCCCTGCTGCAGTTGAGCATCTTCGCGCTGGGCATCATGCCCTACATCACCGCGTCGATCATCACGCAGCTGCTCCGCGTCGTCATCCCTCACTTCGAGGCGCTCCACAAGGAGGGCCAGCAGGGCCAGGGGAAGCTGACGCAGTACACGCGCTACATGACGATCGCGCTGGCTGTGCTGCAGTCCACCACCCTCATCACCGTCGCCCGCCAGGGTGCGCTGTTCTCGCAGGGCGGCGGCCCGTCGCTGCCGCAGTGCCAGAACCTGCTGACGAACGACTCGTGGTGGTCGATCACGCTGATGATCTTCACGATGACCGCCGGCACGGGCCTCATCATGTGGTTCGGCGAGCTCATCACCGAGCGCGGCATCGGCAACGGCATGTCGCTGCTCATCTTCACGTCCATCGCCGCGACGTTCCCGACCGCGCTGGGTCAGATCTTCCAGACGCAGGGCCCCAACACGTTCGCGATGGTGCTGGTGGTCGGCCTCTTCATCATGGCCGCGGTGGTCTTCGTCGAGCAGTCGCAGCGACGCATCCCCGTCCAGTACGCGAAGCGCATGGTCGGCAGGCGCATGTACGGCGGTCAGTCGACCTACATCCCCATCAAGGTCAACATGGCCGGCGTGATCCCGGTGATCTTCGCCTCGTCGCTGCTGTACCTGCCGATGCTCATCGCGCAGTTCCTGACACCGAGCGACGGCACGGCGCCGCCCGAGTGGGTGCTGTGGGTGCAGGCCAACCTCACCTCCGGCGACGCGCCGCTGTACATGGCGGTCTTCTTCTTCCTCACGGTCGGATTCACGTACTTCTACGTCGCGATCACGTTCAACCCGGAGGAGGTCGCGGACAACATGAAGAAGTACGGCGGCTTCATCCCGGGCATCCGCGCGGGACGCCCGACGGCGGAGTACCTCGACTACGTGCTCACCCGCATCACCCTTCCCGGCTCGCTCTACCTCGGCATCGTCGCGCTCATCCCGCTGATCGCGCTCTCGACCGTCGGTGCGAACCAGAACTTCCCGTTCGGCGGCGCGTCGATCCTCATCATCGTCGGCGTCGGGCTCGAGACCGTCCGACAGATCGATGCGCAGCTGCAGCAGCGCCACTACGAAGGGCTCATCCGCTAGATGTCGAACCTCCTGATCGTGGGCCCGCCCGGCGCGGGCAAGGGAACGCAAGCAGCCAGGATCGCCGAGACGCTCGGTGTGCCCGCCGTCTCCACTGGCGACATCTTCCGGCAGAACATCAAGGATCAGACCGAGCTCGGTCAGCGGGTCTCCGCGATCCTCGACGCGGGCGAGTACGTGCCCGACTCGCTGACGAATGAGCTGATCGACGACCGGCTGGCGCAGCCGGACGCCGTGGACGGCTACCTGCTCGACGGCTACCCGCGCACGACCGGCCAGGTGGAGTTCCTCGACGGGGTCAACCTGCGCCGCGGCGAGCAGATCGACGCCGTCATCCGCCTGGTCGCCGACAGCGACGAGGTCGTGCGGCGCCTGATGGTGCGCGCGCAGGAGCAGGGCCGCAGCGACGACACGGAATCCGTCGTGCGCCGCCGGCTCGACGTCTACGAGCGCGAGACCGCTCCGCTGATCGCGATCTTCGGCGAGCGGGGCCTGGTCGTCGAGGTCGACGGCATCGGCGCCGTCGACGAGGTCACCGAGCGGATCCTCGCCGGCCTCGCCGAGCGGGGCATCCCGGCCTGATGCGGGGCCGCGCGCACTACAAGTCACGGCGCGAGCTCGCTGCCATGCGCGAGCCGGGCCGCATCACCGCACTCGCCCTGGAGGCGGTGCGCGGGGCGATCCGTGCCGGTGTCACACCGCTGGAGCTCGATCGACTGGCCGAGCAGGTGATCCGCGATCACGGCGCGGTCCCGAACTTCCAGCTGGAGCCCGGCTATCGGCACACGCTCTGCGTGAGCATCAACGACGTCGTCGTGCACGGCATCCCCACCGGTGAGCCCATCGAGCCGGGCGACCTCGTGACCGTCGACTGCGGCGCCACGATCGGCGGGTTCCACGGCGATGCGGCGATCTCGGTCGTCGTCCCGGGAGGCGACCCGGTGCGGTCCGCCGAGCGGCAGCGACTGAGCGACGTCACCAGGGGCGCGCTGTGGGACGGCATCGCGGCGCTCGCCGCTGCGAAGCAACTGGGCGAGGTCGGCGCAGCCGTCGAGGATCACGTCGAGGCGAACAGCGGGTTCGGCATCAGCGACGACTACATCGGTCACGGCATCGGGCGGTCCATGCACGAGGATCCGCCGGTCTTCAACTACCGCACGCGGGTACGCGGACCGGCTGTCAAGCCCGGTCTCTGCGTCGCGATCGAGCCGATCATCCATGCCGGCTCGACGGCGACCACGACCGACGCGGACGGGTGGACCGTGCGCAGCGCCGACGGCGGCGACGCCTGCCAGTGGGAGCATTCGGTCGCGGTGCACGAAGGCGGCATCTGGGTGCTCACCGCACTCGACGGGGGAGCCGAGGGCCTCGCGCCCTCTGGCGTCGTGCCCGCACCCATCGCTGAGCCCTGAGCTATGCGGCCCGCCGGAGCGGGCGATGCGCGAGATAGCTGCGCACGATATCGACCGTGACACCGAGCTCTTCCGCCAGCTCATCCTCGTCACGGACCCAGGCACCCGCCCGTCGCACGGCGGCTGGGTCCACGAGCAGCAGCGCCGCGAACCGCTCGGCTGCGCGCTCGGCCGCCGCCGATTCGCCGCTGTCCATGCGCAGCGCGTGGCCGAGCTCGTGGGCGAGCACGGAGCGCTGCTCGACCGGCGTGAGGCCCGGCGCCAACTCGATCTGCGAACCGGCGTGGTCGTACGCGCCGAGCCACCCGGCGGGCAGTGGCGTGATGCGCACGTCGACGCACAGCTGACCGCAGAGCCGCACGAGCTCACTCAGCGTGGGGCTGCTCCCTTCGAGGGCTGCCGCGCCGTGCCGCACGTCCATCCGTCGCCTGCTTCCGTGGTTCGCGCTCGTCGATCGGGGTGACCGTAGCCCCACCGTCTGACATGCCGCCGGCTCGCACGTGCGCCGCGAGCGTCGCGATGGCAGCGTCTGCGGCGAGGTGGCGACGATCCGTCGGCACCGTGGAGAGCAGCTCGGACATCACGGCGATCCAGAGCTCGACCTCGGGATCGTGCCGCTGCGCATCGGTCGCGAGGCCCAGTGCCGAGAAGAGTCGCCGCAGCACGTCCTCCTGCGGGGCGCCGGCACCTCGCTCGATGTTGCTGACGGTGGTGCGATCCACCTCGGCGAGCTGCGCGAGCGCCATCTGGCTGAGCCCGCGCCGCAGCCGAGCGGGTCGGACGAGCGCGGCGTAGTGGGCGCGCTCGGCCGCGCTCGCGCCCCGAAGGTGGATCGACATCGGTGACCTCGCCTTTCTCCTGCCGCAGCGGACTCGCGCCGCGCTTCGGCCAGATTATCCGCATGCACGCCGGGCTGAGCGCGGGTTCTTCGACAGAACTTCGACAATTCCCGCGAAATGTCTGTCTCGCTTGTGGAGAAACGCTTGCGTGTCCGTCGAAAACCTGTCAATGTTCGCGACATGCATGCAGAATCTCGCATCGGCGCAACACTGGCCGCGCTGCGCGAGTATGCCGGGCTCTCCCGACGGGAGCTCGCCGACCTCACCGGTACGCCGCTGGCCACGGTCGAAGCCATCGAACGCGGATCCGTCGAGCCGACGCTCGCGCTGGTCGAGCGACTGGCGGTCGCGATCGCCCATCATCTCGGGGACGGCGGAGCATGAGCCCCGCGTCGTCTCGCAGTCTCGTGCCGAACGGCATGGGCACCCGGTGCACGGGTGGAACAGAGGAGGAGCACTATGCACACTGAATCACGAAGGGGGCGCGCAGCGATCTGGAGCGCCTCGGCTGCCGTCAGCGTCGTCGGCATCGCCCTCGCCGGACTCTCGCTCGCGTGGCTGGTGGGGAGCTTCGGCATCTCCACTGCGGCAGCGTCGCAGATCGTCTGGGCGATCGAGGTCGGCGGGGCGGCGATCGCGGTCATCTCGGCGATCCTCAGCGCTGGCCTGGTCGGCGCTGTCGTCTCGACCGTCGTGTGGTACCTGAAGCGCAAGCTTCGCCGTCTGGCGATCGCCTGACATGCGCACGGCTGACGTCGCTGCTCCGCGGGTGCCGCTGTGGCCGGCCGCGGCGGCGTCGGTCGTGCTCGCCCTGGCCGCGTTCACAGTCATCATCGCGGCGAGCGCTGGTTCGGCGAGCGACCTGGCCGACAGGAACGCCGCCGCGGTCGCGATCGGCGAGATCGACGAGCACGTGCTCGCCGGTGACCGCGATGCCCTCGCGATCGCGGTGCGCAATTTGGGCGCGATCGCCCTGCTGTGGGGCGGTGCCGCGAACGGCGGCATGCTCACCGTCGTCGCGATCGCGGTGCTCGGGGTCGGGGTCGGCTGGGGTGGCGCGGCGGTGGTGGCCGCGCTGGGCCCCGCAGAGACGATCGCGCGCATCGCACCGTACATCGTGTTCGAGCTCGTCGCAGTCGTGCTCGCGACCGTCGCGGGCCTGCTGCCGGCTGTGCACGCGCTGCTGATCGCGGTCCGGCGGAGACCCGCCCCGTTCCGGGAGTACGCGCGTGCGCTCGGCTCGAGTCTCGCGCTCGGCTGCACGGCCGCGGCGCTCATCATCGTCGCGGCAGCCGTCGAGGCGATCGTCATCGGTGCGCACGGCACGTGACACCGAGAGAAGGGGGAGCAATGACCGACACTGTGCAGCACACCGAGCGCCCTGCGCGCGCGGCGAGGACCACGTCCATCGGCATCTGGCTGCTGGTGGTCGCGCTGACGATCACGCTGCTGGTCATCCGACTGCCGCTGTTCGTCGCGGTCGCAGCGGAGTCGCTCGTGACCGAGACCGCCGTGCTCGGCGACGAGGCGCTCTCGGGCGCCGCGATCACCATCGGCGCCGGCGCCGCCATCGCGCTGCACGCGATCGGCATCCTGCTGATCGCCGCCGTCGCCTCCGTGCTGGAGCGCTGGTTCGGCCCACGGGCTCTCGGCTCGAGGCTGCGGCTCGGGGCGGGAGGGGCGGCGCTCGCGCTCATCGTGCTCGGACAGCAGATCGCGGCGACGGCCACCGGTGTCGCCGCCGTGGAGCGGGGGCTGCCCGTGTGGATCCTCGGCGCGGTCGTCGCGCTCTCCACGCCGCT
Source organism: Agrococcus sp. Ld7 (assembly GCF_045064095.1). Lineage (NCBI taxonomy): Bacteria > Bacillati > Actinomycetota > Actinomycetes > Micrococcales > Microbacteriaceae > Agrococcus > Agrococcus sp. Ld7. Next base: position 180,725 of record NZ_JBISGY010000002.1, on the reverse strand, counting down.
GCTGTTCCCCGATGCGCGCTCCAGTGCGCGGGGCTATGGTCGGGCGATCATCGTCACGGGGGCGATCGGAGGTCTGCTGTGCATCGGGTGAGCGGCTCGTTCCGGGTCCCCGTCGTCGGCGTGCGGATCGCGCTCGCACCCGCGGGCGTACGCCTGCTCGCCGGGCTGGGGCTCATCGCGGGCGCGGGCACGATCGCCAGCATCGCTCGAGCGCAGATCGAGGCCCCGCGAGCATCGTTCGAGACGCCGATCGTGCTGGCGCTGGGCATCCTGACCGTGCTCATGACGGTGCTGCCGCTGCTCGACGGCAGCTACCGTCCGCTGCTCGTAGGCGTGCCGGCGCTCGGTCTCGGCCTCGTGGCCGCGGCGTCCACGGGCCTCGGCGCTGCCTGGCCGGCGCCGCAGCTCGCCTGGGTCGCTGTCGTCGTCAGCGGAGCCACCATGGTCTACCACCTGCTCGGCCGCGGGCTCTCCGAGCAGTCGGAATGATGGATGCGCCGGTTGGACGGCGGGCTGTCGCCAGCGGCGAGGCGGATCGTGGCGGCCCGGGTCCGGCCCCCGATGGCGGGGTGCGCGGCGTTGCGGCGGCACTGATCGACGTCGGGCTGCCGCACGGTGTCGGAGCAGCAGCGCTCATGCGTCTGCGGGTGCCGCTCGGCGTCGCGGTGGCGGCGAGCATGCTCGGTGCGCTGCTCGGCCTCCTTGCCCTCGTGGACCTCGCGCGGCTCCTGGTCGGCGCCGGCGCCGTCAGTGCGGTGCTTGCGCTCGCCCTGCTCCTGCTGCCCGCGGCGACGCTGATGCTGGGGGTGCCGAGCGGCCCCAGGGGCGCGATCGTGCACGCGGCGCCGCTGCTGCGCGCCATCGATCTCGGGCATTCGCTCGCAGCGGCATGGCGTGCGGCGGCGCTGCTCTCTCCCATCGCACCCGTCGCGGCGGCCGGACTCGCCAGCGCAGCCGTGCTCATCGCACGCGGCGCGGTCGGTTCAGGAGCCGCGGTGGCTGCGGCAGCGGTGGCGGGGGCGCTCATCGCCTGGCTCGCTGCCGACCGCGGGGCCAGGGCGCTCGAGACGGGCGCCTCCGGCCAGGCCGCGCCGTGGCGGGCGCTCGCGCAAGCAGTGCTGACATCGACGGTCGCGCTCGGCGTGGCCGCGGCCGCGCCGCTGCTGGAACCCGACGTGCGCGCCGTGCTCGGCCCGGCCGCGATCGCGGCCGCGCTCGCGATCGCCGTGCACCTCGCTGGGGAGCTGCTGGGGTTGGACGCTCGACGGCCGCTGCTGCTCGCCCGGTCCATGATCGGCTGCGGTGCGGCGCCGTGGCGCTTCGTCGTTGCCGTGGTCGCCGGTGCGGGCGGATGCGCGGGGCTCCTGGGCACGGCTGCCGCGCTCGCGGTCGCTGCGCTCGGCGGCACGCCCTCGCTCGTCGTGCTCCTCGGCGTGGCCGTCGCGCACGTGATCGCGAGCGCGATCGCCGTCCTGGTGGTGCGCCCGGCAGCGTCCGACGTCATGCCGCGCGTGGTCCTGATGGCCGTCGCACTCGTGCCGGCAGGCGTCGGTCTCGCCGGTGGGTCATGGATCGGGCTTGCGGCTGCCGTCACGGTCGCGCTCTCGGTCGTCGGCTGCGTGACGGCGAGCAGGCTGCGATGATCGGCATACGCGTCTCGGGTGTGGGGCTGCTGCAGCGGGGCAGCCGCGCGGTCCGAGTGCCCGAGCTGGCCGTGGACGGTCCGGGGATCGTGCTGGTGCGCGGGGCGAACGGCGCAGGCAAGAGCACGTTCGTCGAGCTGCTGGCCGGTGGCATGCGGCCGCGCTCAGGCACCGTGAGCGTCTGCGGAGCACCGGCGGACTCGGGCGCCGCACGTCGGATGCGGCGAGTGAGCAGAGCCGACATCGCACTGCTGCCGCTCGTCACACTCCGACGGCACGCGGCGCTCTTCGCGCGGGCGGCCGGTGTTGCCCCCGGCACGGCGATCGCCTCGCTCTCCGACGAGGGCCTCGGTGCCCGCATCGATGATCGGGTCGTCGCACTGTCGACGGGGGAGGCGCGGCGCGCATGGGTGCGGCTGACGACCCTCGGCGCTGCCCCGGTGCTGCTGCTGGACGAGCCGTTCCTCGGTCTCGACGCCCGCGCGGCAGCCGCGCTGCGGGCGAGGCTCGATCGATGGGGACGGGACCGCCTGGTGCTGCTGGTGGACCACGGCGAACGCCCCTTCAGCACGGTCGTGCGCGAGGTGCGCATGGGTGAGGGGCACGCATGACCCGAGGCGCGAGACGGCGCTTGGCCCAGGCCGGTATCGAGGTGCGTGATCTGCGCATGCGATTCGGCGATCGGGTCGTGCTCGATGGCGTCTCCTTCGCGGCCCCGAGGGGCGCGGTGACCGGCTTCGTCGGTGTGAACGGCGCGGGCAAGACCACCACGCTGCGTCGGCTCCTCGAGCTCGAGCACGGCGGCGGCATCGCCCTCATCGACGGTCTGGGCTATCGACAGCTCGACGATCCGCTTCGCACCCTCGGGTTCTGCCCCGATGCGCTCGGCGCGCGTGCCGGGAGCACCGCGCGAGCGCATCTGCGAGCCATCGCGACGCAGGCGAGAGCCGGCGATGTCGACCGGTTGCTCGCCGAGGTCGGACTCGCGAACACGGCGACGCGCATCCGCTCCTACTCGCTCGGCATGCGTCGGCGGCTCGCGATCGCGGGCGCGCTGGTGGCGTCGGCGCCGATCCTCGTGCTCGACGAGCCGTTCGACGGGCTCGACCCCGAGGGCCGGCGCTGGCTCCACGGTCGGCTGCGCGCTCACGCCGACGCGGGAGGTGCCGTGCTGCTGTCTGCGCACGCGCTCGACGAGATCGAGCCGCTGCTCGACCGCCTGGTCTGCCTGCACACCGGCAGGGTGCGGTTCGAGGGCGAGACGGAGGCCTTCCTGCGCGGGCATGCCGCCCCGGTGACGATCGTCCGTTCCGGCGATCAGCCGCGACTCTCCGCCGCGCTCCGCCGAGCAGGAGCGAGCGTGGCGGGGCGCGCCGCGGGCGCGGTCGCGGTGCGCAGCCTGGCGCCCGAGCAGATCGCCCGAGTCGCCGCCGATTGCGGCGTGCTCGTCACCGAGCTCTCGCCCAGGCGGGTCACGCTCAGCCAGGCGTTCGCCGCGACGATCGCCGAGCGCGAGTGACGTCGCGCACCCGGGCGGGGATGGCAGCGGCGACGCTGCGCCTGCTGCATGACAGCCGGCTGCGCTGGCTCTTCGCCGGCGCTCTGCTCGCCTCGTTCGCTGGTGGTCTCGTGCACGGCGCGCTGGCGGCACGGCTCGGCGGCATGGATGCGATCGAGCTGCAGACGGCAGCGGTCTCGCGCGGCGCGGCGACGCCGCTCGCGGTCGTGCTCCTCGTGCTCATCGCGGTCGCCGGACGGTACCGCGATGGCTCCTGGCTGCACGAGGCGCTCGCGGAGCCGCGACCGACGCGCAGGCTGCTCGTGTCGGCAGCCCCGGTGCTGGCAGCCTGCGGTGCCATCGCCCTGTCCTGCGGCGCCGCAGCGGCGGCAGGCTCCGGCGCGGCGGGACGGATCGAGCCGGGCCTCGCGCTCGTCGCTGTCGGCCTGCACCTGGTGGTGTCGGGCATCTGGGCGCTCTGGATGCTCGGTGTCGCGCACGCGACGCGCTCGACGATGCTGACGCTCGCCATCGGCGCGGGCCTGCCGGTCGTGGTCGAGCCCGCGATCGCGGGACTCCTGGCGCAGGGCGACCTCGGCGCGCTGCGCTGGCTGCTGCCGGGGCAGGCGCTGCGGGCCATCGCCGAACTGCCGGCGACCGGTGGCGTCCTGCTGCAGCCGGTGCCGCCGGCGGTGCTTCCAGCCGCGCTCGGCACGATCGTCGCCTGCACCGCCGCGATCGGCATGGCCGCGTGGCTGCGAGAACGCGGGCCGCAGCCTCGATGAGCTGGTGTAGCGTGTGCGTCACCACGGGCCACCGGGCCCCGCGAAGGAGCATCATGGCCGAGCGCACCGTCACCGTCGAGTCCACCCACGGCCTGCATGCGCGGCCGGCGGCGCTCTTCGCGCAAGCCGCAGCCAAGGCGGCCAGCGCCGTCACGGTCACCAAGGGCGACAAGCAGGTCAACGCGGCCAGCATCCTCTCGGTGATCTCCCTCGGCGTCAGCAAGGGCGACACCGTCACGATCACGACCGACGACGAGAGTGCGCTGGACGAGCTCGAGCAGCTGCTCGCGACCGACCACGACGCCTGAGCCCTCCGCTCGTCGCAGCACGGAGCCAACGATGACCAGCACGCCAGCCTCGAAGACCTCCGGCGGCGCGCGCGTCGCCGTGCAGAAGTTCGGCACCTTCCTCTCCGGCATGATCATGCCGAACATCCCCGCGCTCATCGCGTGGGGCATCCTGACCGCGCTCTTCATCGAGGTCGGCCCGTTCCCGAACGCGGATCTGGCGACCATGGTGGGCCCGATCATCCACTACCTGCTGCCGATCCTGATCGCGGGCACCGGTGGGCGGATGGTCTACGAGACCCGCGGTGCGGTGGTGGGTGCGTTCGCGGTGATGGGCGCGATCGTCGGATCCGACCTCCTCATCGACCGGATCAACGCCGAGGGCGAGGGTGGCCTCGGCTACGTGCACATGTTCATCGGCGCCATGATCCTCGGACCGCTCGCGGCCTGGGTCATGCGACAGCTCGACAAGCTGTGGGACGGCAAGGTCAAGGCCGGGTTCGAGATGCTCGTCAACATGTTCTCGGCCGGCATCGTCGCGTTCCTGATGGCGCTGCTGGGCTTCTCCGTGATCGCTCCGATCGTGAACTGGATCATGTCGGTCGTCGGCGGTGCCGTCGGCTGGCTGGTCGAGACCAATCTGCTGCCCGTCGCCTCGGTGCTGATCGAGCCCGCGAAGGTCTTCTTCCTCAACAACGCGATCAACCACGGCGTGCTCACTCCGCTGGGCACCACCGAGGTCGCCACCGAGGGGTCCTCAATCCTGTTCCTGCTCGAGGCGAACCCGGGGCCGGGCCTCGGCCTGCTGCTGGCGTTCTCGATCTTCGGCGTGGGTGCAGCGCGCGCCACCGCGCCGGGTGCTGCGATCATCCAGTTCGCGGGCGGCATCCACGAGGTCTACTTCCCCTACGCGCTCATGAAGCCGACGCTCATCATCGCGCTGGTGCTGGGCGGTGCCTCTGGCGTGGCCACGAACATGCTGCTCGGCACGGGCCTCGCAGGTCCCGCCGCACCGGGGAGCATCTTCGCCGTCGCCGTGCAGGCTGGGCTCGTGGGCGGCGGCAACCTCATCGGCGTGCTGCTCTCGGTCGTGATCGCCGCATCCGTCACCTTCGTCGTCGCCGGCGTGATCCTGCGCGCCTCACGCAGGCGCGACCTCGAACGCGAGGACGCGGGGGACCTGTCGGCGGCGATCGCCAAGACCGAGGCGGCCAAGGGCAGGAAGTCGGAGCACCTGTCGAACCTCTCCGCCAGCGGCGCGGCTGCGGGCGCGTCCGCCACCGGGGTCGACCCGACCTCGACGCCCGTCGCCGACCAGCCCATCCGCACGATCGTCTTCGCGTGCGACGCGGGCATGGGGTCGAGCGCGATGGGGGCGAGCGTGCTCCGCAGCAAGATCAAGAAGGCTGGCATCGAAGGCGTCAACGTCACGAATGTGGCGATCGCGAACCTCGACGGCAGCGAGGATCTCATCGTCACCCACCAGGACCTCACGGCGCGCGCCCGCCAGCGCAACGACCGCGCGACGCACGTCTCGGTCGACAACTTCATGAACAGCCCGAAGTACGACGACGTCGTCAGGCTCGTCGGCGATTCGAACCCGACCGACTAAGGAGCTCCATGCCCGTCCTCACCATCGACCAGATCACCACGGCGCCCTCGGCCTCGACGAAGGACGAGGCGATCCAGGAGGCCGCGGACATGCTCGTGGCCGCGGGAGCGGTCACGCCGGCGTACGCGGATGCGATGCGTGAGCGTGAGCAGAGCGTGTCGACGTACATGGGCAACCTGCTGGCGATCCCGCACGGCACCAACGAGTCGAAGGACGCGATCCTCGACTCGGCGCTCTCGGTCGCGCGCTACGAGACACCCATCGACTGGGACGGCAACCCGGTGAAGTTCGTCGTCGGCATCGCCGGCAAGGACGGCGGCCACCTCGAGATCCTCTCCAAGATCGCCATCGTCTTCGCCGACGAGGACGAGGTCGCCAAGCTCGAGGCAGCGCCCGACGCCGCCGCGATCCTCGAGCTGCTCGGCGACGTCAACGACTGATGCGCGCCGTCCACTTCGGCGCCGGCAACATCGGCAGGGGCTTCGTCGGGCTCATCCTGCACCGCGCGGGCTACGAGGTGGCCTTCGTCGACGTGAACCCGACGCTCATCGGCATGCTGCAGACCGCGGATGCCTATCAGGTCCGGGAGGTGGGGCCGGAGGCGACCGTGCACACCGTCACGGGCTTCACCGGCATCGACTCGCAGGCTGATCCCGGCGCTGCCGCACGCGCGGTGGCGGACGCCGATGTCGTCACCTGCGCCGTCGGACCGACGGTGATGCGGTTCATCGCACCGGTCATCCGCGAGGGCCTAGAGCTGCGCGAGGGTGCGCCGGTGACGGTGATGGCGTGCGAGAACGCGATCGGCGCGTCCGAGACGCTGCGCGGCTTCGTGCTGGACGGCGCGCCGGAGCTCGCCGACCGCGCGATCTTCGCGAACACCGCCGTCGACCGGATCATCCCGCCGCAGGACCCCGCCGGTCTCGATGTGGTCGTGGAGGACTTCTTCGAGTGGTCGATCGACCGCACGCCGTTCGCGGGCAGCGCCCCGGTCATCCCCGACGCGCACTTCGTCGACGACCTCGCGCCCTTCATCGAGCGCAAGCTCTTCACGGTGAACACGGGCCACGCCACGACCGCGTACGCGGGTTGGCAGGCGGGCGCCGCAACGATCGCCGAGGCGCTGGAACAGCCCGAGATCCGCGCTGCAGTGCAGGCTGCGCTCGCGGAGACGTCTGCGCTGCTGGTCGCGAAGCACGGCTTCGACCCGAAGGAGCATGCCGCCTACGTCGCGCGCGCGATCGAGCGGTTCGAGAACCCCGCGCTGCCCGACACCTGCGAGCGCATCGGCAGGCAGCCGCTGCGGAAGCTCTCCCGCCACGAGCGCTTCGTCGAGCCCGCATCGCAGCTCCTCGAGCGCGGCGAGAGCGCGGATGCGCTCGTGCGAGCCTTCGGCACTGCGCTCGCCTTCGATGCGCCGGACGATGAGGAGGCGCAGGAGCTGCAGCGGATGCTTGCCGCCCTCGCACCGGCCGACGTCGTCGCGCGCGTGACGGGCCTGCCCGGTGATCACTCGCTGGTGCCGTTGCTGGTCGACGCGGTCTCGGCGGCGCAGCTGCGTTGACCGAAGCCGCGCCCGCGTGCGTCGCCGGTGTCGCTGCCGCGGCCCGCTCGGTACGGTGAGGCATGACCGCCCTCGAGCTGCTGCGCAGGTATCCGCTGGTGGCGGCCACACTCGCTGTCGCGCTCGTGGGCGGCATTCTGAGCTTCACGGGCGCCGCGGCCCTGGTGCCGTGGGTGGTCGGCGGCTGGGCAGTGCTCATGGCGGCACGGTCGGCGGTGGGGATGGTGCGCGACCTGCTCGCGGGCCACGCGGGCATTGACGTGCTGGCGATCATCGCCGTCAGCGCGACCGTGCTGGTGGGCGAGCACTGGGCCGCGATCATCGTCGTGCTGATGCTCACCGGCGGCGAGGCGCTGGAGGACTACGCGGCGCAGCGGGCGCGTGCCGATCTGACGCGACTGCTGGAGCGAGCGCCCTCCGAGGCGCACGTGGAGCGCGGTGGTCGCTTCGTGACGGTCGACGTCGGCGAGGTGCGGATCGGCGAGATCCTGGTCGTGAAGCCGAACGAGCTCGTGCCGGTCGACGCCGAGCTGCTCGACGAGCCCGCGGAGCTCGACCTCTCGTCGCTCACGGGCGAATCGCTGCCGGTCGAGATCGAGGTGGCGGGCACGGTGCCGTCGGGGGCCATCAACGGTCCACGCGCGCTTCGGATGCGGGCCGCGCGCACTGCGGCAGACAGTCAGTACCAATCGATCGTCCGCCTGGTCGAGCAGGCGAGTGCGCAGAAGTCGCGCGTGGTGCGCCTCGCGGATCGCTATGCGGTGCCGTTCACCGCCGTGGCGCTCGCGATCGGCGGCGTCGCGTGGTGGGCGTCCGGGGATCCGAGGCGCTTCGCCGAGGTGCTCGTGGTCGCCACCCCGTGTCCGCTGCTGATCGCGGCCCCCGTGGCATTCATGGCGGGCATGGGCCGCTCGGCCCGTGCGGGCGTCGTGGTCAAGGGCGGTGACGTGCTGGAGCGACTTGCCAGGGCGCAGACGTTCGTCTTCGACAAGACGGGCACCCTCACCGGTGGCGAGCCGCAGCTCGAACAGGTGCGCTCCAGCGATCCCGACCGCGTGCTCGCGATGGCGTCCGCAGCCGAGCGCTACTCGACGCACGCACTCGCCTCCGCCGTGCTGCGCGGTGCGGCACAGCGCGGCGTGGCCGTGCCCGACGCGACCGATGCGCGCGAGACCGCGACCAACGGCGTGGAGGCCACGGTTGACGGCGTGCGGGTCGCGGTCGGCAAGCGCGCCTTCATCGAACGATTCGCCGGTCCCGTGGACGCGGAATCCTTGGAGCCGGGCGAGGTCGCGGTCTACGTCGCGATCGACAACGCGTACGCCGGGGCGCTCGTGCTGCGGGATCGTCTGAGACCGGAGGCGGTCGCGACGGTCGAGGCGCTACGGGCGTCCGGTGCGGAGTTGATGCTGCTCACGGGCGATGCGGAGGAGACCGCCCTCCACGTTGCGCAGGAGGTCGGCATCGATCGCATGCAGGCGGAGTGCCTGCCCGAGGACAAGGTCGAGGCGGTGCAGCGGTCACCGCGCCGTCCTGTCGTGATGGTCGGCGACGGCATCAACGACGCACCCGTGCTCGCGGTGGCGGATATCGGCATCGCGATGGGCGCGCGCGGCGCTACCGCAGCAAGTGATGCAGCAGACGCGGTGGTGCTCGTCGACGACATTGCGGCGGTCGAGCGTGTGACGCGCATCGCGCGGCAGACCGTGCGGATCGCGCTGGAGAGCATCTGGCTCGGGATGGCCATATCGATCGCGCTTATGCTGGTGGCAGCGTTCGGCTTCCTGCCGGCGATCGTCGGTGCCTGGCTCCAGGAGGTGGTCGATCTCGTGGCCATCCTCGGTGCTCTCCGCGCGCTCGGGCCGCGCTCGGAACGAGATCCCGTGCGCAACGAGGTGCGGGCGATGAGTGGGGCGGCTGGCTGATGCAGTCGAGGGGGTCGCGGAATGCGGGGCGCTCGGGCGCGCGCCCGCGGCAGCGCCTGCTGCACGGGTGGGACTGGTCGGATCCCCGCATCGAGCTGGAGGAGCTGGCCCCTGCCAGTCGCGTGCTGGTCGCGGATGGCGCGGGCGACATGATCGCAGCACTCACCGACGCGGGACACGAGGTCACCGCCGTCTCGTCGAACCGGCAGCAGCTGCGGTACGCGAGGGCGCGTGTGGCCGGCGGCGGATTCGAGCCGGGCGCGGCAGAGCGGCTGATCGATGTCGCGCGAGGCATGGTCCGCGCGGCAAGTCCCGCCTGGAGCCGCAGGCGCATGCGGCAGTTCCTGCAGGAGGACGACCCGCTCCGGGCGGCATCGGTGTGGCACGAGCGGCTCGACAACCGGGTCCTCGCTTCGTTGCTGAAGACCATGCTCGGCCCCGCCGGCATGCTCTCGGCGCTCGTGCTGCGCGACTTCTCCACGCCCATCCCGGCGCATTTCGACGAAGCGATCCGGGGTCGGATCGGTCGGGCGCTGCGGAAGCACGCGCCGCATGACAACCCGTACGCATGGCGGCTGCTGCTGGGAGAGGAGCTGCCGGGGCATCGGCTGCCGCGCGTCGACCCCTCCTCGGTCGCCTGGGTCGAGGACCCGCTGCTCGACCACCTCGAGCGGGCCGCACCCGGCAGCTACGATGCGCTCACCCTCTCGAACGTCACGGACGGAGCCGACGAGCGCTGGGTCCGCGATCTGCGCAAGGCCGCGCTCTGGGCCGTCACCCCGGGCGGTCCGGTGATCGCGCGCTCCTTCGCGACCACGATGGATGATGAGGCCGCGAAGCGCGCTCGTCGCGATCGCGGCATGCTCTGGGGATCGATCGTCGTGCAGCGCGCTGGAGCCTAGGGCTGCGGCAAGCAGCCGACACGCCCGGCTTGCACCGCAGTGCATCGACCGCGTAGGGTTGACCGTTGGTGTCGTGCGCCCTCTGTGCGCGTCACTCGCATGACCGGCAACCAAGAAACTTGCAGAAGAAGGCTATGGCCAAAAAAGACGGCGTCATTGAGATCGAAGGCACGGTGATCGAGGCGCTCCCGAACGCGATGTTCCGCGTCGAGCTCTCGAACGGGCACGTGGTGCTCGCGCACATCTCCGGCAAGATGCGGCAGAACTACATCCGCATCCTGCAGGAGGACCGAGTGATCGTGGAGCTCAGCCCCTACGACCTCAGCCGCGGTCGCATCGTCTACCGCTACAAGTAAGCACGGTTGCTGGATAAGGAACGGCTCGCGCGCCGCGCGAGCACGAGGCCAGCGAGGAAGAAAACATGAAGGTCTACCCCAGCGTCAAGAAGATCTGCGACAACTGCAAGGTGATCCGCCGGCACGGTCGCGTGATGGTCATCTGCACGAACCCCCGCCACAAGCAGCGCCAGGGTTGATGTCGCAGCACGCAATGCGACGACGTCGCGTTGCGTGCGGAGACATCAAGATCGAGGAGCGGGCGCCGCAGGCACCCGCGTCACGAGATCTCAAGCAGCAACACATAACTCAATATCGCCCCACCGATAGGTCTCGAGACGCCGGCTCCGCCGGCTCCTCGACCAACGGGACAGGATCCGGCTCCGCCGGCTCCTCGACCAACGGGACAGGATCCGGCTCCGCCGGCTCCTCGACCAGCGGAGGGGCATGCACCCAGCAGCGGTCAGAGCTCTCTCCGGAGAGCGACACCTTGGGGAGAGGCCCAGGCACCTCCGCTGCTCCAAACCTCTCAACAACTCCCTAGGAGACACAGATGGCACGCATCGCAGGTGTCGACATCCCGCGCGAGAAGCGCGTGGAGATCGCACTGACGTACATCTTCGGCGTCGGCCGCACCCGGTCCGTCGAGACGCTCGAGGCCACCGGCATCGACCGCAACACTCGCGTCAAGGATCTGACCGACGAGCAGCTCGTGACGCTTCGCGATCACATCGAGAGCACGTTCAAGGTGGAGGGTGACCTTCGCCGCGAGGTGACGGCGGACATCCGCCGCAAGGTCGAGATCGGTTCGTACGAGGGCATCCGCCACCGTCGCGGTCTTCCGGTGCGCGGTCAGCGCACGAAGACCAACGCCCGCACCCGCAAGGGCCGCAAGCAGACGGTCGCCGGCAAGAAGAAGGCCGGCCGCTAGGCCGCGTGGAGGTTAGAACAACATGGCAGCTCCCAAGTCCGCGGTCCGCAAGCCGCGCAAGAAGGACAAGAAGAACATCGCAGTGGGCCACGCCCACATCAAGTCGACGTTCAACAACACGATCGTCTCGATCACCGACACCACCGGGGCCGTTGTCTCGCAGGTCTCGGGTGGCGGCGTCGGCATGAAGGGTTCGCGCAAGTCGACCCCCTACGCCGCACAGCTCGCGGCCGAGTCGGCTGCGCGTCAGGCGCAGGACCACGGCATGAAGAAGGTCGACGTCTTCGTCAAGGGCGCCGGTTCGGGCCGTGAGACGGCGATCCGCTCGCTCCAGGCCGCCGGTCTCGAGATCGGTGCGATCCACGACGTGACGCCGCAGGCGCACAACGGCGTTCGCCCGCCGAAGCCCCGCCGCAACTAAGTCGTTCCCGCCGGGCAGGGGATCCCCCTGCCCGGCTATCCGCCGTCACTGAACACGCGAGTCATATAGCGGACTCGCGACCGAAAGGAACCGACACGTGCTGATCGCCCAGCGCCCCACTGTCACCGAGGAGACCGTCTCCGAGCACCGCTCGCGGTTCACGATCGAACCGCTCGAGCCTGGCTTCGGCTACACCCTCGGCAACTCCCTGCGCCGTACCCTGCTCTCGTCGATCCCCGGCGCTGCTGTCACCAGCATCCGCCTCGACGGAGTCCTCCACGAGTTCTCGACGATCGCCGGTGTCAAGGAGGACGTCACCGAGATGATCCTCAACATCAAGCAGCTCGTGGTCTCGTCGGAGCACGACGAGCCCGTCGTCGCCTACCTGTCCCGCCAGGGCGCAGGCACGGTGACGGCAGCCGACATCACGGCTCCCGCCGGTGTGGAGATCCACAACCCCGAGCTCGTGCTCGCAACGCTGAACGACTCGGCGAAGCTGCAGCTCGAGCTGACCGTCGAGCGTGGCCGCGGCTACGTCTCGGCCGTCCAGAACCGCGACGAGTTCGCTGAGGCCGGGGTCATCCCGATCGATTCGATCTACTCGCCGGTGCTGAAGGTCACCTACCGCGTCGAGGCGACGCGTGCAGGAGAGCGCACCGACTTCGACTCGCTCGTGGTCGATGTCGAGGCGAAGCCCGCGATCTCGCCGCGCGACGCCATCGCGTCCGCCGGCCGCACGCTCGTCGAGCTGTTCGGCCTGACGCGCGACCTGAACGCCGAGGCAGAGGGCATCGAGATCGGTCAGGCGCCCGCAGAGGCCATCGGCTCCGGTGAGCTCGCCACGCCGATCGAGGAGCTCGACCTGTCGGTCCGCTCGTACAACTGCCTCAAGCGCGAGGGCATCAACACGGTGTCCGAGCTGGTTGCGCTGAGCGAGACGCAGCTGATGAACATCCGCAACTTCGGCCAGAAGTCGGTCGACGAGGTGAAGGACAAGCTCGTCGAGCTCGGCCTCTCGCTCAAGGACGCGGTGCCCGGCTTCGACGGCGCGCACTTCTACAGCGGTTACGACGAGGACGCTCGCTGAACGCGGGCCGACTGAAGAACTAGAGGGATACGAATCATGCCCAAGCCCACCAAGGGTCCCCGCCTCGGAGGCGGTCCGGCGCACGAGCGCCTGCTGCTCGCGAACCTCGCGGCAGCGCTCTTCACGCACAAGTCGATCAAGACGACCGAGACGAAGGCCAAGCGCCTCCGCCCGGTGGCCGAGCGACTGATCACCTTCGCCAAGCGCGGCGACCTGCACGCGCGCCGCCGCGTGCTCGGCGTGATCGGAGACAAGGGCGTCGTGCACGAGCTCTTCACGGAGATCGCGCCGCTCGTCGCTGAGCGTGAGGGCGGCTACACCCGCATCACGAAGCTCGGCTTCCGCAAGGGCGACAACGCCCCCATGGCCCAGATCGAGCTCGTGCTCGAGCCGGTGCAGAAGAAGGCCTCGAAGTCGAAGGCCGCCGCTGCCGCTCAGTCGGCGACCGCCGACCAGGAGGCTTCGGAGGCGAAGGCCGCTGACGCCAAGGCGGCGGAGGCTGCTGAGGCAGAGGCCGACGAGTCGACAGAGACCGCTGCCGCTGAGGGCGAGTTCGGGGCCGACTCGGCCGCGCCGCTCGAGGACGGCTCGGCACCCGAGGGCTTCGACATCAAGGGCAACAAGGACTCGATGAAGTTCCACCGCCCGGACGGCCAGTGGTACGAGCAGACCGTCGCCGAGGTCTGGTTCCGCACTGCTGAGGCCGCGGAAGCCGCAGGCTTCACCGAGGCCGGCAAGTAGTCAGCTGCTACGAGAGAGGGGGTCCCGCACGTGCGGGACCCCCTCTCTCGTTCCTGTCGCAGTCAGCTGCGCTGTGACTCCAGGCTCTGCTCCGCCTGCGTGCCGGTGTGCGCGTCACCGTCGCGCCGGGCGTCCGTGTTCGCCCTGGCCGTCGCGAGCTCCGTTGCCGCGAGCACCAGACCCAGGTGCGAGAACGCCTGCGGGAAGTTGCCCCAGTGGCGGCCCGTCGACGGGTCGACCTCCTCGGCGAGCAGGCCCACGTCGTTGCGCAACGACACGAGCCGATCCATCAGTGCCTCGGCGTCGTCGAGTCGACCAGCCTGCGCATACGCCGTGACGAGCCAGAACGCGCACAGCACGAACGGATGCTCATTGCCGGCGAGTCCATCGACGCCGGTCGTGCGATAGCGCAGCGGGATGCCGTGCACCAGCAGGTCTCGCTCGATGCGAGCCAACGTGCCGATGAAGCGCGGATCGGTGGCCTCGATGATGCCGATCGTCGGCAGCTGCAGGAGCGAGGCATCCACCTCGCTCGTCGCGTAGTGCTGGCGGAACGAGCCCGTGGCCTCGTCGAAGCCCCTGGTGAGCACCTCCTCGTGGAGCGCATCCCGGATCGCGATCCACTGGGTGGGATCGCCGGCGCACCCGCGCTCGGTTGCGCGCACGCCGCTGTCGAACGCCGCCCACATCATGGCGCGCGAGTGCGTGAAGTACTGCGGCTCGCCGCGCATCTCCCAGAGCCCCTGGTCGCGCTCCTGCCAGTGGTCCGCGAGCTCGTTGAGCAGCGCGCGCTGCATGTGCCAGGACTCGTCCGAGTCGTCGAGGCCGATCGCGCGCAGCCGCCCGAGCGTGAGCATCACCTGACCGAGCACATCGTGCTGGCGCTGGCACGCTGCGCCGTTGCCGATGCGCACGGGTGCGGCGCCGCCGTAGCCCGGCAGGTGCTCGAGCACCCGCTCGTCGAGCTCGCGACCCCCATCGCGCCGATACATGATGCGCATGTCCTCGGGGTCGCCGGCGATCGCGCGCAGCAGCCAGTTGCGCCACAGCCCCACCTTCTCGGTGAGATTCACGGCAAGCATCGCGTCGACGGTGAGCGATGCGTCGCGCAGCCAGGTGAAGCGGTAGTCCCAGTTGCGCTCGCCACCGGGCTCCTCCGGCAACGAGGTCGTCGGGGCGGCCAGGATGCCGCCTGTCTCCTTGTCGGTGAGCGCACGCAGCACGAGCACGCTCGTCTGCACCGCCTCCAGGTACGGGCCCCGGTAGTCGAGCTTGCGCAGCCAGTCCGACGATTCCGCGACCGTGGTCTCGACCACCTCCGCCTCACCGACGGACTCCGCGATCGGCAGCCAGGAGTTCTGCCAGCACAGGTCGAGCACGAGGCGGTCGCCCTCCCGCACGGTGAACGTCGAGCGGTGCCGGTGCCCGTCGGAGCGCGGCAGCTCCGGGCCCCGCAGCACCAGCCGATCGGGCCCGGCGACGGCGACCAGGGCGGGCTCGCCCTGCACGGTGGTGCGGCGGAACCACGGCGGGATCGCGCCGTAGCCGAAGCGCACGACGAGCTCCTGCTCGAGCTCGACCTCGCCGGAGATCCCCTCGATGATGCGCACGACGTCCGAGCGGTCATTCGTGGTCGGCATGGCATCCGTCACGATCACGGTGCCGCTGGCGGTCGTGTGCGTGGTCTCCAGCACGAGGCTGTCCGCCAGATACCGCCGCGTGGTCGTCGCCTCGTGCTTCGGGCCGATTCGCCAGCGGCCGTGCTCGCGGTCGCCCAGCAGGGCGGCGAAGCAGGCGTGCGAGTCGAAGTGCGGCAGGCAGAGCCAGTCGATGGACCCGTCGCGCCCGACCAGCGCGGCCGTCGAGCGATCGCCGATCATCGCGTAGTCATCGATGGGTTGCGGGTGCGGTGTCGCCATGCCGCGAGGCTATCTGCCGTCGCCGGGAAGACGCACGTCGGGCACCTAGGCTGGAGCGGTGCCGCGGATCCGACTCGACCTCGCCTACGACGGTGGCGGGTTCTCCGGTTGGGCCAGCCAGCCGGGGCTGCGCACCTGCCAGGGTGAGCTGGAGCGAGCGCTCACGACCATCGCGCGGGAGCCCGTGCGCATCACGGTCGCAGGCAGGACGGATGCGGGGGTGCACGCGAGTGGGCAGGTGGCGCACGCCGACGTGCCGGACGCGATCCCGATCGTCCCGCACCTCGCGCGGCGGCTGTCGCGCCTGGCCGCGCCGGATGGCGACCTCGTCGTGCGGCAGGTCGCGGTCGCACCCGAGGGCTTCGACGCACGATTCTCGGCGGTCTCTCGCTCGTACCGCTACCGCATCGTGGCTGCCGAGGCGGCTGATCCGCTCGAGCGGCGCACTGCCGCGCACGTGCCGCACCCGCTCGACGTCGACGCGATGGCCCGCGCGGCGCAGGCCCTCGTCGGACTGCGCGACTTCGCCGCGTTCTGCAAGCCGCGGGAGGGTGCGACGACCATTCGCGAGCTGCGCGAGTTCTCGTGGCGTCGCGACGGCGCGCTGCTGACCGCATCGCTGAGCGCGGATGCGTTCTGCCACTCGATGGTGCGCGCACTCGTCGCCGCGTGCGTGCGGGTGGGGGAGGGCAGGCTCGGGCTCGCGGACGCGGTGCGGCTGCTCGGCGAACGACAGCGATCGCCGCTCACCGGTCTCATGCCGGCGCACGGCCTGACGCTCGTCGGGGTCGGCTATCCGCCCACGGAGCGGCTCGCCGAGCAGGCGTCGCGGGCACGCGCGCGCCGCAGCGTCGAGGATGTCGAGCGCGACTGACGCGCCAGTCGCGGGTGCCTACGCTGCGAGCACGCCTCGCAGCTGATCCACGGTGTCGACGATGCGGGTGGCTCCGGCCGACGCGAGCTCTGCCCGGCCGCCGTACCCGTAGGCGACTCCGATGGAGCGCATGCCGAGCTCGTGCGCCGAGGCGATGTCGTTCACCCGGTCGCCGACCATGATGAGCCGTTCGGCGGGCAGCCCGATGGACGCGGCGGCTCGCGCGATCACCTCGGCCTTGGAGTGGCCACCCTCGCCGTCGATGCGGCCGTGCACGCCGCGGAATCGATGGCGCAGCTCGTAGTGATCGATCACTGCGTCTGCGTCGCGCTGGATCTTGTGCGTCGCCACCGCCATGGGCCTGCCGGCACCGTCGAGCTCGGCGATGAGCTGCGCGATGCCGGGATACAGGGTCGAGTCGACGAGGCCGCCGTCGAGCATCCGGGCGCGGAACGCCGCGAGCGCGACGTCGATCTCGCCCGGTGACCTGCCGGACTCGGCGAGCACCGTCGCGACCGGCGGGCCGAGCCAGCGCGTCAGCTCCGCATCGCCGGGCACCTCCCAGCCGAGGGTCGCGTGCATGTGGCGCAGGCTCGACAGCAGACCCTGCTTGGAGTCGGTGAGGGTGCCGTCGAGGTCGAACACGATGCCGGCGGGAGTCATGACCTCAGGATCTCAGATATCTGATCGGGATGGCCGGGGTTCTCGTCCGGCGTAGACTCGGACGTCGGCCGACGGGGTGTTCGGCGCGAAGTCGGAGGCACGGCATGACGGAACAGCAGCTCGCATTCGACCAGGTCTTCCGCGGGTACGACCGCGTGCAGGTCGACGAAGCGCTCGGCGGGATGCGCGAGGAGCTCGCCGAGCTGCAGCGCGCGAGCGAGCAGGCGTCGCTCGCGGCCGACGCGCGCATGCAGCAGCTCTCGGAGGACCTCGACGCCGCCATCTCGCGGGCGGATCAGGCGGAGGCGCGCATGCTGCGCCTCGCGCAGCAGGTGCAGACGCTCGACGACGAGACCGAGGACGACGCCACCGAGACGGGCGACGCAGAGGAGGGCCGCCAGACGCGGGTGCGCTTCGCCGAGATCCTGCGCGTCGCCGAGGATCAGGCCTCGACGCTGGTGCAGCAGGCCTCGACCGCGTCCGAGCGGATCCTCGACGAGGCCAACGCCGAGCGCGACCGCATCCGCAGGGATGCGCAGGATGATGCGGCGCGCATGCTGCAGGAGGCGCAGCACGAGGCAGACCTCGCGCGCCGCCGCAGCGACACGGAGCAGACCGCGCACCGCGCCCGCGTCGAGAGCGAGCTCGGCTCGCTGGGCGAGAAGGTGGCGCAGGCCGATCGCGAGGCGCAGGTGCTGCTGGGTGAGGCCGAGCGCGCCGCCGCCGCGATGCGGGCGCAGGCGCAGCGGGAGACCGATGATCTGGGGCTGGACGCCGATCGGATCGTGCGCGAGGCCAAGGCGCGCCGGATCGAGCTCGACGCAGCGATCACCCGTCGACAGGATGACGCACAGCAGGAGTTCCTGCGACTGCACAGCCAGGCCGTCGCGCATGCCGAGCGCATCACCGCCGATGCCAATGACAAGGTCGCGTCGGCGCTCGCCCACGCGACCCACGTCGCAGAGCAGTCCGAGGCCTACGAGCAGCTCTCGAAGGCGCAGGCAGCACAGATCGAGGCAAGCGCCAAGGCGCGCGCTTCATCGATGCTCGACGAGGCCCGCCAGCGCTCGCAGGCGATCGTGGATGCCGTCACGAAGCACACCAAGGACGTGCTGCGCGACGCCGAGGACCGCACGCGCAGCCTGCGCTACCAGCAGACCCAGCTGCGCGGCTTCATGGCCGAGGTGCAGTCGCTCATGCACGTCGCCGATGCGGCAGACCCTCGTACGTGGGGAGCGGTGGGCGCGTCGTCGGACGATGCGGCCGGCGCGCCATCGACGACCGCCGCCCGCAGCAGATCCGGTGCGTCCTCCGAGCGCGGGGGCGACGCCGTGGTGCCGGCCGTGGCCGCCGCGGATCGCGCGATCGTTCCCGACTCGCACAGCACCTCGGTGCCCGATGCCGACCCACTGGCCGACCTCACGCTGCACGACGACGAGACGGTCGAGGGGGAGCCGGTGGAGCGCTCGAGCACCGGAGAGGAGGTCGTCGACGTCGTCTGGCACGAGGATGACGAGACGTACGACCCCGCGATCGACCGCTGAGCGACGGCTGCGGCGCTAGCGGCCTGGACCCTGCACGATCTCCAGGGCCATGCCCGGGCAGGGGAAGGACTCGAGCCCGTCGCGCGCGTCGGCGCGGATCGAGTCACCGGTCTCGCGCCAGTCGCTGGTGGAGAGCAGCACGCGCCCGATGCCGTTGACGACGGAGATGTCGGAGCCGAGCCGGGCGAGTCGCGGCGTGAGGTCTCGCTCGACCTGATCGATGAGCAGGTCGAGCCCCGCCACGCCCGCGAAGGTGCCGTCGAGCATGACGGGAAGGGCGACGGTGATCGTGTACTCGTCGCTGCAGAGGTAGTCGACGTAGGGTCCCGCGACGTGCGCCTCACCGGTCAGCTGCGGCACCCGGTACCACTCGAGCTCCGAGTAGTCGATGTGCTGCTTCGCCACGGACTGCGCGGCGAGCACGAGCTGGGTCCGGTCGACGCCCTGCCACCAGGCGAGGTGACTGCGGGCGTCGGCGAGCGAGTCGAGCGCGGCGATGAATCCCGCCCCGTAGACGGGCAGGTCAGCGGCGAAGGTTCGGTGCGCGTAGGGCGCGACGAGCAGATCGAGCGCGTCGGTCGTCACGGGGCCTCGAGCGCGAGCCTGTCGCAGGTCATCGAGGAACTCGGCTCTCCATGCCTCGAGCGCTGCGATGGCCCGGCCGAAGTAGTCGCCCACGATGTCGGTGTGCGTGGCCGCGGGGGTGATGCTCACGATGCTGTCCTCCTTGACGCTCGCGATGACGAGGGGGTGGTCATTCCTCCTCCAGCTCGGCGCGATGGGCGATGAGCCATTCGACGGCCCGGCCGACGCTGACGCGCATGAGCGCCGATGCGCGAGGCGCGTCCCCCAATGCAACCAGCTCGAGGACCTCGAGGAAGCGGTCGGCCATCAGGTCGCGCTCGTCCGGGTCGGACTCGACCAGGGACAGCAGTGGCGAGAGCTCGGCCTGCAGCCGCATCTGCTCACGCGTGAGCCGCGCGGACTGGCTGAGTGCCGACAGCTCGATCTGGGCATCGTTGCAGTGACGTCGCCACGCGGTGGGGTCCGCGCGGTCGGCTCGACGCAGCCTCGCGGCGATCTGCTCGACCTCGCTCGGTGCCGCGCGACGCGCGGCGAGCTCGACGCTCGCCAGTGTGATCGCGAGGTAGTGCACCGCGGTGTCGCGGAGTCCGACGCGCGAGGTGCGACGCAGCGCGGCGCGCGCGAAGGCTGCGGGGTTCGCATCAGGGGCGACGAAGCTGCCCCCGCCGCGGCCCCGCCGGGTGACGATCAGGCCGCGAGCGCGCAGCGCGAGCAGCGATTCACGTGCGGTCGCGGGGGCGACGCCGAATGATTGCGCCATCTCGGCCTCGGACGGCAGGCGCTCGCCAGGCTGGAGGACGCCGCCCATGATCGCCTCTGCGATGCGACGCTCGACGAGCGCGGCCCGTCCCTCGTCGCCGATCGGTCGGAAGACGGCGCTCAGCAGTCGCGTCGGGCGGCCCCATCGTGCGGGGGCTGCTGGCGGCGTCGACATGCTGTCCATTCTCGAGCATCGGCGTCGCTCGGCCCGCGATCCGACGCCGGGATTCGGCAGTCGGCACTCCGCATCGGGAGCCTACAGCGACGGACTTGTCCTCTTACATATGAAACTATATGTTTAACGTCAACGCCCCCGCATCAACGAAGCTCGGAGGAGTCGTCGACTCATGGGAACCACGGACACCACCACCGCGACCGCTGACCGCGACGCGCCTTCCGGTACCCCTTCCGGTGTCGAACTCCAAGGGGTCACGAAGCGCTTCGGCGACACGACCGCAGTGCGCGACCTCGATCTGCAGATCGCGCCGGGCGAGTTCTTCTCGATGCTCGGGCCCTCGGGCTCAGGGAAGACCACGGTGCTGCGCATGATCGCCGGCTTCGAGGATGCGACGAGCGGGCGCATCCTGTTGGACGGGGTGGATGTCACGTCGGCTGCCCCGTTCGATCGCGCCGTCAACACCGTCTTCCAGGACTACGCGCTCTTCCCGCACCTGTCGATCGCCGACAACGTCGCGTACGGGCTGAAGGTGCGCAAGGCGCCGAAGGCGCAGATCGCCGAGCGCGTGGCGGATTCGCTCGAGCAGGTGCGGCTGTCGCACCTGGCAAAGCGCCTGCCGCACCAGCTCTCCGGCGGCCAGCGCCAGCGCATCGCGCTCGCACGTGCGCTCATCCTGCGTCCCCGCGTGCTGCTGCTGGACGAGCCGCTCGGCGCGCTCGACAAGCAGCTGCGCGAGCAGATGCAGATCGAGCTCAAGCAGATCCAGCGCGAGGTCGGCATCACCTTCGTGTTCGTCACCCACGACCAGGAGGAGGCGCTGACGCTGAGCGACCGCATCGCGGTCTTCAACGAGGGTCGGGTCGAGCAGGTGGGCACGCCCCGCGAGGTCTACGAGTATCCGCACACGGCGTTCGTGGCGAGCTTCCTCGGCATCTCGAACCTCATCCCCGCGGAGACCGCCCGCACGATCGCTGGTCTCGACAGCGCGATCAGCGTGCGCCCCGAGCGGGTGCGCCTCGCAGCGCCCGACTATCGCGCCGCCGACGCCGAGACGAGCGTGCGCGGCACGATCGCCGAGACGGTCTACACCGGCCCGGCGACTCGCTACATCATCACGACGGAGCACGGGCTCACCGTGGTCGCCGAGCGGCACAACGACCACGCGCCGAACGACGACGCGCCCCACCGTCGCGGCGATGCCGTGCGCGCCGTGTGGTTCTCGGAGCACGCGGCAGTCGTGCCCGCCTGACGGCGACCCGCAGCATCCCGACCGATCCAGCAGGACCCCCCTAGGAAGCAGGAGAACCATGAACAAGAAGATGCTTGTTCCCGCGGCTGTCGCAGCGATGATGCTGGCGCTCGCGGGATGCAGCGCTGGCGGAGACGCCGGCGGCGGGCTGTCCATCGACGTCCCCGACGTGCCCATGCTCGAGGAGCTCGGCGAGCCGGAGGGCTCGGTCGACATCGTCGCATGGTCGGGCTTCGTCGAGCCCGCCTGGAGCGATGCCTTCACCGAGGAGACCGGATGCGTCGTGAACCGTCGCGTCGCCGGTACGAGCGACGAGATGGTCACCCTCATGCGCACGGGCGAGTACGACCTCGTCTCCGCCTCCGGAGACGCGAGCCTGCGGCTCATTGCCGGCGGTGACGTCGCGCCGATCAACCTCGACCTCATCCCGAACTTCGGCGACGACATCGTCGAGGGCATGCAGGGGCAGATCTACGACACGATCAACGGCAAGAGCTACGGCGTGCCCATCGGCCGTGGCGCCAACATCCTCCAGTACAACACCGACGTCGTCACGGAGGAGCCGACGAGCTGGGATGTGGTGTGGGAGGCCGACAGTCCGTACGCCGGTCAGATCATCGCCTACGACGCGCCCATCTACATCGCCGACGCCGCGGTCTACCTGATGCACCACGAGCCTGACCTCGGCATCACCAACCCGTACGCGCTCGACCAGACGCAGCTCGATGCTGCGATCGCTCTGCTGCAGCAGCAGAACGAGATCGTCTCCGAGTACTGGGCCGACCCGGTGGCGCAGATCACGTCGTTCGCGGGCGGCTCAACCGTGGTCGGCACGTCGTGGGAGGTGCTTCGCAAGCTCGCAGAGGATGACCGCTTCCAGGGCACGCTGCCGGTGGAGGGCTCGACCGGATGGTCGGACGCGTGGATGATCTCCTCGCAGTCGGACTCGCCCAACTGCGCCTACCTGTGGATGGACTACACCAGCGCCGCAGAGGTCAACGGTGCGATCGCGATGAACTTCGGCATGGCACCCGCCAACGCGGCCTTCTGCGAGACGAGCGACGAGGCTGCCGCGCACTGCGAGGAGTTCAACGCGACCGATGAGGAGTACTTCAGCAACGTCTGGTTCTGGACGACGCCCATCGAGCAGTGCGTCGACGGGCGCACCGATGTGCAGTGCACGAACTTCCAGCAGTGGACGCAGGCCTGGCTGACCGTCAAGGGCTGATGCCCGTCACCTGCCGCTGAACGGTGGGCGGGGGCGACGCCCAGCGCGACGCCCCCGCCCACCCCGCTGCAACCCCGGAACCCGCACTACATCACTGAGGAGTCCCCGTGACGACCACCGCGCCGCCGCCGGCACGCTCGACGCCGGCCCCCGTCAGCCGACCCGTCTCCACCGTGCTGCACCGCCGGCCACGCCTCCGCCTTGCGGGCCTGCTCGCGCTGCCGATGGCGTGGCTCGTCGGGCTCTACATCCTGTCGCTCGCGCTGCTGCTCGTGACCGCCTTCTGGATCGTCGATCCGTTCACCTCGCTCGTCAAGCCGGGCTTCACCCTCGACAACTTCGCGCTGCTCATCAGCAATCCGGCGTACGTCTCGACGTCGCTGCGCACGCTCGGGATCGCGCTCGCCGTCACCGCGCTGAGCGCCGTGTTCGCCGTGCCGCTGGGCATCTTCATGGCGAAGATCGCCTCGCCGTGGCTGCGCTCGCTGCTTGCGATCGCCATCACGCTGCCGCTGTGGGCCGGGTACCTCGTGAAGATCGTCGCCATGCGCATCACGTTCACCGAGGACGGCTTCTTCAACTCGATCGCGGGACTCGTCGGCGGCTCGGGCCCGGGGTTCGGCGTTCCCGTCGTCATCCTGACGCTCACCTACCTGTGGTTCCCGTACATGGCGCTGCCCGTGTACACCGCGATCCGGCAGATCCCCCGAAACCTGTTCGACGCCTCGTCAGACCTGGGCGCGCAGGGCTGGACCACGATTCGCACGGTCGTGCTGCCGCTCCTCACGCCCGCGCTCATCGCGGGCTCGATCTTCACGTTCTCGCTCAGTCTCGGCGACTACCTCGCCGCACGCTTCGTGGGTGGGCCCAGCAGCCAGATGATCGGCTCGATCATCGCCTCCAACATCAACCTGAATCCGCCGGTTGCGGCAGCGTTCTCGACGGTGCCCATCGCGTTCGCGGTGATCTACCTGCTCGTCACCCGCCGCACGGGTGCGCTCGAGAGGATGTAGCGCAATGCTGAGACTGAACCGCAGCTCCAAGCTCGCGCTCGGCGCCATCGTCGGCATCGTGCTCGTGTTCATGTACGTGCCCCTCATGCTGGTGGTGATCAACTCGTTCAACGCGGGCCGGATCCCCTCCTGGCCGGTGCCGGAGCTCTCGCTGCGATGGTGGGAGATCGCCGCGACCTCTGAGCCCATCCGCGCCGCGGTGCTCAACTCGGTGATCGTGGGGCTGGGCGCGACCGCCGTCGCGCTCGTGCTCGGCACGCTCTCGGCGTTCGCGCTCTCGCGCTACGCCTTCTTCGGGAAGCAGACCGTGAACCTGCTCATCGTGCTGCCCATCGCTCTGCCGGGCGTCGTGACCGGTGTCGCCTTCAGCAACACGTTCAACTCGATCCTGGAACCCGCGGGCATCCAGGTCGGCTACTTCGGACTGATCATCGCGCACGGCACGTTCTGCATCGTGATGGTCTTCAACAACGTCTTCGCGCGACTGCGGCGCATGAGCCCGAACCTGCAGGAGGCGTCGATGGACCTCGGTGCCGGAGTGGGGCAGACCTTCCGGCTGGTGACCTTCCCGCAGTTCCGCACGGCGTTCGTCGCCGGTGGCCTGCTCGCCTTCGCCCTCAGCTTCGACGAGGTCGTCGTCACGATCTTCACGGCCCCGCCCGGTGTCGACACGCTGCCCCTGTGGATCCTCAACACCATGGGCCGGCCGAACGAGGGCAACCTCGTGAACGTGGTGGCCACCGTGCTCATCCTGCTCTCGATGATCCCCGTCTACGTGTCACAGCGGCTCACTCGGGCCCAGGAGGATGAGTGACGGCCAGGATGTCGAAGCCGTGCGATCACCGGCCGGCCCCGCCCGACCCGCCGGTCGTTTGACCGGGGCCAGCGCGGGCCGCTAGAGTCGACCCTTGGTGCGTGCAGCCTGCGCGCGCCCGAATGAGCCCTCCACCGGATCGTTCCGCCGCATTGCGGTCCCGGAACACCTCGGAGTGGGATTCACGACCATCCATTCGATCAGTGAGGCATCAATGACTCGCACGTATTCGCCCAAGGCGGCGGACGTCCAGCACAACTGGATCGTCATCGACGCCACCGACGTGGTGCTGGGCCGCCTGGCCAGCCACGCTGCCGCCATGCTCCGCGGCAAGCACAAGCCGACGTTCGCCCCCCACATGGACATGGGCGACTTCGTCATCATCGTGAACGCCGAGAAGGTCGCGCTCACGGGCCAGAAGCTGGCCAAGAAGATCGCCTACCGCCACTCGGGCTACCCGGGTGGCCTCAAGGCGACGAACTACATCGAGATGCTCGAGCGCTTCCCGGTCCGCACCGTCGAGAAGGCGATCCGCGGCATGCTCCCGAAGAACTCGCTCGGCGCCGCTCAGATCAAGAAGCTCAAGGTCTACGCAGGCCCCGAGCACCCGCACGCGGCGCAGCAGCCGACCCCCTACACGTTCGACCAGGTCGCCCAGTAGGGCGCGAGGAGACACCAGACATGGCGAAGATCGCAGACTCCATCGAGGCTCCCGAGAGCTTCTCGACCGAGACGCCGGCAGCCGAGGCTCCCAAGGCGCCCCGCGTCGTCAACATCGGCGGCCAGGCCGTCGGTCGTCGCAAGCAGGCCATCGCCCGCGTGCGACTGGTCCCCGGCTCCGGCACGTTCTCCGTGAACGGTCGCACGCTCGAGGACTACTTCCCGAACAAGCTGCACCAGCAGCTGATCAACGACCCGTTCACGCTGCTCGAGCTGCTGGGCAGCTACGACGTGATCGCCCGCATCTCCGGCGGCGGCCCCTCCGGCCAGGCCGGCGCGCTGCGGCTCGGCATCGCTCGCGCACTGAACGAGATCGACGTCGAGAACAACCGGCCCGAGCTCAAGAAGGCCGGCTTCCTCTCGCGCGACGCCCGCGTCATCGAGCGCAAGAAGGCCGGTCTCAAGAAGGCCCGTAAGGCGCCGCAGTACTCGAAGCGCTGATCGATGTCGCGCCTCTTCGGCACGGATGGGGTGCGAGGTCTCGCAGGCCTCGACATCACGGCGGAATCGGCGATGGCTCTGGCGCAGGGCGCCGCACTCGTGCTCGGGCGACAAGCCCGGCAGGAGGGGCGGCGCCCTGTCGCCGTCGTCGCACGGGATCCCCGCATCTCCGGTGAGTTCATCGCGGCTGCGGTGTCCGCCGGGCTGGCCTCCAGCGGCGTCGACGTGCTCGATGCCGGTGTCATCCCGACGCCGGCGGCCGCATACCTCGTGGCCAGCATCGAGGCCGACTTCGGCGTCATGGTCTCCGCGTCGCACAACCCCGCGCCCGACAACGGCATCAAGTTCTTCGCCACCGGCGGCCGCAAGCTGCCCGACGCGGTCGAGGACGAGATCGAGACCGCGCTGGGCGGCGCGCCCCTGCGGCCCATCGGCGGGGAGGTCGGCACGGTCCGACGCTTCGCCGACGCCGAGGACCGCTACCTGATGCACCTGCTCGGCACCCTCGACGTGAGCCTGGGCGGACTGCACGTCGCGCTCGACTGCGCGCACGGCGCGGCAGCGGGCATCAGCCCGCAGGCGTTCGCCGACGCGGGTGCGAAGGTCACCGTGATGGGCAACGACCCCGACGGGGTCAACATCAACCGCGAGGTCGGCTCGACGCACCTCGAGCAGCTGCGTGCGCTGGTCGTGTCCTCCGGCGCCGACCTCGGCATCGCGCACGACGGCGACGCCGACCGCTGCCTCGCGATCGACGCCGGCGGCAATGTCATCGACGGCGACCAGATCATGGCGATCCTGGCCGTTGCCGCGAAGCGGCGCGGCCTGCTGGCTGACGACACGCTGGTGGCGACCGTGATGTCGAACCTCGGCCTGCGGGTGGCGATGGATGAGCACGGCATCGCGCTCGTGCAGACCTCCGTCGGCGACCGCTACGTGCTCGAGGCGCTCCGGCAGTACGGCCTGTCGCTCGGCGGCGAGCAGTCGGGTCACATCATCTTCTCGGCGCACGCGACCACCGGCGACGGCATCCTCACCGGCCTGCAGATCGCCGCGGAGATGGCTCGGACCGGTCGTTCGCTCGCCGAGCTCGCATCGGTCATGCAGGTGTTCCCGCAGGTGCTGATCAACGTCACGGGCGTCGACCGGCTCGGCTTGCGCAGCAATCGGTGCATCGCCGACGCGATCGCCGAGGCCGAGACGGCGCTGGGGGAGCAGGGCCGGGTGCTGCTGCGACCGTCGGGCACCGAGAAGATCGTGCGGGTCATGGTCGAAGCATCCGAGCAGCACGTCGCGCAGTCGATCGCGGAGGAGCTCGCCGCGCTCGTTCGTGCGGAGCTGAGCGTCTCGGCCTGAGGGGCGTCGCCGATCCGACAGGGGGCCTCTGCTCTAGTGCTCCAGCGCGCGGGCTCGGAAGGCCGCGACGTTGGTTCGCGACTGGCACGTCGTCGAGCAGAAGCGCCGTGAGCGATTGCGCGACAGGTCGACGAACATCCGATCGCATCGCGCATCGCTGCAGCGCTTCAACCGCACGATGTCGTCGCCGCGCACCAGGTCGGCCATCGCCATCGCCGCGTTGACCGCGATCGCGTCAGCGATCGGCGCTCCAGCTGGCAGCCCGTGCATGTGCCAGTCGAGGTCGTCGTGGCGCACGAGGTGGGGGCGCGCGTCGCAGGTGCGCAGCAGCCCGTTCGCCATCGCCGCCATCTGATCGCGACCGAGATCCCACATCGCCTCGATCGTGACGATGTGCGCCCAGGTCGCCTCGGCATCCGCCCTCGTGGCAGTGCTCGCGCCCGGGAACTGCCATTGGGCGCACACGGCCTTCAGGCTCGCCGCGGTGTCGAGCTCCCCCTGCCGACGTCGATTGCACACGTCGGCGATGAACTCGAGCATGCGCACGAGCTCTGCTGGGTAGGGCAGCGTCACTATTCGTCCTCGGGATATGCTCGGCTGTCAGGATCGCCGGTCGTGACCGTCGTGCGCCGACTCGGTGAGCACGATGCTAGCTGTTCTCGCGATCGAGGTGCCATGCAGTCCCGTCGCCCCGTCGGCCTGACGTTCGCGCTGGCGAGCGCGGCGACGTTCGCCCTCTCCGGCATCTTCGCATCGGCCCTGCTGGACGGCGGCTGGAGCGCCGGCGCGGTCACGCTCGTGCGCATCGCCGGCGGCGCGCTCGTGCTGCTGGTGCCCACGATCTGGATGCTGCGCGGCAGGTGGGGCGCGGTGCTGCGGTCGTGGAAGGAGGTGCTCGTGCTCGGCGTGCTGGCCGTCGCGGTCTGCCAGCTCGCGTTCTTCAGCGCCGTGGCGTTCATCGATCCCTCGCTCGCGCTGCTCATCGAGTTCCTCGGCCCCGTGCTGCTGGTGTTCTACACCTGGGCGACCACCCGGCGCGCGCCCGCGATCCTGACGCTCGCCGGCGCTGCGGTCGCGCTCCTCGGGCTCGGGCTGGTCTCGGGGATCGGCGGCGAGGCGCTGCATCCGCTCGGCGTGCTGCTGGCGCTCGCCGCAGCGGTGGGCAACGCCGGCTACTGGGCGTCCGCGTCCAAGGCCGATTCGGAGCTGCCGCCCATCGCACTGGCGGGGCTGGGGCTGATCGTGGGAGCCGCGGTGCTGGGACTCGGATCCATCACGGGCCTGCTGCCGTTCGCGGCCACCGCGGTGCCCGTCACCCTCGCCGGTGCCACCGTGCCGTGGTGGGCGGCCATGGGCATGCTCATCCTGATCGCCACCGCGAGCTCGTACGTGCTCGGCATCCTGGGGGCGCGGCGTCTTGGCGCGACGCTCGCGAGCTTCGTCGGCTACTCCGAGCCGATGTTCGGGATCCTCTGGACGGCGCTGCTGCTCGCCATCCTCCCGACCGGCATGCAGTGGATGGGAGCCGCCGCGATCGTCCTCGGCGTCATGCTGGTGCGGCTGGGGCAGATCCGGCTGCCGAAGCGCACACGCGGCCCCGCGATCGTCGAGGGCATCCCGAGCCCGTAGCCGCTACAGCTTGCGCAGCAGCACCGAGCGGATCGTGTGATCCTCGGCCTTCCGCAGCACCAGATCCGCGCGCGGCCGCGTCGGCAGCACATGCTCGACCAGGTTCGGGCCGTTGATGGAATCCCAGATGTCCTCCGAGTAGATCCGCGCCTGCTGCCGCGTCATGTCCGCGAACCGGTGGAAGTAGGAGTCCGGATCCTGGAACGCGCTCTCCCGCAGCGCCCAGAACCGCTCGATGTACCACTCGCGGATCGCGCTCGTGCGCGCGTCGACGTAGATCGAGAAGTCGAACAGATCGCTCACCGCCAGGTGGGAGCCGGAGGGCGGGGGCTGCAGCACATTGAGGCCCTCGACGATGAGGATGTCGGGCCTGCGGACGACGATCTCCTCGCCGGGCACGATGTCGTAGGTCAGGTGCGAGTACACCGGGGCGCTCACCTCTGCCTCGCCGGATTTCACCCGCGAGACGAAGCCCAGCAGCGCACGCCGGTCGTACGACTCCGGGAAGCCCTTGCGCTGCATCAGCCCGCGCTCCTCGAGCACGCGGTTGGGGTGCAGGAAGCCGTCGGTGGTGAGCAGCTCGACCCTGGGTGAGCCCTCCCACCGGCGCAGCAGCTCCTGCAGCAGCCTCGCGGACGTCGACTTGCCGACCGCGACCGATCCCGCGACGCCGATGACGAACGGCGTCGGCAGCGCCTTCGAGCCGAGGAACTCGTGCGTCTCGCGGTGCAGTCGCGCAGCCGATTCCTGGTAGAGGCTCACGAGGCGCGACAGCGGCAGGTAGACCTCCGCCACCTCGCGAAGCTCGAGCCGATCGCCGAGGCCGCGAAGCCGTCGCACCTCCTCCTCGCTGAGCGGATTCGACATGCGCGGGGCCAGGCGTGCCCAATCTGCGCGCTCGATCTCGACGAACGGCGACTGGAGCGGCTGGGGCACGGGTGGGAGCCTATCGCCGCTACGATTGACCGCATGTGTGGAATCGTCGGTTACACGGGCCAGCTGAGCACTGTCGAGGTGCTGCTCGAGGGCTTGAGCAGGCTCGAGTATCGGGGATACGACAGCGCAGGCGTTGCGGTGCTCGACGGCGACGAGGTCGCACTGCGCAAGAAGGGCGGCAAGCTCGCCGTGCTGCGCGACAGCCTCGAGCATGCGCCGCTGCCCGATGAGGGCGCCGGCATCGGTCACACCCGATGGGCGACGCACGGTGGGCCGACGGACGAGAACGCGCATCCGCACCTGGGCGACGAGGGCAAGCTCGCGCTCATCCACAACGGCATCATCGAGAACTTCGCCGCGCTGCGCGCGGAGCTGGAGGCCGACGGCGAGGTCTTCCTGAGCGAGACCGACACCGAAGCGGCGGCGATGCTCGTCGGCCGCGCGTTCCGGGAGACCGGCGACCTGACCGCGGCGATGCAGCGGGTGGTCGCGCGGCTCGAGGGCCAGTTCACGCTGCTCGCCGTGCACGCAGACCAGCCCGGTGTGGTGGTGGGCGCATGCCACAACTCGCCCCTGCTCGTCGGCTACGGCGACGGCGAGCACTTCCTCGGCAGCGACGTGAGTGCGTTCGTGAAGTTCACGCCGCGCGCCGCAGCGCTCGACAACGACCAGATCGTCACGATCACGGCGACCGACGCGACCGTGACCGACTTCCAGGGCAACCCGCTCGAGCCGCAGCGCTTCGAGGTCGACTGGGATTCCTCTGCCGCCGACAAGGGCGGCTGGTCATCGTTCATGGCCAAGGAGGTCTCCGAGGGGCCGGTCGCCATCGCGAACACGCTGCGCGGTCGGCTGACCGATCGCGGCGTCGACCTGGGTGAGCTGGGCGTGCTCGACGACGCCGCCCTCTCGACCATCAACCGCATCGTCATCGTCGCGTGCGGCACGGCCAGCTACTCGGGGCTGGTCGGCAAGTACGCGATCGAGACCTGGTCGCGCGTGCCCGTCGAGGTCGACCTGGCGCACGAGTTCCGCTACCGCGATCCCGTCCTCGACGAGCACACGCTCGTCATCTCGATCTCGCAGTCGGGCGAGACGATGGACACCAAGATGGCCGTGCAGCACGCCAAGGCGCAGGGTGCTCGCACGCTCTCGATCTGCAACACCCAGGGTGCGACGATCCCGCGCGAATCGGAGGCGGTGCTCTACACCCACGCCGGCCCGGAGGTCGCTGTCGCGTCGACCAAGGCGTTCCTCGCGCAGGTCATCGGCCAGCTGCTGTTCGGGCTGCACCTCGCGAAGGTGCGCGGCACCATGAGCGACGACGCGATCGCCGAGGTGGTCGCCGAGCTCGAGGAGCTGCCGGAGAAGCTCTCCCAGGTGCTTGCCGAGCAGGAGACCCTGCACGAGCTGGCGCACTGGATGAGCGACACCCGCTCGGTGCTCTTCCTCGGTCGCCACGTGGGGTACCCGGTCGCGCTGGAGGGTGCGCTCAAGCTGAAGGAGATCAGCTACATCCACGCGGAGGGCTTCGCGGGCGGCGAGCTGAAGCACGGACCGATCGCGCTGATCGAGC
The DNA here is from genome assembly GCF_045064095.1 of Agrococcus sp. Ld7. Classification (NCBI taxonomy): domain Bacteria; kingdom Bacillati; phylum Actinomycetota; class Actinomycetes; order Micrococcales; family Microbacteriaceae; genus Agrococcus; species Agrococcus sp. Ld7. The sequence continues at coordinate 149,510 of NZ_JBISGY010000002.1, read as the reverse complement.
CCGGCCAGGTCGTGTTCGTCGTCGTGCCGAGCCCGCGCAACGAGCCGCTGCTGCACTCCAAGATCGTCTCGAACATCCAGGAGATCCGTGCTCGCGGTGCCCGCATCATCGCGGTCGCCGAGGCCGGGGACGCAGCCGTGCTGCCCTACGCCGACCAGGTCCTGCGCGTGCCGCTCACCCTGCCGATGCTCGAGCCCGTGCTCCAGGTCGTGCCGCTGCACATCTTCGCGCTCGAGCTTGCGACCGCGAAGGGCCTCGACGTCGACCAGCCGCGCAACCTCGCGAAGTCGGTCACCGTCGAGTGATCCGCTGACGCGTGATGGGCCGCTCATGATCATCGGGCTGGGTGTCGACGTCGTCGACCTCGCCCGCTTCGAGCGCGCCATGGCCCGCACCCCGAGGCTGCGTGAGCGTCTGTTCGCGCCGGAGGAGCTGGAGGTCGGTGGCGAGCCGCGCGCCGTCCACTCGCTGGCCGCGCGCTTCGCGGCGAAGGAGGCGGCGCAGAAGGCGATCGGCACCGCTGCGGGTGTCGCCTGGGTCGACTTCGTGGTGCTGCAGTCGGAGGATGGCAAGCCGGTGCTGGAGCTGCGCGGCGCCGCCGCCGCTCGCGCGCAGGCGATCGGAGTGGCGCACGTGCATGTCTCGATGAGCCACGACGCCGGCATCGCCACGGCGACGGTCATCGCGGAGTCCTGATGCGCGTCGAGATCGATGCCGCGGCGATCACTGAGAATGTGCGCGCCCTGGCCAGACGGGTCGGCGTGCCGGTCTGCGGCGTCGTCAAGGCCGACGGCTACGGTCACGGGGCGCTGCGCGCCGCGACCGCGATGCTCGACGGTGGCGCTGCGATGCTCGGCGTGGTCGACATCGGCGAAGCCGTCGCGCTGCGCCGATCCGGCATCGACGCGCCGATCCTCGCGTGGCTGCACGCGCGCGGCGCAGACTTCTCGATCGCGGCCGCGCAGGAGATCGACGTGGCGGTGTCGTCACTCGCGCAGCTCGAGGCCGCCGTGGCCGCCGGCGCCGCCGTGCACCTGAAGTTCGACACCGGCCTCGGCCGCAACGGCATCGCGCGCGGCGATCGGACGGTCACGATCCGGCGATCGGTCGAGCTGGCCGGCGAGGGCGCCCGCATCCGGGGCGCGATGTCGCACCTTGCGGGAACCAGCCGCGAGCACGACCTCGCGCAGCTGGAGGATTTCGGCGCCGCCCTCGCCGAAGCCGCCGCGCTGCCGCCGCTGCTGCGGCACCTCGCCAACTCGCAGGGCGCGCTCGCGCTGCCAGAGGCTCGCTTCGACATGGTGCGCGTCGGCATGGCCGCGTACGGGATCGACCCGAACGGCCCGGCGGCCGGAGACGGCGCTGCCGCCGCTGCGCTGGGACTGCAGCCCGCGATGCGCGTGAGCGTCGAGCTCGTCGCGGGTGTCGGCGCCATCGGCCTGGACGACGGTCTGCTGCCGGCGCTCGGTGCGCCGGTGATGGTCGGTGGCGAAGCCGCGCGCATCGTCGCGGTCGAACCCCGCCGCATCCGCATCGAGCCCGCGCTCAGCGGTGAAGGCGTGCTGTGGGGCGACCCGGCGACGGGGGCGCCGAGCGCAGATGCCTGGGCGCGCGCGGCGGGCACCATCACCTACGAGACCGTCACGCGCATGGCCGCTGCGAGACCGAGCGAGGCCGTCGCCATCGCCGATGGCGCACTCGCACCCCGCCGCGTCCTGGAGCTCGGCCTCGACGGCGAGCCGCGGCAACTTGTGGGCGAGGTGCTCGGCGTCAAGGGCGTGGAGGCCGGCCTCGGCGTCTCCTACGGCGGCGAGTACGTGACCGAGCGGGCGACGACGCTCGCACTCGTCGGGCTCGGCTACGCCGACGGCGTGACCCGCTCCGCGAGCGGCAGGTCGGTGGTGCTCCGCGGCGTCGCGCACCCCATCCGCGGGCGCGTCGCGATGGATCAGGCGGTGCTCGACATCGGCGCGCACCCTGCCGAGCTGGGCGACCCGGTCGAGCTGACCCACGCATCCGCCCCCGAGCTCACCGGCATGATCGGAGCACGCGTCGAGGTGCAGCTGGCCGGCTCGGTGCCGGATGCCGACGGCATGGAGGCGCTGGGCGAGCGCATCGGCTCGCAGCTGCGCGCCGGGGATGCGGTGCTGCTCATCGGGCCGCTCGGCGCCGGCAAGACGACGCTCACGCGCGGCATCGGGCGTGCGCTCGGCGCCCGCGGCACGGTGCAGAGTCCGACATTCGTGCTCGCTCGCACGCACCGCACCGACGCCGGGCCCGATCTGCAGCACGTCGACGCATACCGGCTCATCGCTGACGCCGATGACGAGGCGGAGCTCGACGATCTCGATCTCGACCTCGACGGCGCGATCACGGTCGCGGAGTGGGGTGCGCCGCTGGAGCACGCGCTCGATTCCTGGCTGCGTGTCGAGATCGACCGCGACAGCGCCGACGTCGACGATGACCAATCGCCTCGCGCCGTGCGGCTGAGCGGCCACGGGCCCGCGTGGCCGGCCCCCCGCGTCCGGTCGCTCGCGGCCGGAGCTGCCGGCGCCGCGCCGCACCCGCTGGCGCTCGCCGATACGACGACACGGGCGGTCCGCCCGAGAGGAGAGGCATGATCCTCGCGATCGATACCTCGCTCGGCACCTCGGTGGCGGTCGTCGACGGTGACGCCGTGGTCTTCCGCGAGCACGCCGAGGACACCCGCAGGCACGCCGAGCATCTCGGCGGCATGCTCGCCAGGGCGCTCGACGGCCGTCGGGACCGCATCGAGCTCGTGGTCGCGGGCATGGGGCCCGGGGCCTTCACCGGGCTGCGGGTCGGCATCGCCACAGCGCGCGCCGCGGCCCTGGGCCTCGGTGTGCCCTGCCGCGGTGTGATGAGCCACGCCGGGGTGACGACGGGCAGCGCGCAGGTCACGACCGATGTGCGACGTCGCGAACGAGCGTGGAGCATCGTCGTCGACGGCCTGGTGGTCGACGAGCCTCGGCTGGCGCCGGCCGATGCGGTGCCGCCTCCGACCGACCAGCATGCCGAGCTCGAGCGCATCGACGCCACGTCGATCGATGCGGCGCTGCTCGCCTTCGCCGTCATGCGCGGCGCTGCAGCGGTCGAGCAGGCCGTCTACCTGCGTGACGCCGACGCGGTGCCGTCGGCCGGACCGAAGCGGGTGAGCCAGGCATGAGCGCCCCGCACCGCATTCGCGCGGCCGAGGCATCCGACCTCGACGCCATCATGCTGATCGAGCAGGCCTCCTTCGGCCCCAGCGCCTGGGATCGCGAGACGATGCGTGCCGAGATCGCGTCGGAGTGGGGGCGCTATCTGCTCGCGGAGGACGCGGATGGTGCGACCATCGGCTACGCCGGCCTGCGCGCGGTGGGCGTCGAGGGCGACGTGCAGACGATCGCGGTCGATGCCGCCGCGCGCGGCAGCGGCGTCGGGCGTGCGCTGCTGCTGGCGCTGCTCGTCGAAGCAGAGCGACGCGGCGTGCGCGAGCTCTTCCTCGAGGTGCGCGCCGACAACCCGGTCGCGCGCACGCTCTACGCATCGCTCGGCTTCGTCGAGATCGGGCTGCGGCCGCGCTACTACCAGCCCGAGGACGTCGACGCCGTGGTGATGAAGCGCTCGGCCGAGAGCGAAGGGTGACGCGATGAGCGGACGACCGCAGACGGCGCCGGTGGTGCTGGGGATCGAGACGAGCTGCGATGAGACCGGCGTCGGCATCGTGCGGGGCACCGAGCTGCTCGCCAATCGCATCGCCTCATCGATGGAGCTGCACGCGCGCTTCGGGGGAGTGGTGCCGGAGATCGCGGCCCGCGCCCACCTGGAGGCGATGGAGCCCACGATCCGGGCGGCGCTGCGGGACGCGAGCATGACCCTCGACGACATCGACGCCGTCGCGGTCACCGCCGGGCCGGGCCTCGCGGGTGCGCTCATGGTCGGCATCGGTGCCGCGAAGGGGCTCGCGATCGCGCGCGAGCTGCCGCTCTACGGCGTGAACCACCTGGTCGGGCACGTCGCCGCCGACGTGCTCTCCGGAGAGCCCCTCGAGCTTCCGACAGTCGCGCTGCTCGTCTCCGGCGGTCACACCTCGCTGCTGCTCGTGCGCGACCTCGCGGGCTCGGTGGAGCTGCTGGGCGAGACCATCGACGACGCGGCCGGGGAGGCCTTCGACAAGACCGCACGCCTGCTCGGCCTGCGCTACCCGGGCGGGCCGTCCATCGACGCGGCCGCCGCGGGCGGCGATCCTCGCGCGATCGCGTTCCCGCGCGGGCTGACGGCACCGAAGGACCGTGAGCGGCACCGCTGGAACTTCTCGTTCTCGGGACTGAAGACATCCGTGGCCCGCCACGTCGAACGCGCGGCGGCGGCCGGTGAGGAGCTGCCCGTGGCGGACGTCGCGGCGAGCTTCCGGGAGGCGGTCGTCGACGTGCTGGTCGCGAAGGCGCTCGACGCCTGTGCGGCGCACGGCGTGCCGCGCCTGCTGCTCGGTGGCGGTGTGGTCGCGAACCGTCGGCTGCGGGAGGTGGCGGAGGCACGCTGCGCCGAGGCCGGCGTGGCGCTGCGGATCCCCCCGCTCGAGCTCTGCACCGACAACGGCGCGATGATCGCGGCGGTGGGCGCGATGCTCGTCGCGCGCGGCGACGCGCCGAGCCACGTCGGGTTCGCGGCTGCGTCGACCCTGGAGGCGAACGTCGTCCAGGTGCTGGACTGAGGATGATCCACAGGTCGTCCTGGCAGGATCGACGCTCGACGGCGCAGCATCCGCGGCCGCGTCGATGGCGTCGAGGAGGCACCGCATGAGCATGAGTGCGAGCACACACCCCCAGCAGGGGTGGGGTGCCCCTCCGGCCGCGCAGCCGCCGGTGCCCGTCTGGAGCGCCCCCACGCATCCGGGCCCGAAGACCAACGTCCTCGCGGTCGTCGCGATCCTCGCGGCGGCCGCCGGTGCCACGATCATGCTCGGCCTCGGCTCCATCGCCGCGATCGTGCTGGGCGGCATCGCGCTCGCGCAGATACGACGCACGGGCGACGACGGCCGTCTGCTCGCGATCTGGTCGGTCGTGCTGGGCATCGTCACGCTGGTCGTGCTGATCGCGGCGATCGTGCTCGGCATCGCGGCAGCCCTCTCGGTGGCGGAGCAGGCAGCAGCGCTCACCGGTCCGTGATCTCGCGCGCCGCGCTCATCCTTCGTTCAGCCTTCCCCGGCGCCGCGCGCGATACCGTGGGTGGCGCGCAGCGCAATCCCGCGCGGCAGCGCACTGCAAGGAGGTTCCCGTGAGCGACCAGTTCCCGCCGAGTGACGATCGTTTCCGTCGGCCCGATGAGGTGCAGCCGGGACAGGACGGCGCCGCGCAGACCGGCGATGCCGGCCAGGCGCCGGCGGCGGACTTCGGCCAGGCGCCCGCGGCGGACTTCGGCCAGCCGGCAGCGGCCTCTCCCTCGTTCGGGCAGGGCCAGCAGGCGCCGTCGGCCGCGTTCGGCGAGCAGCAGGCGCAGCCCCCGTTCGGGCAGGAGCAGGCGCAGGGCTACGGGCAGGCCTCCGAGCAGCGTGCCGGGCAGTCAGCCGCCACGTATCAGCAGCCGGATGCTGGGCAGCAGCAGTACGGGCAGCAGCCGGACGCCGGCCAGCAGCAGTACGGTCAGCAGCCCGGGTACGGCCAGACAGGTTCCAGCGCGCCCGCGTACGGCCAGGCCGGTTCCAGCGCGCCCGCGTACGGCCAGGCCGGCTCCAGCGCGCCCGGGTACGGCGCCGCCGCCGCACCCCAGTACGGTCAGCAGCCCGCATACGGTCAGAGCGCGCCCGCGCAGGGATACGAGCAGCAGCCCGCATACGGGCAGCAGTCCGGTTACGAACCGGCCGCCGCGCCCGCTGCTGGCTACGGCCAGCAGCCCGGATACGGCCAGCCGCAGGCCTACGGCGACTCCGGGGCGGGGTACGGCCAGCAGGTCGGCTACGCGCAGCCGGGCGAGAAGAAGTTCAAGGGCATCACGATCACCGCACTGATCCTCTCCGGGCTCGGATTGCTCGGCACCTTCATCAGCGGCATCGGCTTCCTCGCGGCGCTCGCGGGCGGGATCGTCGGGTTCGTGGCGATGAAGAAGAACCCGGAGGCCAAGCCCTGGCCGCTGATCGCCGGGATCGTCGGCATCCTCGCCGCGATCGCGTCGCTCGTGGTGATCATCGTGCTCACGGTGCAGTGGATGAACTACTTCGCGGCACTGAACATGATGTAGCACGCGCGCCCCGAAGCCCCCGGTCTGCGACGCGCTCGCCGGCCGGGGGCTTCGTCATGAGACCAGGCGATCGGCGAGGAGCGCCCGGTGGCGGCCGCCGATGCGCGTCAGGAACAGCGTGGCGCGCTGGTCACCTCGCAGCTTGAGCCGCTTGCGCAGCGCTGCGGGGTCGATGTCGGCCCCGCGCTTCTTGATCTCGAGGTCGCCGATCGCGAGCTCGCGCATGCGCCTCGCGATGCCTCGCTCGTCGAGCGGCATCGTCTCGCGGATGCGGAACCCCTGCGCGAGCGGCGTCGACACCTGCATCGATCCGCTCAGGTACGCGATGCCGTCGCTGACAGCGACCGCCTCGAGCTGCTCGGCGAGCGCGCCGATGAGCTCCGCACGGATGACCGCGCCGGCCGGCTCGTAGAGGAACGCACCGAGCGCTCCCGGCTCGGGATGCGAGATCGCCCCCGTCAGCTCGGCGGCGCCATCGTCGCCGAGCACCAGGGCGCTGCGCGCGATGCCTGGCCGCGCCAGCCGTCCCGTCCACACCACGGCCTCGACGGTCTCGAGCCCGTCCGTCACCCACTGCTGCTCAGCGTCGTCCGGCAGCAGGGAGCGGTCGATCCCGGGCGCCAGCTTCACGCCGGCAGGCCGCTCCGCTGCGTGCGCGAAGACCGCACGCAGCGACGGTGACCAGTCGCTCGGGTCGTTGAGGCGGCGGCGGTCATCGCGGCGTGCTGGATCGAACCAGCTCGCCTCGGCGTCGACCGCGGTCTCCATGGCATCCCCGTGCACGACGGATGCGTGCCAGGGCGACAGGTTGTACATGGCGATCGCCGCGGTGACCTCGTCGCGCTCGACCGCGGTGACCCGCATCCCGAGGGTCGCGAACGCGAGCGAGTCGGCGCCGATGCCGCAGCCGAGGTCGGCGACGGACGTGATGCCCGCCTGCCGCATCCGCCCAGCATGATGCGCCGCCACCCGCAGCCGTGTCGCCTGCTCGAGGCCCGCTTCGGTGAACAGCATCCCGGTCGCGAACTCACCGAACTTCGCGGCCGCGCGCCGCCGCAGCCGCGCCTGCGTCAGGACGGCCGCGACCAGCCGCGGGTCATGACCTGCCGCGCGCAGGCGCGAGACCTCGCGCACCGGGTCGGTGTGATCGCGCAGCTCCGACTCGGTGCGCTCGAGCAGCGCGAGCCCCTCGGTCGACAGCAGCAGTCGCAGCTCGGCAGCATCCATGGCTCCAGTGTCGACCATGCGGCGAAGCCCCGGTGCAAGCGCGCACTGCGCTCCCGCGAGCGATTGGCACTCATGTTGACCGAGTGCCAGCGGAGCGCCTAGGCTTGTCCTGTTCTCCGGCCCGTCCGGACGCACCCCACAGACAGAGAAGAAAGAGGCAACCGTGTCGGTTTCCATCAAGCCGCTCGAGGATCGCATCGTCATCCAGCAGGTCGAGGCTGAGACGACCACTGCAAGCGGTCTCGTCATCCCTGACACCGCCAAGGAGAAGCCGCAGGAGGGCGAGGTCGTCGCTGTCGGCCCCGGCCGCATCGACGACAACGGCAACCGCGTCCCGATGGACGTGTCGGTCGGCGACCGCGTGCTGTACTCGAAGTACGGCGGCACCGAGATCAAGTACGGCGCTGACGAGTACCTCGTGCTCTCCGCTCGCGACGTGCTCGCCATCGTCGAGCGCTGACGCAGGCTCTCACGCGAAGGCGGCTCCCCTGCGGGGGAGCCGCCTTCGCATCTCTCCGGGAGGACCGATGGGTCAGCACGCCAAGGCAGGCCTCGGGTACGCGCTGCTCGCGTACCTCTGGTGGAGCTTCCTGCCCGCATACCTGCAGCTGACGAAGGGCATCGACGGGTTCGAGCTCATCGGCTGGCGAGTGATCTCCTCCGTCATCGTCGCCTTTGCACTCGTCGCTGCCACCCGCGGCTGGGTCAGGATGCGGCAGGTGCTGCGCAGTCGCCGAGACACCTGGACGCTGGTGATCGCCGGCCACGCCGTGCTCATCAACTGGACGGCGTTCGTCGTCGGCGTGCTCTCGGACCGCGTGCTCGAGACCAGCCTCGGCTACTTCCTCAACCCGCTCGTGAGCATCGTGCTCGCGGTCATCTTCCTGGGCGAGCGGCTGCGACCGCTGCAGTGGGTCGCCGTCGCGCTGGGCGCGGTCGGCGTCGGCGTGATGATCGTCGGCTACGGCGAGGTCCCGTGGGTCGGGCTGATCGTTGCGGGCTCCTTCGGCGCCTACGGGCTGATCAAGAAGCGCGTCGGAGGCTCCGTGGACGCGCTGTCGGGCTTCACGATCGAGACCACCGCGGCACTGCCCGCAGCCCTCGTGATGATGGCGATCGCGTTCTCCATCGGCGGTGTCACGGTCGGCAACAACGGCATCGCGGGCGTGCTGGGCACGGCTGGCTTCGGCATCGTCACCGCGGTCCCGCTCCTGGCGTTCGCGGCCGCGACCCGACGCATCCCGCTCACCTGGATCGCCTTCCTGCAGTACCTGGTGCCGATCATGACATTCATGTTCGGCGCGTTCATCATGCTCGAGCCCATGCCGATCGAGCGCTGGATCGGCTTCGCCTTCGTCTGGGCGTCGGTGGCGCTCATCTCCATCGAGCTGGCAGGGAACCGCTTCCGGCGTCCGAGACCACTGCCGCCTGTGGGCTGAGCGGGCTGAGCCTCAGCGCTCGCTGAGGAATGACGCAGATCGTGTCGCTTGCACGAAGACCGTTACAAGGACGTAACGCGCAGAGGCCGAGTTCTGCGCATTCCTCGCCTACTGTTGCAACAACGCCCGCGTCAGCGAGCGATTCAAGCAACCGAGGAGCACAATGCAGTCCTTCCTTCGCACCCAGGGGCACAGCCCCCGCCGGTACGCCGCGCTCGGCGCAGCGACCGCCGGCGTGCTGCTGCTCGCCGCCTGCGCAGGCGGCGGCACCCCCGCACCGTCCGGCTCGACCGGTCCCGATGAGGGCGCGTCTGACGACACGCTGTACGTCGGAACGGTCCTGCCGCAGACCGGCAACCTCGCCTTCCTCGGCCCGCCCGAGTTCGCCGCCGTCGACCTCGCAGCTCAGGAGCTCGAGGCGGCCGGTTACCCCTACACGGTCGAGGTCGACCACCAGGACTCCGGTGACACGCAGACCGACATCGCCACGCAGTCGGTCGGCACGCTCGTCTCCGCAGGTGCTGACGTCATCATCGGCGCGGCGTCGTCGGGCGTCTCGTTCACCTTCATCGATCAGGTGATCGACGCGGGCGTCGTGCAGATCTCGCCGGCGAACACGTCGCCAGACTTCACCGATTACGAGGACGAGGGGTACTACTGGCGCACCGCTCCCTCGGATGTGCTCCAGGGCCGTGTGCTCGGCAACCTGATGGTTGCGGACGGCGCACAGACGGTGGGATTCATCACCATCAACGACCCGTACGGCACCGGTCTGCAGGAGAACGCCACGATGGCGATCGAGGCAGCGGGCGGCACCGTCACGGCCAGCGCGCTCTACAACCCGGGCGACACGAACCTGGCCACGCAGGTGGCCGAGGTGACGGCTGACAACCCCGACGCAATCGCGATCCTGGCGTTCGCCGAGACCGCGCAGATCGTGCCGGAGCTCGTCACGCAGGGCTTCGACGCCTCGGGCATGTACTTCGTCGACGGCAACCTGTCGAACTCGTACAACTTCCCCGAGGGCACGCTCGAGGGTGCGAAGGGCACGCTGCCCGGCAACCCTGCAGACGACACGTTCCGTGAGCGTCTGCTCGAGATCGACCCGGAGCTGGAGGACTTCTCCTACGCGCCCGAGTCGTACGACGCCGTGGTGCTCGCAGCACTCGCAGCGATGCAGGGCAGCAGCCCCGACTCCGACACGATCCGCGACAACCTGCAGGCGGTCTCCAGGGATGGCGCCAAGTGCGAATCCATCGAGGACTGCATGGCCCTGATCGAGGGAGGCGAGGACATCGACTACGACGGTGTCTCCGGCCCGATCACCTTCGATGAGAACGGTGACCCGACCGAGGCGTACATCGGCATCTTCCAGTACGGTGCCGACAACCAGTACGAGTTCGTCCGTACGGAGTTCGGCTCGCTCAACGAGTGACCTGAACCGCACGCGAGGGGGCTCGGCTTCGGCCGGGCCCCTTTTGCGTCGCTCGCCCCGCCAGCGCTCTGCCCGCGCTGCCGAGCGGGCTCTGCACCGCCCGCCCTCGCCGCGGGCGCAGAAGGCCGCGCCCGCGCTGCGCGCGCAGGCCCCGCCCTCCGGGAGAGCGGGGCCTGGTGCGCTGCGCACGCAGAAGGCCCCGCCCTCCGGGAGAGCGGGGCCTCGTGCGCTGCGGCTATTCGGCCAGCGGATCTACTCTCGTCTGCGCGTCCGTCTTCGCCTTCTCCTCGACATCGGTCGCGAGCGTGCCGAGGTAGAGCTGGATGACCTTCGGGTCGTTCAGCATCTCTCGTCCGGTGCCGGTGTAGGCATCCTTGCCGTGATCGAGCACGTACGCCCGGTGCGAGATCTGCAGGCAGCGTCGAGCGTTCTGCTCGACCATCACGATGGTCACGCCGTGGCTGTTGATCTCGGCGACCCGCAGGAACGTCTCGTCCTGACGCACGGGGCTGAGGCCGGCGCTCGGCTCGTCGAGCAGCAGCACGGAAGGATCCATCATGAGCGCTCTACCCATGGCCACCATCTGACGCTCACCTCCGGAGAGGCTGCCGGCGCGCTGCTTGCGGCGCGAGACGAGCTCCGGGAAGAGCGCCCCGACGAAGTCGAAGCGCTCCTTGAACATCTTCGGCTGCTGGAACAGGCCCATCTCCAGGTTTTCCTCGATCGTGAGCGAGGGGAACACGTTGTTGTTCTGCGGCACCATGCCGACGCCCTTGGCGACGAGCTTGTCGGCCTTGAGCCCGGAGATGTCCTCCCCGTGCAGCAGGATGTCGCCGCCGCGCACGTTGACCTGTCCGAACACGGCCTTCAGCAGTGTCGACTTGCCCGCGCCGTTGGGGCCGATGATGCCGATCAGGTCGCCCTGGTTGGCCACGATCGAGCAGCCGTTGAGGATGTTCACTCCCGGCAGGTACCCCGCAACCAGATCCCTGGTCTCGAGCACCGGTGTGCTCGTCGCGATGTCGTTCATCGGGCGTCCTCCTCGGGGTGCGCGTCCGATCGCCCGTGCGCGTCTGCGTCGGTCGTCGACTCCGCGGATGCGGTCGGGCCGGCCTCGGCGGACGTCTCTGCGTCCGCGTCGTCCTTGATCTGCGCCACCTGCTGGTTGGTGAGCGTGCCGAGGTCCGTGTCGTGGTGCGCGCCCAGGTACGCGTCGACGACGGCCTTGTTCTGCATGATCGTCTCGGGTGGACCCTCTGCGACGACGCGGCCCTCGGCCATGACGATCACCCAGTCGGAGATGTGCCGCACCATGTGCATGTCGTGCTCGACGAACAGCACGGTCATGCCGTCCTCCTTCAGCCCCCGCACGTGATCGAGCAGGGACTGCGTGAGCGCGGGGTTCACGCCGGCCATGGGCTCGTCGAGCATCACGAGCGTCGGCTCGCTCATGAGCGCCCTCGCCATCTCGAGCAGCTTTCGCTGCCCGCCAGAGAGCGACGCGGCGTAGTCCTCGCGCTTCGTGTCCAGCTTGAACCTCGCGAGCAGCGTGTCTGCGCGCTCGGTGTTGGCAGACTCCTGCGCCTTCCACAGCGGGCGCACGAGCGCGGCGAAGATGCCCTCGCCGCGCTGGTCGCGGGCGCCCAGCAGCATGTTCTGCAGCACCGTGAGGCGACCGAGCGACTTCGTCAGCTGGAAGGTGCGCACCATCCCGCGTCGGGCCACCTTGTGGCTCGGCACGTGGGCCAGCGACTGGCCCTCGAACGACCAGGTGCCCTTGTTCGGGCGGTCGAAGCCCGTCAGCAGGTTGAAGAACGTCGTCTTGCCGGCGCCGTTGGGCCCGATGAGCGCGGTGATCGCGCCGCGGGGGATCTCCAGGTGGTCGACGTCGACCGCGGTCAGGCCCCCGAACTGCCGCACCACACCGTCGGCGACGACGATCGGGTCGACCTTCTTGCAGCCCGGGGCGACCTCGCCGTCGACGAGCGCATGCGTTGCTGGCTCAGTGGTGGTGTCAGACATGGAACGACAGCTCCTTCTTGTTGCCCAGGATGCCTTGCGGTCTGAATACGACGATCGCGATGAGCGCGAGGCCGACGAGCACGAAGCGCAGCTGGCCGGCCTGGGTGCCGGTCATGTCGCCGAACGCGCCGATCGACTGCAGGCCGCTCAGCAGGCCTCCGGTGAACGACAGCAGCACCCAGAACAGGATCGATCCGAGCAGCGGGCCGAGCACTGTCGCGGCGCCTCCGAGCAGCAGTGCGGTCCAGATGTAGAACGTCATGGCGGTCGCGAAGTTGTCGGGCTGCACCGCGCGGGGCAGCACGAACATGATGCCCGCCAGCCCGCCGATCACACCGCCGAGGATGAGCGCCTGCATCTTGTAGCCGTAGACGTTCTTGCCCAGCGATCGCACCGCATCCTCGTCCTCGCGGATGCCCTTGATGACGCGGCCCCAGGGGCTGCGCATGAGCAGCCAGACGATGATCAGCGCCACGATGACGAGGCCCCAGGCGAGGATGCGCACCCAGGTGTCGTAGGCGGTGCCGGCCCACGGCCCGATGCCGTACATGCCGCCCGCCAGCGGGTTCAGCGCGTCGATGTCGCCCTTGTAGTCCTGGCCGCGCAGGCCTTGCGAACCACCGGTGATCGTCGAGTACTCCGATGTGCGCATCGTGAAGCGCACGATCTCGGCGGCCGCGATGGTCACGATCGCCAGGTAGTCGCCGCGCAGCCGCAGGGTCGGGATGCCGAGCAGCAGCCCGAACGCCACCGCAGCGACGATCGCGACCGCGACCGCCGCCAGGAACGACAGCCACGCCGGCCAGCCGAGCGTTCCCGTGGGGTCGACCTGCATCGTGAAGATGGCGAAGGCGTAGGCCCCGACGGCCATGAACGCCGCCTGGCCGAAGTTGAGCAGCCCGCCGTAGCCGAAGTGGACGTTGAGGCCGATCGTGGCGAGCGCGAAGGCCGCCGTGGTGGGCGAGAGGATCTCGCCCGCGGCATTGCCGAGAATCGCGAGGAAGTCCATATCAACCAACCCTTTCCCTGCGACCGAGGATGCCCTGCGGTCGGAACAGCAGTACCAGGATCAGCACGAGCAGCGCCACGGCGTAGCGCAGGTCGGCTGCGATCCAGAGCGTCGAGAGCTCGGTCACGAGCCCGACCACGACGGCGCCGACGAGTGCGCCGAACGCGCTCCCGAGGCCGCCGAGGGTGACGCCGGCGAACAGCAGCAGCAGCACCGTGAAGCCGACATCCCACTTGATGTTCGCGCCGATGAAGTAGGTGTAGAGGATGCCGGAGCCGCCGGTCAGCAGCGCGCCGAGCACCCACACGATCCGGATCACGCGGTCGACGTCGATGCCCGACGCCGAGGCCAGCGAGGCGTTGTCGCTCACGGCGCGCGTCGCCTTGCCCAGTCTCGTGCGCGTGAGGAAGAGGCCGACGGCCACCAGCACCACGATCGCGATGACCATGCTGATGACGTCGCCGGTCCGCATCACGACGGGCCCGAAGTTCAGGATGTCGCCGCGCGGCACCGACAGGCCGAGGATGCCTCCGCCGATCAGGAACTGGAAGAAGTAGCGCAGCGCGATCGAGAGCCCGATCGTGACGATCAGCACCTGCACGAGACCCACGCCGCGCTTCCGCAGCGGTTTGAATATCGCCCAATCATGCATGTAGCCGAGCGCCGCGGAGGCCACGAGGGTGACGATGACCGCGATCCAGACCGGCCAGTCGACCAGCGTCGTGGTGGCGTAGAACACGATCCCGCCGAAGGTGAGCAGCTCGCCGTGCGCGAAGTTGCTGACGCCCGTGGTGCCGTAGATGAGCGTGATGCCGATGGCGCCGAGCGCCATGAGCAGGCCGAAGTTGAGGCCCGAGACCGTGCGCGCCAGCACGATCGAGAAGAAGCTGTTGTCGGTGGTGCCGGTGGCAGCCGCGCCGCCGCCCGGGTCCCCGCCGCTGCCGCCCATGCCGGACTCTCCGTCGGTGCCGCCGGTGCCGCCGGTGCTACCGGTATCGGTGCCGCCCGTGCCGCCGCCTGCGCCGCCTGCGGCCGTGACGGGGAAGAGCACGCCGATCTGCGACGTCGAAGCGGTCGTGAACTCGCGGCTCTCGAACTCCGGTCCGCGCAGCGAGACGCCCTCTGGCAGCGTCGCGACGTCGAGCGAGACGGTGTACGTGCCCGGGTCGGCGACGCCGATGGCCCATGCACCGTCGGCGTCGGTCGCGACCGTCTCGTCGACGCCGTTGCCGGACACCGTGATCTCCACGCCCTCGAGCGGGGTCTGTCCGTCGCGGACGATGCCCTGGAACGTGAACTGGTCGGTCGACTCGGCGGCGGGCATCTCGACGGCCGCGACGGCTGTCGCACCGCCGGTCGCCAATGCCATGGCGGCCAGGGCGACGGCGATCGATCGCCACAGCCCTCTTCGTCGAGGTCTGCTGGACGTCTTCACATGTCCTCCATGGTGGTGGGGCTGCACTGCCCTGGGGATGCCGTGTGCATGTTGCCAGTTACATCGGTGGTGTCACAGTAGCGGCCGCGAAGGCCCTTTCGTGCGCACCCGAGCGTCGAAGGGCGCCAGAACCGCAGGATGTCGCAAGACCGTTACCGAATAGATACGATGGCGGGGATGGAGATGCGCAACCCCTTCGGGCCGGTGGGCCTGACCTACGACGACGTCATGCTGCTGCCCGGTAGGACGGACGTGATCCCCTCCGAGGCCGACACCGGCACGCGGCTCTCGCGCCGCATCCGCCTGTCGATCCCGCTCATGTCGAGCGCCATGGACACCGTGACCGAGGACCGCATGGCGATCGCGATGGCGCGCCAGGGCGGCATCGGCATCGTGCATCGCAATCTCTCGATCGCCGACCAGGCGGCGATCGTCGATCGGGTGAAGCGCTCGGAGTCGGGCATGATCACCGACCCCCTCACAACCTCCGCCGACGCGACCATCGCCGACGTCGACCGCGTCTGCGGCGAGTTCAAGGTCTCGGGGCTCCCGGTGGTCGACGACGCCGGAGTGCTCGTCGGCATCGTGACGAACCGCGACATGCGCTTCGTGCCGCGCGACGAGTTCGCGACCACGCTCGTGCGCGACGTGATGACGCCGTCGCCGCTCAAGACGGCGCCGGTCGGCATCTCCCGCGAGGACGCGTATCTGATCTTCGAGCAGACGAAGCTCGAGAAGCTGCCGCTGGTCGACGAGCACGGGCGCCTGGGCGGCCTCATCACCGTGAAGGACTTCGACAAGGTCGAGCAGTACCCGAACGCGACGAAGGACGCACACGGCCGACTCCGCGTCGGTGCTGCGATCGGCTTCTTCGGCGACTCTTTCGAGCGCGCGGTCGCGCTCGCGGCGGAGGGCGTCGATGTCATCGTCGTCGACACCGCCAACGGCGAGAGCCAGGGCGTGCTCGACATGGTCGGGGCGCTCAAGGCCGATCCGCGGTTCGCCCAGATCGACATCATCGGCGGCAACGTGGCGACCTACGAGGGCGCGAAGGCGCTCATCGAGGCAGGCGTCGATGCGGTGAAGGTGGGCGTGGGGCCGGGCTCCATCTGCACCACTCGCGTCGTCTCGGGTGTCGGTGTGCCGCAGGTGACGGCCATCCACGATGCCGCTCGCGCCGCGCACGACGCGGGCACGGACATCCCGATCATCGCCGACGGCGGTCTGCAGTACTCGGGCGACATCGCCAAGGCGCTGGTCGCCGGCGCGTCGTCCGTGATGCTCGGATCGCTGCTGGCCGGCACGAACGAGAGCCC
This sequence comes from Agrococcus sp. Ld7, assembly GCF_045064095.1. Lineage (NCBI taxonomy): Bacteria > Bacillati > Actinomycetota > Actinomycetes > Micrococcales > Microbacteriaceae > Agrococcus > Agrococcus sp. Ld7. The sequence goes on along the minus strand of NZ_JBISGY010000002.1, from coordinate 133,387 downwards.
CGGCGATCTCGTGCTCGTCAACGGCAAGCAGTACAAGACGTACCGCGGCATGGGCTCGCTCGGTGCCATGCAGACGCGCGGCAAGAAGACCTCGTACTCGCGCGATCGCTACTTCCAGGCCGATGTGCCGAGCGACGAGCAGCTGATCGCCGAGGGGATCGAGGGCCAGGTGCCGTACCGCGGACCGCTCGGCACGGTCGCCTACCAGCTCGTCGGCGGCCTTCGCCAGTCGATGTTCTACACCGGCGCGCGCACGGTCGATGAGCTGCGGGCCAAGGGCCGCTTCGTGCAGATCACCGCGGCGGGGCTCAAGGAGTCGCACCCGCACGACATCCAGATGGTCGTGGAGGCCCCGAACTACCGTCGCTGACGCGCTGCGCTGCGCTCCGGCCGGTCGCGCCGACTGGTGCTCCTCCGCGCGAGCGGGGCCGGCGTGCGAGTCCCGGTCGGGCAGGGCAGCACCAGTCGGTGGCACCGCGACGGGCCCTGCCGAGCGCGCCGACGCATCACCAGCCGGGGAGGAGCGTGGCGCGCACCCGGATGTGCGCCTGCGCGAGCATCGCGCCCAGCCGCGTCGGTTGCATGACGTGATCCCACATCCAGTGCAGGGTGTCGATGTGCTCGCGCAGCGCATCCTCGCGCCGCTTCTCGCGGATCACGGCATCCACCGGCTGCACGCCGTTCGCGTCGGCGATCACACCGTACTTCCACGCGCCGTCGAACTCGCCGCCCAGCGGCCGCCTGCCCGGCCGCTCCCAGAGGAAGTCTGGGAAGCGCGGGCCGAGGCGCGTCTGCACCCGGACCTGCAGCAGCGGGACGGGCGCACCCAGCCGGTGCAGCTGCACGCGGCTGAACGATTCGCCCACTGATTCGGCGAGCGGGTCGGCGAACGCGACCACCCATTCGGCGCGCCGCTGTCCGCGACGACCCTGGCGGCCGAGCGCATCCGTCACCTCCTCCTTCGTGGCGATCCGACGGTGCAGTGCGGCGTCGAGGGCGCTGACCGCGTCGATCTGGCGCCCGACGCGCGCGAGCTGCGCGAGCGCGGCGGCCGGGGTGCAGCGCGCGATGCCGTCCTCGATGAGCACGTCGACGTCGGCGACAGGGCTCTGTGCGTTGACGACGCCGGCGCGGCGACCGGATGCGCCGGGGTCGCCGATCGTGAACACGGCTTCGGGCCGGCCGTGCGGCAGCTGTGCGAGGGCGAGCGCGGATTCGCGGGCGAAGATCGCGCCGGGCCGCGCGGCTGCGACGGCACGCACCCAGACCTCGTGCCGAGCGTCCTCCGGCAGCGCCTCGAAGCTCGCGCGATCGACGTAGGCGCCTCGCCGGATGCGCTGCATCGAGCGGTCGCTGCGGAGGCGGAGCGGCTCGTCGCCGTCGGAGCGAAGGATGTCGATCGGCATGCGCGAACCTTGGCGCAGTCGGCGACGTCGCGGCGCGCCCGTTGCCGACGCTGTGGAGAGCGACGGCATCCGGCGGCACGCGCGTGCTCGCGGCGAGAGCCTACGGCGGCCGGCGCCGGCGCGCGGTGGCGGCAAGTCGTGGCGGCGAGCGGTGCTGTTCTGCCGGAGCGGGGCTCGCGTGCGAGCCCTGCTCGGGCAGCGGCGCACCGCTCGAGTTGGTGAGGGTGTGCGCTGGCCGCCGTGCTGTCGGCAGGTTGTGCTCGCGAGGCGAAGGTCTGCACTCGTTGCTCACGAAGAGCGGGCGCTGCCTGCGCGTGCGGCGAGTGGTGCCGCTCTGCCGGAGCAGGGCTGGCGTGCGGGCCCTGCTCGGGCAGCAGCGCACCGCTCGGGTTGGTGAGGGTGTGCGCTGGCCGCCGTGCTGCCGGCAGGCTGTGCTCGCGAGGCGAAGGTCTGCACTCGTTGCTCACGAAGAGCGGGCGCTGCCTGCGCGTGCGGCGAGTGGTGCTGTTCTGCCGGAGCGGGGCTGGCGTGCGGGCCCTGCTCGGGCAGCAGCGCACCGCTCGGCCTGGGCGCGGGCGCGGGCGAGGGCGAGGGCGCGGGCGCGGGCGCGGGCGACGGCGCGGGCGAGGGCCTGGGCGCGGGCGAGGGCCTGGGCGCGGGCGAGGGCGCGGGCGCGGGCGCGCATGCCTGGCCAGAGAGGAGAGCGGGGCCGGGCTAGGTCTCGCGGCGCAGGCCTTGCGCATCGCGCAGACGCGATATAGCGTGACTTGCATCACACGCGATATATCGCGTGTGGCGACGCAGATGCCGCGTCAGCGGACGCGAGGGAGCACCATGAACGAGCAGTGGGGTCGCGCAGGCGACGGCGGTTGGACGAAGGACGCCGGTCGGACGAAGGACGACGGTCTGGCAAGCGACGGCAGTCTGGCAAACGATGGCGGTCGGGCGAGCGACGACGGCTGGGGAGGCGTCGACGGTCGGGCGAGCAGCGAGGCGACGCGCGCGCCTGAGAGCAACCCGCGCAGCGCGTCGGGCGCGAGCGCGACGGGCGCGCCTGAGAGCAACCCGCGCAGCGCGTCGGGCGCGAGCGCGTCGGGCGCTGACGCCATCACGGAGCGCTGGACGATCGGGGAGGGCCAGAGCCGCGTCATCGACCTCGACGCCGTCACGGCGCTGCGCGTGGGCATCGTGGGCGGCAGCGTCGACATCGTCGGGCACGACGAGCCGACCGCGCGGGTCGAGGTGCACCGCGTCGAGGGCCGCGACCTCACGGTCACGCTCGAGCAGGGCCGCCTCTCGATCTCGCATCCGAGGGTGAGCTGGGACGATGTGTGGGAATCGGTCAAGGCGCTCGTGGGTGTGCGCGCCCGGGTGGAGCTGAGCATCGTCGTGCCCCGGCAGGTGGCGGTGTCGCTGGGCCAGGTCAACGCATCCGCACTCGTCACCGGGCTGCGCTCGCGCGCGAGCCTCAGCACGGTCTCCGGGCCGATCCAGGTCGAGTCGCACGCCGGCGACCTGGATCTCAACACAGTCTCCGGGGATGTCGAGGTCTCGGGCGGCATCGGCCGGCTCTCGGTGCACGGGGTCTCCGCGAGCGTGACAGCCTCGGGCGCGCTCGAGCACATCGGCATCGACACCGTCAGCGGCGAGATGCTGCTCGACGTGCACGGCTCACCGCGCGCGATCACGGCGAACTCGGTCTCGGGCGACGTCACCGTGCGGCTCGACGCCGGCCAGGGCGTGCACGCGACCACGCGCACCGTCTCCGGCCGCAGCTCGATCGCGAGCATCGCACTCCCCAAGCGCGGCGGTCGCCACACGGTCGACGGCGCGAACGCCTTCGACTTCAGCGCCAGCACCGTCTCGGGCGACGTCACAATCGTGCAGCGCGATGGCGTGCAGAGGGACGGGTCGCGGGGGGACGCATGACCCCGGTCTTCGGCCACGGTGCGCTGCGGCTCTACCTGCTGAGCCTGCTCGCCGAAGCGCCTCGTCACGGCTATGAGCTCATGCAGGCGCTCGAGCACCGCTTCGGCGGCACCTACTCGCCCAGCGCCGGCACGATCTATCCCAGGCTGGCGAAGCTCGAGGAGGACGGACTCGTCACCAAGACCGTCGAGGGCCGCAAGTCGACCTACACGATCACCGACGCGGGCCGTGCAGAACTGCGCGCGCGGGAGGGTGAGCTGCTCTCGCTCGAGACCGAGATCACCGACTCCGTGCGGCGGATGGCCTCCGACGTGCGGGCGAGCGTGCGATCGGCCATGCAGGGTCTGCGCGCCGACCTCGCGGAGGCCGAGCGCGACGCCCGCAGTGCCGCCCGCCGCCCGCCGTCGACCACCGAGGCGCGGGCTGATGGGTCGCCTGCCGGACAGAGGGCCGCTGCGCGCATCGCGATCCACGACGTCGACCTGGCGCTGAGCGACTTCCGGCAGCGGGTGCGCGAGGCAGCCAGGCGGCGCGGTGGCGAGCACATGACGGGCGAGCGTGCGGCGACCGTGCGGCGAGAGCTGGACGCGGCGCTGCTCCGCATCGAGAGCGTGCTGGGCGGCTGAGGCCACTCGGCACGGGGTCGCCCCGAACCTGGGTGGGGCCCGGATCGGGTGGCGATAGGCTGAGCGGGTGACGGAGATCGAGATCGGCCGCAGCAAGCGCGCCCGCACCGGGTACGGCTTCGATGACATCAGCATCGTTCCGTCGCGACGCACGCGCGACAGCGATCTCGTGTCGCTGCAGTGGCAGATCGACGCGTTCAAGTTCGACATCCCGGTGCTCGGCGCCCCGACCGACTCGGTCATGAGCCCTGCGACCGCGATCGCGCTCGGCAGGGCCGGCGGCCTCGGCGTGCTGAACCTCGAGGGCGTCTGGACTCGCTACGACGACCCGGAGCCGCTGCTCGCAGAGATCGCGAACCTGCCGGCGGTCGAGGCGACCAGCCGCATGCGCGAGATCTACGCGGAGCCGATCAAGCCGGAGCTCATCCGCGACCGCCTGGCGCAGATCCGAGACGCCGGCGTGGTGGTCTCGGGCAGCCTCAGCCCGCAGGCGGTGCAGGAGCACTACGAGACCGTGCTCGCCGCAGGCGTCGACCTCATGCTGATCCGCGGCGCGACCGTGAGCGCCGAGCACGTGTCGGCCGACTCGAGTGCGCCCCTCAACCTCAAGCAGTTCATCTACGAGCTCGACGTGCCCGTCGTGGTCGGGGGCGTCGTCACCTACACGGCGGCCCTGCACCTGATGCGCACCGGTGCCGCGGGCGTGCTCGTCGGCTTCGGTGGCGGAGCAGCTTCCACGAGCGAGCGCGTGCTCGGGGTGGCAGCTCCCATGGCGACCGCTGTGAGCGATGTGGCGGCAGCGCGCCGCGACTACCTCGACGAGTCGGGCGGTCGCTACGTGCACGTGATCGCGGATGGCTCGCTCGGCACCTCCGGGCAGATCGTGAAGTCGCTCGCCTGCGGCGCCGACGCCGTCTGCCTCGGCACCGCGCTCGCCCGCGCCACGGACGCTCCCGGGCGCGGCTGGCACTGGGGCCCCGAGGCCCACAACCAGAAGCTGCCGCGCGGCAATCGCGTGCAGGTCGACCAGGTCGGCGCACTGGACGTGGTGCTGAACGGCCCGTCGCCGGTCGCGGACGGCACGGCGAACATCATGGGCGCGCTCCGCAAGGCGATGTCGACCAGTGGCTACAAGGATCTCAAAGAGTTCCAGCGGATCGATGTCGTCGTCGAGGCGAACCCACCGCGCTAGACCGCCCGTTTCGGGCCGCACTGAAGGAGGATCCATGGCTGAGACCACCAACAACGTGAGTCGGTCGAGGAAGCTCGGCCCCGAGGAGCGTGCTGCGGCGATCTCGTCGATGCGCGACCGAGAGGTCGACGTGCTGGTGATCGGCGGCGGCATCGTCGGCACCGGGGCTGCGCTCGACGCCGTCACGCGCGGCCTGCGCGTCGGCCTCATCGAGGCGCGCGACTTCGCATCCGGCACCTCGAGCCGCTCGTCGAAGCTCATCCACGGCGGCATCCGCTACCTGGAGCAGCTGAACTTCGGCCTCGTGCGCGAGGCGCTCATCGAGCGCGGCCTGCTCATGCAGCGACTCGCCCCGCACCTCGTCAGGCCCGTGCGCTTCCTCTACCCGCTCGAGACCCCCGTGATCGAGCGTGCCTACGTCGGCGCCGGCATGGCGCTCTACGACCTCTTCAGCTACACGGGCTTCATGAAGCCGGGTGTGCCGATGCACAAGCACCTGAGCAAGAAGCAGGTGCTGAAGCAGATCCCGTCGCTCGACGAGAACGCGTTCGTCGGCGGTCTCACCTACTACGACGCGCAGGTCGACGACGCGCGGTACGTGGCGGAGCTCGCGCGCACCGCATCGTTCTACGGCGCCCATGTCGCCAGCCGCGTGCGCGCGGAGGGCTTCCTGAAGGTGGGGGAGCGCGTCGTGGGTGTGCAGGCGCACGACTACGAGACGGGCGAGCAGTTCGAGATCCGTGCGAAGCAGGTCGTGAACGCCACGGGCGTCTGGACCGGCGACACGCAGGCCATGGTCGGCTCGCGCGGCGAGTTCAAGGTGCGCGCCTCGAAGGGCGTCCACCTGGTGGTGCCGCGCGACCGCTTCCACTCCGAGATGGGCCTGCTGCTGCGCACCGAGAAGAGCGTGCTGTTCGTCATCCCATGGGGCCGGCACTGGATCGTCGGCACGACCGACACCGACTGGGAGCTCGACAAGGCGCACCCGGCGGCGACGGCAGCCGACATCGACTACATCCTCGACAACGTCAACCGCGTGCTTGCCACGAAGCTGACGCGGGCGGATGTCGAGGGCGTCTACGCCGGCCTGCGTCCACTGCTCGCGGCGGGCGACGGCGGCTCCACCGCCAACCTGTCGCGCGAGCACCACGTCTCGCACACCGTGCCCGGCCTCGTGCTCGTCGCTGGCGGCAAGTGGACGACGTACCGAATCATGGCGAAGGATGCCATCGACGAGGCCGTGAGCGCCATCGACGGCAAGTTCGCGCCGTCCTGCACGGAGCAGATCCCGCTGCTGGGCGCCACCGGCTACCGCGCCGCGTGGAACAAGCGGGCGAAGATCGCTCGGGCGTTCGGCATCCACAAGCACCGCGTCGAGCACCTGCTGAACCGCTACGGCGTCTCCACCGACGAGCTGCTGGACATGATCAGGCAGGATCCGAAGCTCGCGGAGCCGCTGCCCGGCGCCGACGACTACATCGGTGCGGAGGTGCGCTACGCGTGCACGCACGAGGGTGCCCTGCACCTCGACGACGTGCTCGCCCGGCGCACCCGCATCTCGATCGAGGCGTGGGATCGCGGCGTGGCCGCCGCCCCCGTCGCCGCGCGCATCATGGCCGACGTGCTCGACTGGGACGACGCCCGCATCGAGGAGGAAGTCAACACCTACAACAAGCGCGTTGCCGCCGAGCTGCAGAGCCAGGAGCTGCCGGACGACGAGTCGGCCGACCGCGCTCGACTCGAGGCCCCGGACATCGTGCCGCTGAACGCGCTGCCCACGGCCGACACCGTGCGCACCCGGCCGGAGCCCGCCAGCTCGTAGGCGACCTCTCGGGCACCTCCGGTCGGTAGGCTGGAGGTGCCCATGAGCGCTCCGCACCCCTCCTTCCGCTCCGTCGCCACGCGACCGAGATGGATCGGCGTGCTCGTGCTCTGCATCGCGGTCGCGGGGGTCTTCGCGCTGCTCGGCCAGTGGCAGATCGAGCGGGCCGTCCAGCAGGGTCGGGGCGACGACCGCGACACCGAGTCCGCGGTGCCGCTCACGAGCGTCGCGGAGCCCGCATCCACGCTCACCTCCGAGGCGGGCGGCCGGATGGTCTCCTTCTCGGGCAGCTGGGTGGCGGAGGATTTCGACCTCCTCGAGGGTCGCAAGCAGGACGAGGAGCGGGGCACCTGGCTGATCGGGCGGGTGCTCGTCGATCGAGCAGACGGCGAGCCGGTGTCGCTGCCGGTGGCGCTGTCGTGGTTCGCCGACCACGACGCCGCGGAGGCGCTCCTCGCCGACCTCTCGCCGTCGGATGGCAGCGTCGATCTGGTCGGTCGGCTGATGCCGACCGAGGATCCCGCGCAGGGAGACATCCGCGACGGCACCAGCGAGGCGATGAGCGTCGCCGCGCTCATCAACCAGTGGGATGAGTACAACGATCTGGTGTACGGCTCGTACGCGATCCTCGATGAGGCGTCGGCAGCCGCATCCGGAGCGCTCGTCGACGGCGCGGAGCCGATCGTCTCGCTGCGGCCGGTCACCGACACGCAGCTCAACTGGCTGAACGTCTTCTACGCCATCGAGTGGGTTGCGTTCATGCTGTTCGCGGGCTACCTCTGGTACCGGCTCGTGAGGGACGCACGCGAGCGCGAGGTGGAGGCGCTCGAGGATGCGGAGGCGGCCGCTGCGGACGCCGGGCAGGCGTCGGGCGACGAGCAGCGCCGGTAGACTGGCACCCGTGCCCCGTCCTATCGACCAGCTGCCGCAGATCCGATCCGCGATCACCTTCTACCGCGTGATGTCGTGGGTGACCGGCACCTTCCTGCTGCTGCTGGTGGCCGAGATGGTGCTGAAGTACTCGCCCACGCACGTCGAGCTCTACGCCGGAGGCTCCGGTGGCCCGCTCGCGCTGCAGGCGGTCGTGCCCGGCGAGGGCTGCCAGTGGTTCTCGCTGTTCGTGCCCGGCGGCATGGGCTGCGAGATCGTCTCGCTCGGCGACGGCTTCAACATCTCGCTCGCGATCCTGATCGTGCACGGATGGATCTACGTCGTCTACCTGCTCGCGAGCTTCCGCCTCTGGAGCAAGCTGCGCTGGCCCTTCAGGCGCCTGATCGCGATGGCGCTCGGCGGCGTCGTGCCGCTCCTCTCCTTCTTCGTCGAGATCCCGATGCACCGCATCGCGCTCGCCGACGTCGCTCGTCTGGAGGCCGAGAAGGCCGCTCGTGACAGCGCGTCCGCCCCTGCATCCGCCACTCGGGAGTCCTGATGTCCGACACCGCTCAGCGGCCCGTGCTCGTGGTCGACTTCGGCGCGCAGTATGCGCAGCTCATCGCGCGTCGCGTGCGCGAGGCCGATGTCTACAGCGAGATCGTGCCCTCCTCGATCACCGCCGACGAGGTGCGCGCGAAGGATCCGGCCGCGATCGTGCTCTCCGGCGGCCCCTCGAGCGTCTACGCCGAGGGCGCCCCGCGGCTCGATGAGGGCATCCTCGAGCTCGGCATCCCCACCTTCGGCATCTGCTACGGCTTCCAGGTGATGGCCGCGCAGCTCGGCGGCACCGTCGCCCACACGGGCCGGCGCGAGTACGGCTCGACGGCGATGACGGTGGATGCGCACGGGTCGCTGCTCGACGGGCAGCCCGGCGCGCAGACGGTCTGGATGAGCCACGGCGACTCGGTCTCCCAAGCGCCGGAGGGCTTCACGGTGCTGGCCACCACGGTGGACACCCCGGTGGCGGCGTTCGAGCATCGCGAGCGGAAGCTGGCGGGCGTGCAGTGGCACCCGGAGGTCAAGCACTCCGAGCACGGTCAGCGCGTGCTCGAGTCGTTCCTGCGCGATATCGCCGGGCTGCCAGGGGACTGGGACGCGGGCAGCATCATCGAGGAGCAGGTCGCGCGCATCCGCGAGCAGGTCGGCAGCGATCGCGTCATCTGCGGCCTCTCGGGCGGCGTCGACTCGGCGGTCGCCGCGGCGCTCGTGCACGAGGCGGTCGGCGACCAGCTCGTGTGCATCTTCGTCGATCACGGTCTGCTGCGGCAGGACGAGCGCGAGCAGGTGCAGCAGGACTACGTCGCCTCCACCGGCGTGCGGCTCGTGACCGTCGATGCTCGCGAGCGCTTCATGTCGGCGCTCGCCGGCGTCACCGACCCCGAGACGAAGCGCAAGATCATCGGCCGCGAGTTCATCCGCGCCTTCGAGCAGGCTGAGCGCGATCTCGCTGCGGAGGCCGCCAGTGAGGGCGAGCCGATCCGCTGGCTCGTGCAGGGCACGCTCTACCCGGATGTCGTTGAGTCCGGCGGCGGCACCGGCACCGCCAACATCAAGAGTCACCACAATGTCGGCGGGCTGCCCGACGACCTGCAGTTCCAGCTCATCGAGCCGCTGCGGGCGCTGTTCAAGGACGAGGTGCGCGCCATCGGCCGCGAGCTCGGCCTGCCGGAGGTCATCGTCGGCCGCCAGCCCTTCCCCGGGCCCGGCCTCGGGATCCGCATCATCGGCGAGGTCACCGAGGAGCGGCTCGACACGCTGCGTCGCGCCGACGCGATCGCGCGCGAGGAGCTGACGGCAGCCGGCCTCGACGGCGAGATCTGGCAGTGCCCCGTGGTGCTGCTCGCCGACGTGCGCTCGGTGGGCGTGCAGGGCGACGGCCGCACCTACGGGCATCCGATCGTGCTGCGGCCGGTCTCCTCGGAGGACGCCATGACTGCCGACTGGACGCGGCTGCCCTACGACGTGCTCGCGAGGATCTCGAACCGCATCACGAATGAGGTGCCAGAGGTCAACCGGGTGGTGCTCGACGTGACGTCGAAGCCGCCGGGCACCATCGAATGGGAGTAGCGGCGCGCGCGACATCCCAGCCTCGCGCTGTCGACGACGCGCCTGCAGGATGAGCACATGACGCAGCAGAGATCCCGCGAGCGATCGGCTCGCGCCGCCGCGCTCTGGTTGCTCGTCATCGGCCTCGTCACCAGCTCGCTCACGGCCCTCGCGCCCGCGAGCTTCCTGCAGCAGCGGCTGCGCTTCGGCTGCGTGTACGTCGAACGCGAATGGGTCTGCGACGATCAGGCGGTGCTGCTCCTGCCGGCGATCGTCGGCGTGGCGCTCGCCGTGCTCGCGCTCGGCGGCACAGCGCTCGTGGTGCGCTCCACCTGGGATCGCGTGCGGCTGCATGCCGAGCGATTCGGACTCATCGCACTGCTGGCGGTGCTGCCGACGCTCATCCCGGCGGCGCTGCTGCTGATCGACGCCATCGTGCACGACGCGGCAGGCGTGCCGCTCGACGGCAGCCGGGTGGCGATGTGGGTCGAGCGCGCCATGCTCTCCACCCTCGGCGTCGCGGGAGCGGGCGCACTCGCCGGGGGAGCGCTCCGCATGCGTGCGCGCGGCCGATCCCGGCGCGTGACCTTCGTGCAGCTCATCGGTGCGCTGCTGCTGCTGCTCCTCTGCGCGGCCATCTCGTCGCTCGCCACCCTGCCCGCGGGCATCGTCGCGGCATCCGTCATCGGAGCGGGCTGGTACCTCACCGTCGGCGCGTGGCCCGCGACGCCGAAGCAGGTCGGCCGCGATGTCGATCCGGGGGTGTGAGGATCGACGTCCTGGTGAGAGGGTCGAGCAGCGATCCCGAGACGAGGAGTGATCCCATGCAGTACATGCTCATCATGCGGTCGAACGACGAGGCGGTCGCGGGGTACAAGGAGCTGGACTTCGCGCAGGTCATCGAAGTGATGGGGAAGTACAACGAGTCGCTGATGGAGGCCGGCGTGCTGCTGGCCGGCGAGGGTCTCAGCGACGCGAGCGAGGGCTTCGTCGTCGACTTCAGCGCCGACCCGCCGCTCGTCACCGACGGCCCCTACGGGGAGACGAAGGAGCTGTTCAACGGCTTCTGGATCCTCGAGGTGGCCAGCAGGGAGGAGGCCGCCGAGTGGGCGAGCCGCTGCCCGCTGGGCCCGGGCGCCAAGCTCGAGGTGCGCCGCGTGACCGGGCCGGAGGACTTCCCGGCCGACAACGAGTGGGTGCAGAAGGAGGAGGGCTGGCGCGAGGAGCAGGCGGCGAAGCAGGCCGATCTCCAGGCGCAGGCCGCGGGCGACGCGCGCTGAGCCGCGAGCGAGAGGAGCGCTGATCATGCAGTTCATGCTCATCATGCGAGACGAGGATGCCGCGGCCGTCGAGCGCCGCGACGCCCCGTTCGAGCAGATGCTCGAGGCCATGGGTCGCTACAACGCGGCCCTCACCGATGCCGGCGTGCTCGTCGGCGCCCAGGGCCTCGCGAGCCCGCACGAGGGCGTCGTCGTCGACTTCTCCGCCGAGCCGCCGCTCGTCACCGACGGTCCCTATGGGGAGACGAAGGAGCTGTTCAACGGCTTCTGGCTCATCGACGTCGACTCGATCGAGGCAGCGGCGGAGTGGGCGGGCCGCGCCCCGCTCGGGCCGGGCACGAAGCTCGAGATCCGTCGGGTGCACGGCGAGGCGGACCTGCGCCGGTGACCGACGCCCACGACGAGACGGCGCGCCGAGCGGCGGACTCCGCACGGCGCGCCGTCGTCGCCGTGTGGCGCATCGAGTCGGCCCGCATCGTCGCCACGCTCGCCCGCTACACGGGCGACTTCGCGCTCGCGGAGGATCTCGCGCAGGACGCGCTGGCGGATGCCTTGGTGCAGTGGCCGGCGCAGGGCACGCCCCGAAACGGCGCGGCATGGCTCACCGCGGTCGCCAAGCGCAAGGCGATCGATCGCTGGCGCCGCCAGGAGCGCTTCGCCGAGCGGGTCGAGGCGATGGGGCTCGACCTCGAGCGGGCACAGGACGAGGCGGCGGATGCGGTGCCCTGGGATCCGGACGAGATCGACGACGACGTGCTGCGGCTGGTGTTCACCGCCTGCCATCCGGTGCTCAGCCAGCAGGCGCGCGTCGCGCTGACCCTCCGCGTCGTCGCCGGCCTCGAGACGACGGAGATCGCGCGGCTGTTCATGGTGCCGGTCGCGACGATCCAGCAGCGCATCGTGCGCGCGAAGCAGGCGCTCGCCGAGGCGCAGGTGCCGTTCGAGACGCCGGCTCGGCCGGAGCGGCAGCAGCGGCTGGGCGCGGTGCTGGGCGTGCTCTACCTGATCTTCACCGAGGGCCACGCGGCGACCGCGGGCGACGACTGGATGCGGCCCGAGCTCAGCCGAGAGGCGATCCGCCTCGCCCGCATCGTCGCCGCCCTGCAGCCCGACGTACCCGAGGTGCACGGGCTGCTGGCGCTGATGGAGCTCACCGCCGCCCGCTTCCCCGCCCGCATCGACGCTCGCGGCGAGCCCGTGCTGCTCGCCGAGCAGGACCGCCGCCGCTGGGATCGCGGCGCCATCCGGCGAGGGAGGGCGGCGCTCGAGCGGGCCGAGGGCTTCGGCCGCGGCCTCGGTCCCTACGCGCTCCAGGCGACGATCGCGCAGGCGCACGCCGACGCATCCGATCTCGCCTCCACCGACTGGGCGCGCATCGTCGCCGCCTACGAGGGGCTCGAGCAGATCGCGCCCTCGCCGGTCGTGACGCTCAACCGGGCGGTCGCGGTGTCGATGGCGCCCGCACCGGACGGCGGCCCCGCGGCGGCGCTCGCGATCGTCGACGGGCTGGCGGGGGAGAAGGCGCTCGCGGTCGGCCACCTGCTGCCGTCGGTGCGCGGCGAGCTGCTCGCGCGGCTCGGCCGCGACGACGAGGCGCGCGCCGAGTTCGCGCTCGCGGCGGAGCGCACCGAGAACGCCCGCGAGCGCGCCGTGCTGCTAGCCAAGGCGGCTGCCGGCCGCTGACAAGGACGCATATGGGCGGGACAGGCACGGCTACTACCCTTGACGCGTGACGACCGCGATCGAGACAGCCCTGACGGAGGCGCGCGTGCAGCAGCTGCGCGCCGACTTCCCGATCCTGTCCGAGCAGCCCGGCGGCGTGCCGCTCGTCTACCTCGACTCCGGCGCCACCAGCCAGCAGCCCCGCCAGGTGCTCGAGGCCGAGTGGGCGTTCCGCACGCAGCGCAACGCCGCCGTGCACCGTGGCGCCCACACGCTCGCGGCGCTCGCGACCGACGACTTCGAGAGCGCCCGGGAGCGCATCGCCCGCTTCGTCGGCGCCCGGCCGACCGAGATCTCCTGGACGATGAACGCGACGGATGCGCTCAACACCGTTGCGCTCTCGCTCGCCGAGGCCAACCGGGCCGGCGCCGTCGACCCGACCCTGCGCATCCGCCCCGGTGACGAGATCCTCGTCACCGAGGCCGAGCACCACGCCAACCTGCTGCCCTGGCAGCGGCTCGCCGCCGAGACCGGCGCGACGCTGCGCTGGGTGGAGGTCGACGACGACGGGGTGTGGACGACGGATGCGCTGCTCGCGCTGATCACGGAGCGCACCCGGGTGGTCGCGATCGCCCACGTCTCGAACGTCACCGGGCAGATCGCCGAGGTCGAGCCGATCGTCGCCGCCGCCCACGCGGCCGGCGCGCTCGTCGTGCTCGACGCCTGTCAGTCGGTGCCGCACCGCCCGGTCGACTTCCGCGCGCTCGGCGTCGATGCCGCCGCCTTCTCGAGCCACAAGATGCTCGGCCCCGGCGGCATCGGCGTGCTCTACCTGGCGGAGGCTCTGGGGGAGGCGCTGCCGCCCGCGCGCGTGGGCGGTTCGATGATCACGACGGTCACGATGACCGAGCACGAGCTCCTCCCCGCGCCGCAGAAGTTCGAGGCCGGCACGCAGCCGGTCGCAGCGATCGTCGGCCTCGCCGCCGCCGTCGACTATCTAGAGGCCGTCGGCATGCCGGCGATCGAAGTCCACGAGGTCGCGCTCGGCGAGCGGCTGGCCGCGGGTGCCGCTGAGATCGACGGCATCCGTCTCGTCGGCCCGCGTCCCGGCGTCGAGCGCGCGGGCCTCGCGAGCGTGATCGTCGACGGCGTGCACGCGCACGACGCCGGGCAGCTGCTCGACGCCCACGGCATCGCCGCACGCGTCGGCCACCACTGCGCCCAGCCGCTGCACCGCCGCCTCGGCACCGCCGCGACGACCCGCGCATCCGCCTACCTGTACACGACCGAGGGCGAGGTCGACCGGTTCCTCGACGTGCTCTCGGGCGTGCGCGGCTACTTCGGGGCAGCCTGATGGCCGATCCGCTCGCCGGCCTCTACCAGGAGCTCATCCTCGAGCACGCGAAGCTGCGCTCGGGCGAGGGCGAGCTCGCGCCCTTCGACGCCGAGCGGCACTTGAAGAACCCCACGTGCGGCGATGAGGTGACCGTGCGCGTGCGGCTGGCCGGCGAGGGCGATGAAACACGCGTGGATGCGCTCGGCTGGGTCGGGCAGGGATGCTCGATCTCGCAGGCGTCGGCCTCGGTGCTCGCTGAGCAGGCGCCGGGGCTGACGGTCGCCGCGGTGCGCGAGCGGATCGGCGCGATGCGCGAGCTGCTGCGCTCGCGCGGCGCTGTCGAGCCCGACGAGGAGCTGCTCGGCGACGCCGTCGCCTTCGCGGGCGTCGCGAAGTTCCCGATGCGGGTGAAGTGCGCGATGCTCGCCTGGGTGGCGCTCGAGGAGGCGCTCGACGAGGCTGAGACGCGCTGACCCCGGGGCCGAGTCACGACACGGCCCCGGGGACTTGGCTCAGCGGAAGACCATGCCGCCGTCGATGAGCGGCGTCTGGCCGGTCATGTAGTCGGAGTCCGGTCCGGCGAGGTACGACACGAAGCTCGCGACGTCCTCGGGGGTGGAAGCCCGGCCCATGATGATGCCCTCGACGTACTTCTTGTAGGTGGCGCCGATCTCAGCACCCGTGAGCTCGGCGAAGCCGCGGTCGATCTCCTCCCACATGCCGGTGCCGACGATGCCTGGGGAGTAGCCGTTCACGGTGATGCCGTGCGCGCCGAGCTCCTGCGCCGAGGCCTGGATGAGCGCCCGCACCGCGAACTTCGTCGACGAGTAGAGGCCGAGCATCGGGAACGAGTCGTGGGCGGCGATCGAGGTGGCTGCGATGATCTTGCCGCCCTTGCCGAGCTCCTTGAACTTCGCGGCGGCGACCTGGATGCCGAACAGCACTCCCTTGACGTTGATGGCGTAGATCTTGTCGAAGTCGGCCTCGGTGATGCCCTCGACCGGCGTGATGGGACCGGCGATGCCCGCGTTGTTGACGATGATGTCGAAGCCGCCGAGCTCGTCCGCGGTGCGGTTCACCGCCGACTCGAGGCTGGCCTTGTCGGAGACATCGCCCGCGATCGTGATGGCGCGGCGGCCGAGTGCCTCGACCCTCGCCTTGGTCTCCTGCAGCGATTCCTCGGTGAGGTCGAGCAGCGCGAGATCCGCGCCGTCCTTGGCGAGGCGTTCGGCGATGCCTTGCCCGATGCCCTGCGCTGCCCCGGTGATGAGTGCGATCTTCCCGTCGATGGCCATGATTCCTCCTTGTAGGTGGTCCCGCCTGCAGGCTACGCGCGCGGTCGCGCGCTCGCCACAGCGAGTCGGGGCATGAACGTTGTGGTTTGGTATCAGATAACAACGAGAGAGGTTGTTCTATGCCCAAGTCCGCGCCCTTCGGCGAGCGCATCGGTCGCTTCGCCGGCACCTGGTTCCCCGTCGTCGTCCTCATCGCCGGCGCGATCGCGCTCTTCGCCCCGCAGCCGTTCCTGCCGCTCGGCGCGATGATCAACCCGCTGCTGGGCATCATCATGCTCGGCATGGGCCTGACCCTGCAGCCGGTCGACTTCAAGGTGATCGCCAAGAAGCCCAAGGCGTTCGTCATCGGCGTCATCGCGCAGTACGTGATCATGCCGCTCGTAGCCATCGGCCTCGCCACTGCCTTCCAGCTGCCGCCCGCGCTGCTGGTGGGCGTCGTGCTGGTCGGTTCCGCCCCCGGCGGCACCTCCTCGAACGTGATGGTCTACCTCGCCAAGGGCGACACCGCGCTCTCGGTGGCGATGACGACCGCCTCCACGCTGCTCGCGCCGGTGCTGACGCCACTGCTGGTGCTGTGGCTGGCCGGCTCCTACCTGCCGGTCGACGCCTGGGGCCTGTTCCAGTCGATCATCTTCATCGTGCTGCTGCCGGTCATCGCCGGCGTCGTGCTGCGGATGCTGCTGCCGAAGGTCGTCACGGCGATCCTGCCCTGGCTGCCGCTCGTGTCGGTCGCGGGCATCACGCTCGTCATCCTCGCGGTCGTCGCCGCCTCGGCCGCCACGATCCTCTCGGTCGGCCTGCTGGTCGCGTTGGTGGTCATCCTGCACAACGGCTTCGGCTACGGCCTCGGCTTCCTGGCCGCCAAGTCGGTCGGCCTCGACTCGAGCGCCCAGCGCGCGGTCGCGATCGAGGTGGGCATGCAGAACTCCGGCCTCGCCGCAGGCCTGGCGAAGACGCACTTCACGCCAGAGGCGGCGCTGCCCGGTGCCATCTTCTCCGTCTGGCACAACGTCTCGGGCGCGCTGCTGGCCTCCTTCTGGTCGCGCCGTCCCACGAAGGACGCGCAGCAGCAGGTGACGGAAGCGACGGAGGACGCTCCCGTCAGCTGACGCGCCGCACCCCGACGACCCCCGCCCGCTGCCGGGCGGGGGTCGCTCGCGTCAGTGGTGCGGCGTAGCGTGTGCGGCAGCCGACCGAGGAGGCCGCGATGGCGCTGCGCTGGTATTCGAACGTGATCGAGTCGACCGACCATCGACGGCTGGCCGCCTGGTGGCGCGACGCGCTCGACTGGCAGACGGTCTTCGAGACCGACGACGAGGTCGTCATCATTCCGAAGTGGGCCGAGGAGCTCTCGCAGAAGCTCACCTTCCACCAGTTCCCGCCCGGGCTCGTGTTCGTGCCGGTCGAGCACGAGAAGCAGACGAAGAACCGCCTGCACATGGACCTCGCGCCGCATCTCGACGACGACCGCGACGCCGAGATCGCCCGTCTCGAGGCGCTGGGTGCCACCCGCATCGACGTGGGCCAGGGGCCGGATGTGAGCTGGACGGTGCTGGCCGACATCGACGGCAACGAGTTCTGCGTGCTCTCGAGCCGAGACATGTGACCGCGCGGCCGTCGCCGCCAGGAGGCGTGCGGCTCGCCGCCCAGGAGGCGTGCGGCTCGCCGGCGCGGCCGACGGCGCCGCTCAGGAGGCGCGCGGCTCGCCGCCTCCGGCGCGCTGCGCGACGATCGCGGCGGCGATGCGGCCCACCAGTTCCACCGGCAGCGGCAGCGCGTGCTTGAGGACGACGGTGTCCTTGGCCTGCCGCAGCGGCGCGACCTTCGCCTCCAGGTCGGCCGGCAGCGTCGGCACGGGGTAGAGCCCGATGTGGTGCTTCCAGCCGGCGAAGTGCAGCGCATACCGGCCGCCGAGCATGACGGCGGCGATGCCGTAGCGCATCCGCTCCTCGGGTGCGCTCGCATCGCCGGCCGGCACCTGGGCCACGATGACCGCCCGCACCTGCTGCAGCCGCTCGGCCACGTCCGACGGGAAGCCGGCGATGTAGTCGTCGACGGATGCGGGCTGTTCGCTCATGCGCTCAGTGTGGCGCACGGGGCGGGACGGCAGAAGGGGTCCCGGCCGAAGCCGGAACCCCTTCTGGCAGTGGAGTTGCCTAGTTGTTGCCGCGCAGGATCGCGATGATGCGCAGGATCTCCACGTAGAGCCAGATGATCGTCAGCACCAGGCCGAACGCCGCCGACCAGCCGTACTTCTTGTGCACGCCGCGCTTGACGCCCATCTCGATGCCCTCGAAGTCCATCACGAGCGAGTAGGCGCCGAGCAGCACTGCGAGTGCACCGAGCAGGACGCCCCAGGGGATGCCGAACAGCGGGCTGGGCGCCGAGCGCATGCCGAAGGCGAGGTCGCCCGTCGCACCGAAGAGCATCATGCCGAAGTTGACCAGCGAGAACAGGCCGTAGCCGATGATCGCGATGAAGAAGATCTTGTTGAGCTTCGGCGACGTGCGGAAGACGCGGAAGACGTAGCCCGCGAGGGTCACGCCGATCACGCACGCGGTGGCGAGCAGCGCCTGGAAGATGATGCCGTCGAGCTGCATGCCGAACTCGAGCATGCCCGAGAAGCCACCGAGGAACAGGCCCTGCGCCGCGGCGTAGCCGAGGATGAGCGCGGGGCTCGGCTCCTTCTTGAAGATGTTGACGAGCGCGAGCACGAAGCCGACGAGCGCACCGCCGTAGGTCAGCACGTAGAACGGCAGAGAGGTGCCGCCCAGCCAGAGCATCGCGAGCGTGATCACGAAGCCGACCGCCGTCACGCCGAGGGTGAGCACCGTCTTCATGATCACGCCGTCGTAGGTGAGGCGCTCGGTCTCGACCGGGCCGGCTGCGGGCGCGTTGAACTGCTGGTTCAGCTGCTCGGGGGTGGGCACGCCGGGCTGCTGCCCGTAGGGGGTGCCGCCGTACTGCTGCGGCTGCCCGTAGGGCTGCTGGCCGTACGACTGCTGCCCATACGACTGCTGGCCGTAGGGGGCCTGGCCGTACGGGGCCTGGCCATAGGGAGCCTGCTGCCCACCGGGCGTCGCCTGCGAGGCGCGCTGGGAGTTCTCGGTGAACGCGGGCGAGTTGCGGAACGCCGGGTTGCCTGCCAAGGGAGTTGCTCCTGTCGAAGATCTGCGGCCGCCACGTCGGGCGGTCTGCGCTCAGACTACCGATGGATGCCCAGTTTTCGCTGTGGATGGCACGCCGTTCGCGCACGGCGAGCGGCGGGTTAGCCTGGCGCCGTGCACACCACGCGCGTCATCGCCCATCGGGGCGCCTCCGGCTGGGCTCCCGAGCACACCGAGCGCGCCGTCCGCCTCGCGGCACGGCTCGGTGCCGACGCCGTGGAGCCCGACCTGGTCGCCAGCCGCGACGGGGTGCTGGTGGTGCGGCACGACAACGAGCTGGGCGAGACGACCGACATTGCGAACCGCCCCGCGTTCGCCGATCGCCGGCGCACGCAGACGATCGACGGCACCGAGCTCACCGGCTGGTTCGTCGAGGACTTCACCTGGTCGGAGCTCGCGACCCTCCGCGCCCGCGAGCGGCTTCCGCAGCTGCGCCCGGCGAGCGCCCGCCGCGACGGCGCAGACCCCATCCTGCGCTTCACCGAGCTGCTGGCGATCGCCGAGGAGACGGGCCTCGACGTGGTCGCCGAGCTCAAGCACGCCACCCACCACGCCTCGATCGGCCTGCCGCTCGATGCGATGCTGGCGGATGCGCTGGCGCGCACGCGCTGGATCGCACCGGGGGCGCTGACGGTCGAGTCCTTCGAGGAGAGCGCGCTGCACCAGGTGCGCGCGCTCGGCGTGGATGCGCGGCTCGTCTACTTGATGGAGCACGACGGCACCGCGGCAGACCTGGCGGCGCGAGAGGACGCATCCGCCGACGACGTCTCGACCGAGGGCGCACCGAGCTACGCCCGGCAGCGCGACGACGACGGCCTCGCGGCGCTCGCGCACCGGGTCGACGCGATCAGCGTCGCGAAGCGCTCGCTGTTCGAGCCCGGCAGCGACGGGCTGCGCACGAGCGACCTGGTCGAGCGGGCGCGCGCCGCGGGACTCGGCACCATCAGCTGGACGCTGCGGCCCGAGAACGCCTTCCTCGAGCCCGCGCACCGGCTCGGCGAGCACGACGCCGCGTGGGGCGACTGGCAGCGAGAGTGGGCGCTGCTCGCCGACCTGGGTCTCGAGGCGGTCTTCGTCGACCACCCCGACCTCTGGAGGCGGCTCGAGCCGTAGGGTCGACGCCGTCTGGGGGACGGCCGCGGGCCACTCGCCTTGCGCCGTTCACCCGGCGTTCGCCGAGGGGCACCTGCCGGTTGCCCGACCAGCGTTGGCTGAGGGCATCCCGCACACCGAAGGAACCCTCATGCGCCGACGCACCACCGCCTTGCTTGCCGCCGCCGTGCCCGCGGCACTGGCAGCATCGCTGCTCACCGCCCCCGCGGCCCTCGCGGCCGACAGCGACATC
Source organism: Agrococcus sp. Ld7 (assembly GCF_045064095.1). Taxonomy (NCBI): domain Bacteria; kingdom Bacillati; phylum Actinomycetota; class Actinomycetes; order Micrococcales; family Microbacteriaceae; genus Agrococcus; species Agrococcus sp. Ld7. Next base: position 113,348 of record NZ_JBISGY010000002.1, on the reverse strand, counting down.
GTCATCAACGAGGTGCAGTCGAACAGCGCCACCGATGCGCCCGACTTCTTCGAGCTGACGAACATCGGCTCGGAGGCGGTCGACATCTCGGGCTGGATCGCCCGCGACGACAAGGACGACGAGGAGCACATCGTCTTCCCCACCGGCACCGTGATCGCGCCCGGCGACTTCGCCGCATTCGAGCCCGACACGCTCGCCGGCTTCGGCCTCGGCAAGCAGGACTCGGTGCGCATCTTCGACGCAGCCGGCACCCTCATCGCCGAGCACAGCTGGAGCGCGCACCTCGTCAGCGACGGCCGCGTGCCCGACGGCACCGGCGCGTTCGGCCCCACCGAGCCGACGCCCGGCGCTGCGAACATCGCCCGCGAGGTCGTCGAGCCGCAGCCGTACGACTCGCCCGTGGTGGTCAACGAGGTGCAGTCCGACGACCAGCAGAGCCCCGACGGCCCCGACTGGGTCGAGCTGTTCAACACCTCGCCGACCGAGTCGGTCGACATCTCCGACTGGATCCTGCGCGACGACGACGACCTCAGCGAGGTGCGCATCCCGACCGGCACCGAGCTCGCACCCGGCGGCTTCATCTCGATCGACACGAACCAGGGCGAGCGCGGCTTCGGGCTCGGCAAGAACGACACGATCCGGCTGTTCACGGCGGATGGGTCGGGTGCGGTCGACAGCTACAGCTGGACCGAGCACGCCTTCACGGAGGGCCGCGTGCCCGACGGCTCGAGCAGCTGGACCGACACGGTGCCGACCAGGGACGCCGCGAACGACCGCCGTGCATCCGCCTCACCCATCGTCATCAACGAGATCGAGTCGAACGGCGACGCCCGCGGCGACTGGGTCGAGCTCGCGAACACCGACATCGCGCACACCGTCGACCTGAGCGGCTGGACGCTCGTCGACGGCGATCCCGAGCACGCGCCGATCGTGCTGCCCGACGGCACCACGATCGAGTCCGGCGGCTACCGGGCGATCATCACCGACGGCACCGCCTACAACGCCGACTTCGGTCTCGGCGGCGGCGACAGCGTCACCCTGCGCGACGCCACCGGCGCGGTCGTCGACCGGTTCTCGTGGGAGTCGCACGCGGCCGTGACGTACGCCCGCTGCGCCGACATGACCGGCGCCTTCGTCGACTCGGCCGCATCGACGTTCGAGCTCGTCAACGACTGCGCGACCGCCCCGGAGCCGGTCGTCGACGCACAGCCGTGGCCCTTCGCCGGCACGGCAGAGCTCGCCGTCGCCGCGGGCACCTGGGGCGACGACATGTCGGGTCTCGACTTCGGCCCCGACGGCACGCTCTACGCCGTCAACAACGACAACGCCGAGATCTTCGCGCTGCACCGCGGCGACGACGGTCTCTACGCCTCCACCGAGTCGTGGATCGCGCACTACACCGACGGCTCCGGCCAGCTGGACGCCGAGGGGCTCACCGCCGCCGGAGACGGCTCGGTCTTCCTCGCCACCGAGCGCGACAACGCCTTCAAGTCGACCAGCCGCCCGATGCTGGTGCGCGTCGAGCTCGGTGCCACGGGCGACACCACGGCGACCCACCAGTGGGATCCGGTGCCGGTGATCGGGCAGATCGGCACGAACCTGGGCCCCGAGGCGATCGAGTGGATCTCGGACGCCGACGCGCAGCGACTGGGGCTCGCCGACCTGTCGGCCGCCGGCGGGGGCGACGCCGGTGCCGCGGCCGCCGCCGCCGACCTGCCGCGCTACGACCCGGCCGCCTATGGCGACCACTTCGGGGGAGTCTTCGCGGTCGCTGTCGAGCAGACCGGGCTGGTCTACCTGCTGGTGCTCGAGGCCGATGGCGGCATCACGCTGCTCCAGACCGCTGCGCTCGGCGACGCGATCGACCTGGCCATGGCGCTCGACTGGCGCGCGGGCGGCAACGAGCTGTGGGCGATGTGCGACGAGGCGTGCGACAACCGCAGCGTGCAGCTGCGGGTCGTCGACGGGCTGCTCACGCCGGTCGCCGCCTATCGCGCGCCCGCGTCGATGAACCCGAGCTACACCAACGAGGGGCTCGCCTTCGCCTGGTGCGCCGCGGACCCGGCCGCCGAGCCGACCGTCGCTTGGATCTCTGACACGGCGCACGAGGGCGTCTCGCTGCGGGTCGCGGTCGGATCCGCGTGCTCGGTGGTCGAGACGCCGACGCCGACCGAGCCCGGCGAGACGATCGACCCCGTCGAGACGGCCGATCCGGGTGCGGGCGACGATGACGGGACGGGAGCGGATGCCGCGGGCGGCCAGGGCGCGCTGCCGCAGACGGGCGCCGGGGCGCCGACCGGGCTGGTCGTCGGCGCGCTGCTGGCGCTGCTGCTCGGCGCGGGCCTCGTGCTCCGCCGCCGTCGCAGCCTGGCCTGACAGGCCCCCGCTCGCCGATCGCACGCGCCTCGAGCCCCCGCCGCCCGGCGGTGGTGCTCGGGGCGCGTCGCGCTGCGCTCCGGCTCCTCACCGGCAGTCGTGTGTGGGCGCCCTCGCCTAGAATCGAACCCATATGAGCGACTTGTGGGGGCTGAACGACGAGGCCGGGGGAGACGGGCGCAGCGGCGTGCAGCGCGCGGCACCGATCGGGCACGGCGCAGGTCGAGCACACGGCGACGGCATCCCCGAGCGTCTGCTCGCCGGCTTGAACCCGAATCAGCGCGCCGCGGTCGAGCACCGCGGTCCCGCGCTGCTGATCGTCGCCGGCGCGGGCTCGGGCAAGACGCGCGTGCTCACCCACCGCGTCGCCGGCCTGCTCGCCACCCGCGAGGCGTGGCCGAGCCAGATCCTCGCGATCACCTTCACGAACAAGGCCGCCGCCGAGATGCGCGAGCGCGTCGAGCACCTCGTGGGGGAGGAGTCGCGCGGCATGTGGATCCGCACGTTCCACTCGGCGTGCGTGCGCATCCTGCGGCGCGAGGCCGAGGAGTTCGGCTTCAAGGAGTCGTTCACGATCTACGACTCCGGCGACGTGCGCGCGCTCATCAAGCGGCTCATCAAGCAGCGCGGCGCCGACATCCAGGGCCTCACCCCCGGCAGCGTCTCCGCCCGCATCTCGAAGCTGAAGAACGAGCTGCACGACGTCGACTCCTGGGCGCGCACCGTCAGCCTCGAGAATCCGCTCGATGCCGCGTTCCTCGAGCTCTGGCGCGACTACGACGCCGAGCTGCGGCGCGCCAACGCCTTCGACTTCGACGACCTCATCTCGCAGACCGTCTTCCTGCTGCGCGCCTTCCCGAGGGTCGCCGCGCAGTACCGCAAGCGCTTCCGCCACATCCTGGTCGACGAGTACCAGGACACCAATGCGGCCCAGTACGCCCTCATCCGCGAGCTCACGAAGCCGGTCACGCGTGCGGAGCTGCCCGAGCTCCGGGGCGACCTGCCGGGCGCATCCCTGACGGTCGTGGGTGACTCGGATCAGTCGATCTACGCCTTCCGCGGCGCCGACATCCGCAACATCACCGACTTCGAGCGCGACTTCCACGATGCTCGCGTCATCATGCTCGAGCAGAACTATCGCTCGACGCAGAACATCCTCTCGGCCGCGAACGCCGTGATCGGCAACAACTTCGACCGGCGCGCGAAGAACCTCTGGACCGACTCGGGTGACGGCGCGAAGATCATCGGCTTCACCGGCTACTCGGGCCATGACGAGGCGCAGTTCGTCGCCGACGAGATCGTCGAGCTCACGAGCGGCGGCATGTCGTACAGCGACGTCGCGGTCTTCTACCGCACGAACGCGCAGACGAGAGCGCTCGAGGAGGTGCTCATCCGCACGGCCATCCCGTACCGGGTGATCGGCGGCACCAAGTTCTACGAGCGAGCCGAGATCAAGGATGCGATGGCGTACCTGATCACGGTGGCCAACCCCGACGATGCGCTCAGCCTGCGCCGCATCATGAACGTGCCCAAGCGCGGCATCGGCCCCGCCACCGAGGCGGCGCTGCAGGCGCACGCCGACGAGCACGGGATCTCGCTGCGGGAGTCGATGCGTCGCGTCGACGAGATCGCCCTCGGCCCGAAGGTCGCCGCGGCGATCACGGACCTCGCCGCGCTGCTCGACGAGTGCAGCGCCCGGCCCGAGGCCGACCCGGGGGAGGTGCTGCGCGAGCTCATGAGCCGCTCGGGCTACACCGACCAGCTGCGGCGCTCGCCCGACCCGCAGGATGCGGCACGGCTCGAGAACGTCGAGGAGCTCGTGGCGGTGACGCGCGAGTTCCGGCGGCAGAACCCGGCGGCCAACCTGCTCGACTTCCTCACCGAGACCTCGCTGGTCGCGGCAGCCGATGAGCTCGACGACTCCGGCGGGCAGGTCTCGCTCATGACCCTGCACACCGCGAAGGGGCTCGAATTCGATGCCGTCTTCATCACCGGCATCGAGGAGGAGCTGCTGCCGCACCGCATGGCGGCGCAGGAGCCCGGTGGCGAGGCCGAGGAGCGGCGCCTCTTCTACGTCGGCATCACCCGCGCGCGGCAGCGGCTGCACCTCTCGCTCGCCATGACGCGCGCGCAGTTCGGCGAGGTCAACCCCGCCGCACCGAGCCGCTACCTCGAGGAGATCCCCGCAGACCTCATCGACTGGCGCACGCCGCCGACGGCGGTGCGGCCGTCGCCGCAGCGGGCGCTCGCGGGGCGCTGGCGCGACGAGCCGCGGGAGTCGTTCGTGACCGGCTACCGCGACAGCCCCAAGCCGTTGCCGAAGGCGCCGAAGAAGGCGTTCGCCAACATGATCACCGAGGTGCGCGACAACAGCGCCATGGTGCTCGAGCCGGGCGACCGCATCCGTCACAAGGACTTCGGCGAGGGCCGCGTGCAGGCGGTGACCGGTCTCGACAAGAAGCGCGTCGCCGAGGTGCTCTTCGACGGCGCCGGCCGCAAGCGGCTGCTGATCAAGATCGCACCCATCGAGAAGCTCAGCTCGGATCAGTAGCGGCGGGCCCTGCCAGCGGCCATGATGAGCCTATGGACGCCAGTGGGAGACCCGACCGGACGCTGCTGATCGTGCTCGCCGCCGTCGCCGCGCTCGTGGTCGTCGCGCTGCTGGTGGTCTTCACGCGGGGCGCGCCCGCGCCGATCGATGCGTCGACGCCCGCCGGTGTCGTGCAGCGCTACACGGAGGCCCTCCTCGCCGGCGACGAGGAGACCGCACGCGGCCACCTCGTGGACGGCGAGTGCGAGCGTCTGGAGTCGGGCCCGCTCGACGACGTGCGGGTGACGCTGCTGTCGACCACGGAGCGGGAGCGCAGCGCCGATGTCGACGTCTCGATCGTCACCACGAGCGGCGGAGGCCTGCTCGGGCCGTCCGAGTACCGCGAGGATGCGTCGTTCGGGCTGGTGCGGGCGGACTCCGGCTGGCAGATCGAGACCGCGCCCTGGCAGTTCGCGATCTGCGCCCACGTGACGCCGTGAGCACCGTCGAGACGCCCGTCGCGGCGCCGCCGAGCGGCGCCCAGGGCACCGTGCGACGGCTGATCGTCTACAGCATCCTCTTCGTGCTGGTCGTGGTCGCCGCCGCGGGTGGCAGCGGGCTGCTCGGCCGACTGCTGGAGACGCGTCCCGACCTCGGCAGCGGCGCGGGCGGGCTGGCGCTCTCCCTCGCCTTCGCACTCATCGCCGGGCCGCTCGCAGCGGTGCTGTGGTGGTTCCTGTGGCGCCGCCTCGACGGACCGGATCGCTCATCCGTGGCCTGGGGGCTCTACGTCTCGGGCATCTCCTTCGTCGCGCTCGTCACGTCCGCCACCTCGCTGCTGGGGGCAGCCGCCGACGGCATCGGGGGCACCTGGTCGCCGGAGTCGCTCGCGACGGGCGTCACGTGGCTCGCGGTGTGGCTCATCCACCGCGCGATGTGGGCCCATCGCGGCAAGGGGCCGCTGCGGCTGCGACCCGTGCCCATCGTGCTCGGCGCGGCGTACGGCCTCGTGGTCGGCGCGAGCGGCGCGATCCGAGCGCTCCAGTCGCTCTTCGGCGAGGCACTGCTCGAGCCCGGTGCGCAGCTCGGCGCCCCGTGGTGGCAGCCCGCGCTGCAGGCGCTGGTCTGGACGATCGGCGGCGCGCTCGTCTGGTGGTGGCACTGGCGGCGCGACGGCGCACGGTCACTGCGCGGTGGCTTCGCGTCGGTGGTGCTCGTGGTCACCGGCGTGCTGGCCGCCGCCGCGGTCGCGCTCGGCGGGTTCGGGACCGCGCTGTACGTGGCGCTGCGGACGCTGTTCGACCGGGACGACCCCTGGCCCGTCGTGCTCGAGCCGCTCCCGCTCGCCGTCGCGGCGGCGGCGATCGGTGCGGTGGTGTGGGTGTACCACGCGGGTGTCGCTCGAGAGCGCTCGGCAGCCACCCGCAGTGCCGCGCTTCTCGTGGAGGCGGGCATCGGCCTGATCGGCGCCGCATCCGGCATCGGTGTCATCGTCAACGCCGCGCTCTCGGCGATCGCGACGCCGCTCGCGGGCTCCAGCGCTCGCGCCCTGCTGCTGGGCGGCATCGCCGCCCTCGTCGTCGGCGCACCGCTGTGGTGGGTCGCGTGGCGACCGCTCCACAGGGCGCACGCCGCTGCCGCCGGTCGCCGGATCTACCTCGTGGCGGTCTTCGGCGTCAGCGCCGTCGTCGCGATCGTCGCGCTGCTCGTGGTCGGCTACCGCATCTTCGAGCTCGTGCTCGACGGCAGCGGTGGCAGCGCGCTCATCGAGCGCATCCGGGCACCGTTCGGCCTGCTGCTCGCGACCGCGCTCGTCGCCGGCTACCACTTCGCCATCTGGCGGCGCGACCGCGCGGCATCCCCGCCCGTCGGCCGAACGAGGGCGATCGACCGGGTCATCCTCGTGAGCTCGGGCGACACCGCTGCGCTCGCCGCCGCCGTCGGGGCGGCGACGGGAGCCGCTGTCACGCAGTGGGTGCGGGCGGACGGCACCGGGAGCGCTGCACCTGAAGCGGTCGTCCAGGCGCTCGTCGGCGTGGAGGGTCGCAGGGTGCTGGTCGTGACCGGCCCGGGCGACCGGGTCGACGTCGTACCGCTTGCCGACTGACCTGCCGGCTGCAGCCCCGGCCGGCTACAGGCCGGGCGTCACCAGCAGCACCATCGCCACGAGCGTCACTGCGCCGACCAGCCAGATCACCGGCTGCAGCCTGCGGCGCATCGTGCGCGGCGGCCGCTCGTCGTCGTAGCGGTCGAAGTGCGGATCGAGCTCGGGAGGGATCCGCTCGTGCTCGCGCTGCTCGTGCTCCTGCATGTCACCCAGCCTGACACAGCGGCTGTCATCTCGATACGGCCTGCGGCCTGCCGGACGAGCGCGGCGGTCAGCCCTGCGCGCTGCGGTCGGGCAGCTGCTGCAGCGTCCAGCGGTTGCCGTCGGGGTCGCTGAACGTGACGAATCGGCCCCACGGCTGCTCGTCGACCTCGCTCGCGCCCACACCGGCGGAGGTCAGCGCCTCGCGCGCGGCGTCGGCGTCGTCGATCACGACCTGCACGTTGCGCATGCTGCCCGGCTCGTCCTCCGAGATGCCCTCGCCGAACCGTTTCGGGCCTTCGGCGCGGCGCCGGCGCCCCTCTCACACTTCGGACCCCGCAGACGACGGATGCCGCCCCGGGGTGTCCGGGACGGCATCCGTCGTGACCGTGATTCGGCCCTCGGTGCTTCAGCGAGATCGTGGCGGATCGTCGAGGTCGTCGGCCTCGCCGTCGCGCCGCACCCGCGGCAGCGCGGTGGTGGAGAGGCGGCCGCGGTCGAGCTCGGGGTGCGGCTCGTGCGACTCGATGTCCTCGTCGAGGGCGTTGATCGCGACCGTGTCGACGGCCGGCAGCGATGCCTCGTAGCGCGCTCGGCGGCGCTTGAGCCACAGCGCCAGCACGATGATGAGGACCATCGAGCCGTACGCCACCCACGAGAACGGGCTGTGCACGAGGTAGCCGGCGTCGCCCTGCGAGATCTGCATCGCCTTGCGCAGCTGCTCCTCGGCCATCGGCCCGAGGATGGCGCCGATCACCAGCGGCGCGATCGGGAAGCCGAGCCGCCGCATGAAGAAGCCCAGCACGCCCAGCACCAGCAGCACGCCGATGTCGAAGGTGGTGAAGTTCGCCGCGTACGCGCCGAGGCCCGCGAACACCAGGATGCCCGCGTAGAGGTAGGGGCGGGGGATCTGCAGCAGCTTCACCCACATGCCCACCAGCGGCAGGTTGAGCACCAGCAGCATCGCGTTGCCGATGAAGAGCGAGGCGATGAGCGCCCACACGAGCACCGGTTGCGTCTCGAACAGGCGCGGGCCGGGTGCGATGCCGTAGGTCTGGAAGGCGCTCAGGATGATCGCGGCCGTGGCCGAGGTGGGGATGCCGAGCGTCAGCAGCGGCACGAGCACGCCCGCGGCCGCGGCGTTGTTCGCCGCCTCGGGGCCCGCGACGCCCTCGATGGCGCCCTTGCCGAATTGCTTCTTGTACTCCGGCTTCGCCAGGCTCCGCTCGCTCGCATACGACAGGAACGTCGCGACGTCGGCGCCGCCGGCCGGGATCGAGCCGATCGGGAAGCCGATCGCGGCGCCGCGCAGCCACGGCTTCCAGGAGCGCGCCCAGTCGCTGCGGCGCATCCAGGTGCGCCAGCCGCGCGTGATCGGGATGATCGGCAGCTCGCCGCCACGCAGCCGCGAGCCCACGTAGAGGGCCTCGCCGAGCGCGAACAGGCCGACCGCCACGAGCACGACATCGATGCCGTCGCCGAGCTGCGGGATGCCGAGCGTGAAGCGCGTCTGGCCCGTGAGCGTGTCGACGCCGATGATGCCGATGAACAGGCCCACCGAGAGCGACACCATGCCCCGCCAGGCGCTGTCGCCCAGCAGTGCGCCGACCGTCAGGAACGCGATCACCATGAGCGCGAAGTAGTCGGATGGGCCGAGGCTGACCGCGAAGCGGGCGACGGTGGGTGCCAGCAGCGTGAGCAGCACCGTCGCGATCGTGCCGGCGACGAAGGAGCCGATGGCGGCCGTCGCGAGCGCGGCGGCGCCGCGCCCGGCCCTGGCCATCTTGTTGCCCTCGAGGGCCGTGACGATCGAGGCAGACTCACCCGGGGTGTTCAGAAGGATCGACGTGGTCGAGCCGCCGTACATGCCGCCGTAGTAGATGCCCGCGAAGACGATGAACGCGGCGGTCGGCTCGAGCGCATAGGTGATCGGCAGCAGCAGCGCCACCGTCATGGCGGGGCCGATGCCCGGCAGCACACCGACAGCCGTGCCGAGCAGCACGCCCAGCAGCGCGTAGAGCAGGTAGATCGGCTGGAGCGCCGTGGCGAAGCCGTCGAGCAGCAGTGACCAGGTGTCCATCAGAGGCCGATCCAGGAGGTGAGGGCGCCGGTGGGCGGCATCGACAGGCCCAGCAGCGTGCCGAACAGGAACTGGGTCACGATGCCGAGCGCGAGGCCGATGAGCGCAGAGACCCACCAGCGCTTGGCGCCCAGCGCGAGCGATGCGCCGGTGAAGAGGATCACGACGGCGAGCGGCCAGCCGAGCGAGGGGATGGTGATGATGAGCGAGAGGAAGGCCAGCACGACGATGCCGGTGGCACCCCAGGAGGTGCCGTGCTCGAGGTCGACGTCCTCCCCGGCCTCCGAGGAACCGAAGTGGCCGCGCAGCTGCTGCAGGAGCACGATGAGCGAGCTGACCAGCAGCAGGCCGCCGATGGCGTAGGGGACCACGCGGGCACCGAGCGTGCCGGTGGAACCGGGAGGCTCGCGGATGGTGGTGGTCGCGATCAGCACGGCAATCGAGAGGACCACGAGGAACCCGACGAAGACCATCGCCTCGATGCGGGCGGCGCGCGCCCGGGCCGACGCAGCCTGCGAGGCTGCGTCGACCGGGGCCGTGCTCATTCGATCAGGCCGATCGTGCGGAGCGTCTCCTGGGTCAGCGTGATCTCGTCCGTGACGAACGCGTCGAACTCGTCGCCGGCCATGAACGCGTCGGTCCAGCCGTTGGTGGCGAGCACCTCGGTCCAGCCATCCTGCTCGTGCAGCTGCGTCACCAGATCGATCAGGCCCTGGCGCTCTTCGTCCGAGATGTCGCCGGGAGCGAGGACGCCGCGCCAGTTCGTGAGCGTCACGTCGATGCCCTCGTCCTGGATCGTCGGAGCGTCGGGCAGCAGCTCGGCGGGCTCGGCGCTCGAGACGGCCAGCGCGCGAAGGTCGCCCGAGAGCACCGACTCCGAGAACTCGCCGACGCCAGAGATGCCGGCCTGGACGGTGTTGCCCAGCAGCATCGTCAGCGCCTCGCCACCGCCGGAGTTGGCGATGTAGTTGAGCGTGTTCGGCACCTCCTCGGGCGCGATGCCCGCCTCGGTGAGCAGCAGACCGGCCAGGATGTGGTCGATGCCGCCGGCCGAACCACCGGTGACCGCGACGCCCTTGCCCTCAGCGACGATCGCGTCGACCAGATCCTGCAGCGTCTCGTACTCGGAGTCCGCGGGCACGACGATGACGAGCGGCTCCTCGGTGAGGGCCGCGATCGGGGTGGTGTCCTCGACGCGGTTGTCGGAGGCGTTCGTCTCGACGGCTCCGATCATCACGGAGCCGGTGATCATGAGCGTGTTCGGGTCGGTCTCGGTTGCGAGGCTCGCGAGGCCGACCGTGCCGCCGGCACCGCCGATGTTGCTGACGGGAGCGCTGCCGACGAGGCCCGAGTCGGTCAGCACCTGACCGATCGCGCGGGCGGTGGCGTCCCAGCCGCCGCCCGGGTCGGCGGGAGCGATGACGTTGACGGCGCTGATCGCGGCGGGCGCCGCCTCGCCCTCGGGGGCGTCAGAGCCGGCCGGCGAACCGCCACCGGCCGAGCAGGCCGCCAGGGTGAGCGCTGCGGCGCTCGCGATGCCGATGCGGGTGATGGACTGCAGCCGCGTGCTGCGCGTGGTGCGGGGGTGCATGGATCGCACTTCTCCTCCTTGAGCGCCCGGCGCCATGCCGGGTCACGATCTTCGGCGAAGGTAGCCCGAGCCGCTCCCTGCCACGGGGTTGTGGTCGTAAGCGCTCGTTTCGGTCATTTCGGTCACATTCAGCGAGGATCCCGCGGCACCCGCGCGGCCTACGATGGGGCCGTGGGGCGAGCGATGACGCTGCGGACGCAGCTGGTGCTGCTGCAGAGCGCCATCATGCTCGTGGTCATCGTCGGCTCGGGCGTCGCCGCGGCCTGGTTGCAGGAGCGCTCGCTGCGCGACGCCTACCTGGAGCGCATGATCGGGGTCGCGTACTCGGTCGCGCAGCTGCCGTCGGTGATCGACGCGTTCGACGATCCCGACCCGGCCGCCGTCATCCAGCCGATCGCAGAGACCGTCCGCACCGCATCCGATGTCACCTACATCGTCGTGACCGACGTGCAGGGCATCCGGTTCTCGCACCCGAACCCCGACCGCATCGGCGAGCCTGCGTCGACGGAGCCCGACGCCGCCATCACGGGTGAGCTGTACACCGGCACGCAGACGGGCACGCTCGGCGAGTCCTGGCGCGCGAAGGTGCCGGTGTTCGGCGCCGACGGTGCCGTCGTCGGACAGGTGTCGGTGGGTGTGCTCGAGTCGGAGCTGCAGCGCGACTGGCTCGACAACATCTGGATCCTGGGCCTCTGCCTGGCGATCGCGGCGGTCGTCGGCGTGCTGCTGTCGAGCTGGGCGGCATCCCATGTGCGGCGGCGCATCTACGGGCTCGAGCCCGAGGAGATCAAGTCGATGCTCGAGACCCGCAATGCGACGCTGCACGGCATCGGGGAGGGGCTCGTCGTGGCCGATGCTCGAGGGCTCATCACGCTCTGCAACGATGCGGCGCTGCGGCTGCTCGGGCGGGAGGGCGAGGAGCTCGCGGGCGTGGCCGTCGGCGAGGTGCTCGACGCGCAGCTCGATGCACTGCTCGCCGACGCGGGCGAGCAGCAGCTCGTGCTCGCGGGCGAGCGGGTGCTCGTGGTGCGCGCGGATCCGGTGGTGGTGGACGGCCGTGACATCGGCACCGTGCTCATCCTGCGCGACCGCACCGAGATCGCCACGGCGCTGCGCGAGCTCGCCGGCGCACAGGGCATGACCGAGACGCTCCGGGCACAGCAGCACGAGTTCGCGAACACGCTGCACACGCTCGGCGGGCTGCTCGAGCTCGGCGAGACCGAGGCGGCGGTCGGCGTGATCCAGCGGGCAGGGGCGGGCGGCGCACTCGACCCGCTGGAGCCCGACCCGGGCATCCTCGAGCCGGAGGTCACCGCGCTGCTGATGGCCAAGCGTGCGAGGGCACGCGAGCAGGGTGTCGATCTGGCGGTGCGCGCGGATGCGGCACTGCGGCAAGCGCCATCGGCAGCCGTCGCGGGGGACTGGCTGACGGTGCTCGGCAACCTGGTCGACAACGCCGTCGACGCGTCGCCGGGCGGCCGGGTGGAAGTGGCCATCGATGATGCGGCGACCGACGCGGGTCGGGTCGTCACGATCGCCGTCGACGACGACGGCGGCGGCGTGCCGCAGTCGCTGCACGACTCGATCTTCGACGCCGCCTTCTCGACGAAGCAGCGTCCGGCTGGTGCGGCCCGCGGCTATGGGCTCACGCTCGTGCGACGTGTCGCGGAGCGCCTCGGCGGCACCGCGACCGTCGGCGCGTCGCGGCTCGGTGGGGCGCGCTTCGTCGCCACCCTGCCCGTGGCAGCGGGCGGCGACGACACCGGACGGGCGCGCTGATGCGGCCGCTGCGGGTGCTGATCGTCGAGGACGACAAGGCGGTCGCGGTCGTCACGCGCGGCTTCGTCGAGCGCCACGGCGCGTTCGCCGTGGTCGGCGAGGCCGGCACCGGCCGGACGGCGCTGGAGGCGATAGAGGTCGTGCGCCCGGACCTCGTGCTGCTCGACATCCACCTGCCCGACGCCTCCGGCATCGAGGTGCTGCGGGTGGCGCGCGCCCGCGGGTTCGCCGGCGAGGTCATCGCGGTCACGGCCGCGCGCGACCTCGACACCGTGCGCGCGGCTCGCTCGTTCGGCGTGCGCCACTACCTCGTGAAGCCCTTCGGGCTCGAGGCGATGCGCGATCGGCTGGAGGCGGTCAGGGCCGAGCTCGCGCAGGCTGCGAGCATGTCGACGCAGCCGCTCGACCAGCGCGCGGTCGACGCGATGCTGCAGCCGGCCGACCGGCAGAAGCACGCGCTCGCGGGCTCGCAGCTGACCCTCGATCGGGTCGCAGGGCTGCTCGCGGAGACCACGGGGACCGTGAGCGCGGCGGAGGTCGGCGAGCGCCTCGGGATGTCGCGCGTCAGCGCCAGGCGATACCTGGAGCGCCTGGTGGCGGAGGGTCGAGCCGAGGTCGCGCCCCGCTACGGCGGCACCGGCCGACCGGAGCTGCGGTACAGCGTGCGCTGAGGCGGTGGCGACGCCGCTACTGCATGGGCGTGTTGAACAGCGACCCGATCCACCACGTCGCCGCGAGCGCGATGATGCCGCCGATCAGCACCCGCAGCATGCCCCGACGCTTGCCGGAGCCGCCGATGCGCGCCGAGACACCGCCGGTGAGCAGCAGCGCGACGATCGTGGCGACGATGATCGGCCACGGCATCCAGGCGGCCGGGGAGAACAGCGCCGCGAGCAGCGGCACGAGCGCCCCCAGGGTGAAGGAGAAGCCCGACGCCGCAGCAGCCGCCCACGGATTGTTGAGATCGTCGGGATCGAGCCGGTACTCGACGTCGAGGTGCGCGCGCAGCGCATCGGCCTCGGTGAGCTCGACGGCCGCGCGATGGGCGGTGTCGGGGCGCAGGCCGCGCTCCTCGTACATGTGGGCGAGCTGCTCGATCTGGCCAGTGGGGTCTGCCTGCAGCAGCGCCAACTCGCGATCGATCGCCGCGCGCTCGCTGTCGCGCTGCGACGAGACAGAGACGTACTCGCCCACGCCCATCGAGAACGCGCCGGCCACCAGCGCGGCGACGCCTGCGGTGAGGATACCGCCGAAGGAGGTGCCGGCTCCTGCGACGCCGACCATGAGCGCGGAGGTCGACACGATGCCGTCGTTCGCACCGAGCACGCCGGCGCGCAGCCAGTTGAGCCTCGAGGTCATCGATTCGACCGGCGGTGGCAGGTCGGGTCGACGCTGCAGAGCGGGATCCATGGTTCCTCCTGTGCCACCATCGTCCAAGGTCGATGCGAGGCCCGCAAGCAAGGCGAGGCTCGTGCGAAAGCCGCAAGAAAGCCGAATCTTCGGGCTTCGGCGTGCCGAAAGCGCACGGGACGCCCAGGGCGACGGGACTAGGCTGGCAGCGGCGAATCCCCCACCAAACACGGATTGGATGACGCGTGGATCTCTACGAGTACCAGGCAAGAGACCTGTTCGAGCAGCACGGGGTTCCTGTGCTGCGCGGCATCACGGCCGACACCCCCGAGCAGGCCGAGGCAGCAGCCACGGAGCTCGGCGGCAGTGTCGTCGTCGTGAAGGCACAGGTCAAGACCGGCGGGCGAGGCAAGGCAGGCGGCGTGAAGCTGGCCAAGAGCCCCGCAGAGGCGAAGGACGCAGCGGAAGCGATCCTCGGCCTCGACATCAAGGGCCACACGGTGCAGCGCGTGATGGTCGCGGAGGGCGCAGCCATCAAGGAGGAGTACTACTTCTCCGTGCTGCTCGACCGTGCGAACCGCTCCTACCTCGCCATGTGCTCGTTCGAGGGCGGCATGGAGATCGAGCAGCTGGCCGAGGAGCGCCCCGAGGCGCTCGCGAAGATCGAGGTCGACCCCACCGTCGGCATCGACGCCGCGAAGGCCGAGGAGATCGTGCGCGCCGGCAAGTTCCCGGAGGAGCTCGTCGCGAAGGTCGCCCCCGTGATCGTCAAGCTCTACGACGTCTTCGTGAAGGAGGACGCCACGCTCGTCGAGGTGAACCCGCTCGTGCTCACCGAGGGCGGCGACGTCATCGCGCTCGACGGCAAGATCTCGCTCGACGAGAACGCGGAGTTCCGGCAGCCCGGCCACGCAGCGCTCGAGGACGCAGCAGCTGCCGACCCGCTCGAGGCCAAGGCCAAGGAGTCCGATCTCAACTACGTGAAGCTCGACGGCCAGGTCGGCATCATCGGCAACGGCGCGGGGCTCGTCATGTCGACGCTCGATGTGGTCGCCTACGCGGGCGAGCAGCACGGCGGTGTGAAGCCGGCCAACTTCCTCGACATCGGCGGCGGCGCATCCGCCGAGGTCATGGCAGCCGGGCTCGACGTGATCCTGAACGACACCGACGTGAAGAGCGTGTTCGTCAACGTCTTCGGCGGCATCACCGCCTGCGACGCCGTCGCGACCGGCATCGTGCAGGCACTGGAGATCCTCGGCGACGAGGCATCGAAGCCGCTGGTCGTCCGACTCGATGGCAACAACGTCGAGGAGGGTCGCAGGATCCTCGCCGACGCCGGGCACCCGTTGGTGACGGTCGTCGACACGATGGACGAGGCAGCCGACAAGGCCGCCGAGCTGGCTGCGGCGTAAGGGAGCAAGAGATGTCGATCTACCTCAACAAGGACAACCTGGTCATCGTCCAGGGCATCACCGGCGGCGAGGGCTCGAAGCACACCGCTCGCATGCTCGCGGCCGGCACCCGGATCGTCGGCGGCGTGAACGCCCGCAAGGCTGGCACCACGGTCTCGCATGTCGCGCAGGACGGCTCCGCCATCGAGCTGCCCGTCTTCGGCTCGGTCGAAGAGGCGATGGCCGCCACCGGCGCCGACACGTCGATCGTCTTCGTGCCGCCGGCATTCGCGAAGGATGCCGTGATCGAGGCCGTCGATGCGGGCATCGGCCTGCTCGTGGTCATCACCGAGGGCATCCCCGTGCAGGACTCCGCGGAGTTCTGGGCGCACGCCAAGGCCAAGGGCACCACGCGCATCATCGGCCCGAACTGCCCGGGCATCATCACGCCGGAGGAGTCGCTCGTGGGCATCACGCCCGCCAACATCACCGGCAAGGGCCCGATCGGCCTGGTCTCGAAGTCGGGCACCCTGACCTACCAGATGATGTTCGAGCTGCGGGATCTGGGCTTCTCGACCGCCATCGGCATCGGCGGCGACCCGGTCATCGGCACGACGCACATCGATGCGCTCGAGGCGTTCGAGGCTGACCCCGACACGAAGGCGATCGTGATGATCGGCGAGATCGGCGGCGACGCCGAGGAGCGCGCGGCCGACTTCATCAAGGCGAACGTGACGAAGCCGGTCGTCGGCTACGTCGCGGGCTTCACGGCACCGGAGGGCAAGACCATGGGCCACGCGGGCGCCATCGTCTCGGGCTCCTCCGGCACGGCGGAGGCGAAGCAGGAGGCCCTCGAGGCTGCCGGCGTGAAGGTCGGCAAGACGCCGACCGAGACCGCTCGCCTCATGCGGGAGATCATCGAGTCGCTCTGACGACGGATGTGCGAGGGCCCCGGCTTCGGTCGGGGCCCTTTCGCCTTCCCTGCCGCCGCACAAGCGCGGGGTCTAGTGTTGCCGCACCTAGCGCGAGCACGGAGGACCACATGAGCGACGCAGACGACCGCCAGCACGGCGACGACGACGGCACGAAGAAGGCCGATGGACTCGGCAGTGACGGCACGATCCCGAACGAGCCGGATGGTCTCGGTGCGACGACGGGCGAGCCGTCGACGTTCGAGCCCGAGGAGGACGAGGCGACCGAGCAGGACTCCGCCGAGCACTGACGGGCTCACCACTTCCGCACTGCCGACCAACGGGGCACAGTGGTGCCATGACTGACCTGTGCGCCACCTGCGGCGTCGAGAGCGCCGATCCGCTGCCGCCCGTCTGCCCGATCTGCGACGACGAGCGGCAGTGGGTGCCGGAGGCCGGGCAGCGCTGGACCTCCACAGAGCAGCAGCAGCGCGACGGCATCCGGGTCGACCTGGAGGAGCAGGAGCCGGGGCTCTGGGCGCTCACCAGCGAGCCATCGGTCGGCATCGGCCAGCGCGCGCTGCTCGTGCAGACCGCGGATGGCAACCTGCTGTGGGATCCGATCGGCACCATCACCCCAGCGGCGGTCGCGCGCGTGCAGGAGCTCGGTGGGATCCAGGTGGTCGCGGCCTCCCACCCGCACATGTTCGGCGTGCAGTGCGCGTGGGCAGAGGCGCTGGACGCGCGCGTGCTCGTGAACCAGCGCGACGCCGCCTGGATCCAGCGGCCGCACGCGCGCATCGAGCTGTGGGACGACGAGCTGGAGGTGCTCCCCGGTGCGCGCCTCATCCGCTTCGGCGGCCATTTCCCCGGCTCGGCGATGGTGCTCTGGGCGCAGGGCAGCGATGGGGAGGGCTCGCTGCTCGCGGGCGACACCGTCCAGCCGAAGCCCGATCGGCGGAGCCTGGGATTCATGCGCTCGTTCCCCAACAACATCCCGATGTCGCCCGGGGTCGTGCGGCGCATCGCCGACCAGCTGGCGCCGCTGCGGTTTCGCCGCATCTACGGCAACATCGCGGGCCAGCTGATCGAGGATGGCCCGGCGGCGGTCGAGCGCTCTAGCGCCCGGCACATCGCGTGGTGCTTGGGAGAGCACGACGATCGCACGTGACGGCGGCCTGCCGGTCGGGGAGCCGGAGGATCCGGGATGCTGCAGGCACACGCCTGGACTATCCAGCTGTGTGCGCGCATGCTCCCGGATCTGCCGCTGTCCACAGCCGCTGCGTCGGCGCGCGCGCCCGCGCAGGCAGCCGTGCCAGGGTGCGCCGCATGATCGACACCCTTGCAACCCGGGCCGGGATCCTCACCAGGGCCCAGCTGGTCTCCATCGGCTGGACCAGACCGCAGCTCGAGCAGGCCGTCGCGACCGGCGGGCTCGTGCGCGTGCGACCGGGTTGGTTCGCGGGCAAGCCGGTGGACCCGGAAGTGCTCGCTGCCGTCGAGGCCTTCGGATGCAGCTCGTGCTTCTCGGCGCTGCGGCTCCACGGCGTCTGGGTGCCGGAAGGGACGGGTGCGCACGTGCGCCTGCCGCGACATCGGCAGCGGCGAAGGCGCCAGGGGGAGCCCAAACGCTGCAGGCCCTTCGGGATGCAGCCGCCGGTGGCCAGCGCGATCGACAGCCTCGAGGTCGCGTTCCGCTGCGTGCTGCGATGCGGCAGCCGCGAGGAGGTCGTCGTGGTGATCGACTCGATCCTGCAGCGGCAGCTCGCAAGCCGGAGCGCGCTGGAGCACTGGATGGAGGACGCGCCCGCCGCGACGCGCGCGCTGCTCGAGCTCGCCGATGGGAGATCCGAGTCGGGAACCGAGTCGATGGTGCGGTTCCGGTGCTGGAGGCGACGTCTGGCGACGCGCATCCAGGTGCGCGTCATGGAGGGCGTCCGCGTCGACGTGCTGATCGGCGATCGACTGATCATCGAGTGCGACAGTCGTGAGCACCACACGGGGGCAGACGCCTACGAGAGCGACCGTCGCCGCGACCGCCGGCTCATCGCGCGAGGCTTCATCGTGATGCGGCTGACGTACCGGCAGATCCACGACGAGTGGCCCGAGATCGAGCGCGAGATCCTCACGATCGTTCGCCGCGGCGACCACCGCTGGGCCCGGCAGCGGAAGATGCGGGACTGACGGCACATACGGCTGGATAGTCCAGCCGTGTGTGCCGAGGCTCCCGAAGCTGGCGGGCCGGGCGCGCGACCGACGAGGGCCCGGCCGCGCATGCAGCCGGGCCCAACGGGTCGGAATCAGCGCAGCGGGGCGAGGATCGCGTTCAGCGAGGCGCTCGGGCGCATGGCCGCATCGGCCAGGTCGTCGTTCACGCGGTAGTAGCCGCCCACGTCGACTGGGCTGCCCTGCACGGCGAGCAGCTCCTGCTCGATCGTCGCGGTCTGTGCCGCGAGCTGCTCGGCGACGGGTGCGAAGGTCTCCGCGAGCGCGGCGTCGGTGGTCTGTGCCGCGAGCTCCTCTGCCCAGTAGCGGGCCAGCCAGAAGTGGCTGCCGCGGTTGTCGATCTCGCCGACCTTGCGAGAGGGGGACTTGTTCTCGTTGAGGAACGAGCCCGTGGCGGCATCCAGCGTCTCCGCCAGCACACCGGCGCGCGCGTTGCCGGTGGTCTCCGACAGGTGGCGGAACGACTCGGCCAGCGCCATGAACTCGCCGAGCGAATCCCAGCGCAGGTGGTTCTCCTCGACGAGCTGCTGCACGTGCTTGGGTGCGGAGCCACCGGCGCCGGTCTCGAACAGCCCGCCGCCGTTGAGCAGCGGCACCACCGACAGCATCTTCGCGCTCGTGCCCAGCTCGAGGATGGGGAAGAGGTCGGTGTTGTAGTCGCGCAGCACGTTGCCGGTGACCGAGATGGTGTCCTCACCGCGCCGGATGCGCTCGATCGAGAGCTTGGTCGCCTCGACGGGGCTGAGGATCCGGATGTCAAGACCCTCGGTGTCGTGCTGGGGCAGCTCCTGCTCGACCTTCTTGATGAGCTCGGCGTCGTGCGCGCGGGCCTCGTCGAGCCAGAAGACCGCGGGGGTCTCGGAGGCGCGGGCGCGCGTCACGGCGAGCTTCACCCAGTCGCGCACCGGCACATCCTTGGTCTGGCAGGCGCGCCAGATGTCGCCGGGCTCGACGTCGTGCGCCATGAGCACGTCGCCGGCCGCGTTCACGACCTCGACGCGTCCTGCTCGCTCGATGCGGAACGTCTTGTCGTGCGAGCCGTACTCCTCGGCCTTCTGCGCCATGAGGCCCACGTTCGGCACCGAGCCCATCGTGGTCGGGTCGAAGGCGCCGTTGGCCTGGCAGTCCTCGATCACCGCCTGGTAGACACCGGCGTAGGAGGAGTCGGGGATCACGGCGAGCGTGTCCGCCTCCTCGCCATCCGGGCCCCACATGTGGCCGGATTGGCGGATCATCGCGGGCATCGACGCGTCGACGATCACGTCGCTCGGCACGTGCAGGTTCGTGATGCCGCGATCGGAGTTGACCATGGCGAGACGCGGGCCGTCGGCGATGCCCTCCTCGATCGCCTTGCGCACGCCTGCGGCGGTGGACTCGTCGAGCTCCGACAGGCCCGCGAGGATCGACGCGAGACCGTTCTCCGGGGACAGGCCCGCCTGCTCCAACTGCGAGCCGTAGCGCTCGAAGACCGCGGGGAGGAATGCGCGCACGACGTGGCCGAAGATGATGGGATCAGAGACCTTCATCATCGTCGCCTTCAGGTGCGCGGAGAAGAGCACGTGCTCATCGCGGGCGCGCTGGACCTGCTTGGCGAGGAAGGCGTCCAGGGCCTTCGCGCTCATGAACGTCGCGTCGACGATCTCGCCCTCGAGCACCGGCAGGGCATCCTTCAGCACGGTGGTCTCGCCATCGGCTCCCACCAGGCGGATCTGCAGGGTGTCGTCTGCGGGCATCGTCCCGGACTGCTCGTTCGCGAAGAAGTCGCCGCCGCTCATGGTGGCGACGGCCGACTTCGAGTCGTCGGCCCACGCACCCATCGAGTGCGGGTGCCTGCGCGCGAACTCCTTCACGGAGCGCGGCGCGCGGCGGTCGGAGTTGCCCTCGCGGAGCACCGGGTTGACGGCCGAGCCCTTGATCGAGTCGTAGCGGGCGCGGATCTCCCGCTCCTCGTCGTTCGTGACCTCATCGGGGTAGTCCGGAAGCGCGAAGCCCTGCTGCTGCAGCTCGGCCACGGCGGCCTTCAGCTGGGGCACCGATGCCGAGATGTTCGGCAGCTTGATGATGTTCGCCTCGGGGGTCTTCGCCAGTTCGCCCAGCTCTGCCAGCGCATCCGACTCCTGCTGCTCAGCGGGCAGCCGGTCGGCGAAGGTGGCGATGATGCGGCCCGCGAGCGAGATGTCGCGGCGCTCGACCTCCACGTCGGCCGCGGCGGCGAACGCGCTCACGATCGGCAGGAAGGAGTGCGTCGCGAGCATCGGCGCCTCGTCGGTGTACGTGTAGATGATCTTGGCCATGCGGCTCGTACCTCTCGAAGGATGTGGGGGACGGCGGCCACGAACCGAGCGCGGGCCGCGCCGTGCCCATCCAACCTACCGTCTCGGCAGTGCAGCCGCGCGGCGAGGCGGCGGGGCTGCCGGGGCATGCGTCGATACAGTGCCTGCCGTGCGTCGCGTATGGGCCGGCATCGGCCAGGCAGTCGAGTCCGCCGCCATCGCGGCGGTGGGCATCGTGCTGTGCGCGCTCGTAATGCTCGCGGTGTGGGGCATCGATCAGGGCTTCGGGGGTGACCCGTTGCTGCAGTGGCGCACGGCGGCCGACGCGTGGCTGATCGGCCACGGCGTCGACCTCGGCATCACCCCGGGCCGCACCGCCGTGCTCGAGGTCGGGCTTGAAGAGGTCGCGCAACCATGGGTGCTCTCGGCCGGCGCCTGGGGTATCGGCGCCATCACGTTCTGGCTGCACTGGCGCAGCGGCCGGCGTCTCGCGTCGCTGCCGCTCATCGACACCGCCGTCGCCCTCGTGCTCGGCACCGTCGCCACCGCCGTCGTCGGTCTGCTCGTCGGCTCGAGCGCGCAGCATGCGACTGTGGCGCCGAATCTCGCCCACGCGGCGATCTTCCCCGCGCTGGTCGCGCTGGCGGGCATGGCCGCAGCCGTGTTCACGACGCACCGGCACGGCTGGCTCATCGCCGTCGCTCGCGCGCTGACGGTCGAGGAGCGCTGGCTGCGCTCCATCCGCGCGGCGGCGCGGGCCGGCTTCGGCAGCTGCATCGGGGTGCTGGGCGTGGGTGCGCTGCTCGTCGGGGTCGGTCTGTTCGTGCGCTTCACCGACGCGCTGCTGCTGCTCGAGGCGCTCGGCGTGACCGCCGTGGGCATGGTCGCGATGTTCCTGC
Organism: Agrococcus sp. Ld7; assembly: GCF_045064095.1. Classification (NCBI taxonomy): domain Bacteria; kingdom Bacillati; phylum Actinomycetota; class Actinomycetes; order Micrococcales; family Microbacteriaceae; genus Agrococcus; species Agrococcus sp. Ld7. Next base: position 91,634 of record NZ_JBISGY010000002.1, on the reverse strand, counting down.
TGCAGCTCGCGCTCGCGCCGACGGCGATCGTGTGGGCGGCCAGCTGGGCCGTCGGCCCCGGATTCACCATCGGGCGCGGTTCGAGCGTCTCGCCGCTCGACACCGCGCTTGGACCGCTGCCGGCGATGCCGCTGCTCTCGGCCATCGATCCCGACCCGCAGCCCTGGATGGCCGCTGCAGTCGTGCTGCCGGTGCTCGCCGCGCTCCTGGTGGGGGTGCTCGCGCGGCAGAGCATCCTCTCGGGCGCCGACCGGCCGGTGCACTGGTGGGAGGTCGCGATCGCGGCGATCGGCGGCGGTGTGCTTGCCGGTGCGCTGCTGGGTGCGGCATGCATGCTCTCGACCGGAGCCATCGGGCCCGGCAGGCTCGCTGTCACCGGTCCGGATGCGGTGCTCGTCGCTGCTTGGGCGGCACTCGAGGTCGCCGTGGGCCTGTGCATCGGCATGCTGGCCGGCGGCAGGGGAACGGGTGCGCTCGCCGGGGGATTCTCGCTGCCGCTCGCATCCGACGGCACCGGCATCCGCGAGTTCCTGGGCTTCGGCCGCAGCCGCGCACCCGGGCTGGATGCCGAGGATGCAGAGGCGAAGGAGATCGAGGACCGTTCGGCTGCAGACGCGACGCTCACCGAGCCGGTGGCGCCGGTCGTCGCTCGCGGCGTCGACGGCACGACGCTCGACGGCACGACGCTCGACGACGCGACGCCGGACGACGCGACGTCCGCCGAGCAGCTCGACCGCTCCGATGCGGACGCAGATGCGGAGCACGACCGTCGGTAGGATGGTCGGCGTGCTGCGCCTCGTCGTCCTCGTCTCCGGCAGCGGCACCAACTTCGCGGATCTGCTGCAGCGCACCCGCGCGGGCCGCGTGCCGGCCGAGATCATCGCCGTGGGCGCGGACCGCGAATGCGGCGGGCTGGAGACGGCCGCCGCGGCAGGCATCGCCACCTTCGTCGAGCCCTTCGTGGCGCCGCGCGACGCGTGGTCCAACCGCATCGCGGACCGGGTGGCCGCCTACGAGCCCGACGTCGTCGTGCTCTCCGGCTTCATGCGTCTGCTCTCGCCCGGCGCGGTCGCTCGCTTCGAGCCGGCGATCCTCAACACGCACCCGGCCCACCTGCCGGAGTTCCCGGGCGCGCACGGCGTGCGCGATGCGCTCGCGGCCGGTGTGCGCGAGAGCGGTGCGAGCGTCATCATCGTCGACAGCGGCGTCGACACCGGGCCGATCCTCGCGCAGGAGCGAGTGCCGGTGCTGCCCGACGACACGCAGGATTCGCTCCACGACCGCATCAAGCTCGTGGAGCGCGAGCTGCTCGCGAGCGTCCTCACCGACATCGCCGACGGCAGCCTCGACCTCGCCGACCTGGGGCTCGAGCAGCGGCTCGATCCGCCAGGCCAGACCGAACCGACAGCGAAGGAAGCCCCGTGAGCGGACCCCAGCACGACCCGAGCCTCTACCGCCAGCGTGACGCTGTGCCCTTCCGACGGGCGCTGCTGTCGGTGAGTGACAAGAGCGGCATCGTCGAGCTCGGCTCGGCGCTCGCCGCTGCCGGCATCGAGCTCGTCTCGACCGGCTCGACGGCGAAGCTGCTGCTCGGCGCCGGCCTGCCGGTCACGGAGGTCGCGGCCGTCACGGGGTTCCAGGAGGCGCTGGATGGGCGGGTGAAGACGCTGCACCCGGCGATCCACGCGGGGCTGCTCGCCGACCTGCGGCTCGAGCACCACGAGGCGCAGCTCGCTTCGCTCGGCATCGCGCCCTTCGAGCTCGTGGTCGTGAACCTGTACCCGTTCGTGGAGACGGTGCGCTCCGGTGCGGCCGACGCGGATGTGATCGAGCAGATCGACATCGGCGGGCCCGCCATGGTGCGCGCGGCCGCCAAGAACCACGCGAACGTCGCGATCGTCACCGACCCGCGCGTCTACCCGCTGATCGAGCGTGCGGCATCCACGGGACTCACCCTGCTGCAGCGCCGCGCGCTCGCGCGGGATGCGTTCGCCCATACGGCCGCCTACGACCGTGCCGTCGCGCGCTGGTTCGCGGGCGAGCCGGTCGACGAGGAGTCGGCCGCCGGGGCGACGCCTCCAGCAGCTGCGGCAGCCGCGGCACCGGCTGCGGCGGCGCCGGTCGCCGAGCAGTCGGCGCGCCCCGAGCAGCCCGCGCTCGTCGAGCCAGGCGATCGCGCGCCGGAGCCTGCGCCCGCGCGCTCGGGCGCGTCGGGCGCGGCCGCGCGCGCCGATGCATCCGACACGCTGCCCGACACCGGCAGCGCCACCGGCCTGCTGCGCGCTGTCGGCGCCGCGACGCTCGTGCAGGGCCTGCGCTACGGCGAGAACAGCCACCAGCAGGCAGGCCTGTTCGGGCTGCCGGGGGGCCGGGGCATCACGCAGGCCGAGCTGCTGCACGGCAAGGCGATGTCGTTCAACAACTACGTCGACGCCGATGCCGCGCTGCGCGCCGCCTACGACTTCACCGAGCCTGCCGTCGCGATCATCAAGCACGCGAACCCGTGCGGCATCGCCATCGCGGCGCCGCGCGCGACAGATCCGATCGCCTCGGCGCACGAGCGGGCCCACGCCTGCGACCCGGTGTCGGCCTTCGGCGGCGTGATCGCCGCGAACCGCACCGTCACACGAGCGATGGCCGAGACGGTGAAGGACATCTTCACCGAGGTCGTCGTCGCGCCCGGCTTCGAGCCCGAGGCGCTCGAGCTGCTGTCGGCGAAGAAGAGCATCCGCCTGCTCCGCCTGCCAGAGGGCTATGCGCGAGAGGGCAGCGAGCTGCGGCAGGTCTCCGGCGGCGTGCTCGTGCAGCAGCCCGACACCTTCGACGGCTTCTCCTCCCACACCTGGCGGCGGGTGAGCGGCACGCACGTCTCGGATGCGGTGCTGGCCGATCTCGAGTTCGCGTGGCGGGCCGTGCGGTCGGTGAAGTCGAACGGCATCCTGCTCGCCGCCGGGCTCGCCTCGGTGGGCGTCGGCATGGGGCAGGTCAACCGGGTCGACTCCTGCCACCTCGCCGTCTCGCGCGCGGGTGAGCGCGCCGCGGGTTCGGTCGCGGCATCCGACGCCTTCTTCCCGTTCGCCGACGGGCTGCAGGTGCTGCTGGACGCGGGCGTCGCGGCGGTCGTGCAGCCGGGTGGATCGGTGCGCGACGAGGAGGTCATCGCGGCAGCCAACGCCGCCGGCATCACGATGTACTTCACGGGCGAGCGTCACTTCGCACACTGACCGCCCCGCGCGCCGCTGGCCCGAGCCGGCCGCCGGTAGAGTCGCCGCGTGAGCGCTGGCACCGTCGAGGACGTGCGACGCGCGCGGCGCATCCTGTGCTTCGGCGCGGCCGGCTCCGGCAAGTCGACGATGGCGGTGCAGCTGGGGGAGCGGCTCGGGCTGCCCGTCGTCCTGGTCGACGACCTGTGCTGGGAGCCAGGCTGGGTGCAGCCACCGCGCGACGAGCTCGACCGCCGCGTCCTGCCGGTGCTCGATCGGGAGGCCTACGTCATCGACTCGGTCTACCGCTTCCACAACGCGGCCGCGCTCGAGCGGGTGGATGCGATCGTCGGCCTCGACTACCCGCGCGCCACCTCGCTCGCGCGGCTCGTCCGCCGCACGGCCCGCCGCATCCGCACCCGACCGGCTGCTGGCGCAGCTGGCGTCCTGACGTCCGCGCACCGAGGTCGGGGCACCGCAATGGGGGACAACGAAAAAATGATTGGGAGATCTCGATCACAGGGGTGGACGCGGCAACTCCCGTCTGCTTAGACTGAAAGGCTGCACGCGCCACACCGGAGCGGCCGACCAAGGAGGATGCCATGAGCACGACGACGACCGCCCCGATCGCTGCCGTCGGCCTCATCGTCCGCGTCGGACGCGCCGGGGCCTAGCGGCCGCACGGTCCGCCGCGAGCACTGCTCGCCTGCCGATGTCGGCGGCACAGCCGAACATCGACGAAGCACCGCCAATCGCGACCCACCGGTCGCACCGCTCCATCCGCTGACGCACGACGTCAGCGGCCTTGAAGGACCCCTATGTCTTCGACATCCACCTCGGATGCAACCCCCGCCGCGCAGGTCAAGCCGATCGGTCACCTGCGCGCGCTCGCGCGACTGCTGCCGTACATCCGCCCGGTGCTGCCGCGGCTGCTGCTTGGCACGTTCGCGGCGCTCCTGTCGGCGCTGCTGAGCCTTGCGACGCCGATGGTGATGCGCGTCCTCGTCGACGGCCCGCTCGCCTCCGGCGATGCCGCCGCCGTCTGGCCGGTGGCGCTGCTGATCCTGGCGCTCGCGCTGGGCGAGGCGTTCTTCATCTTCATGCGCCGCTACCTCGTGACCCTGCCGTCGACGCAGGTCGAGGCAACCATGCGCAGCGCGCTCTACCGCAAGCTGCAGGCGCTGCCGGTGGCCTTCCACGATCGCTGGCAGTCGGGGCAGCTGCTCAGTCGCGCAGTGCAGGATCTCGGGCAGATCCGTCGCTTCGCGGCCTTCGGCGCGCCGCTGCTGGTCGTGAACTCGATCACGCTCGTGGTCGGCGTCGTCGTGCTGTTCGTCTGGAGCCCCGTGCTCGCGAGCATCTTCGTGGTGCTGTCGCTGCCGATCGCGGTGGTGGCGCTGCGCTTCGAGCAGCGCTACCACCTGGTCTCGCGCTCGGCGCAGGATCAGGCCGGCGACCTCGCGACCACCGTGGAGCAGTCGATCCACGGCATTCGCGTGCTGAAGGCATTCGGTCGCGACCGGCACGCGCTCGAGGGCTTCACCGCGCAGGCGTCGAGGCTGCGCGAGACCGAGATCGACAAGGCCCGCATGGACGGCTACCTGTGGATGTGGCTCACGATCGTGCCCTACATCTCGTACGCCGTGTGCCTGTTCGTGGGCGTCGGCCTCGCGGCGAGCGGGCAGCTCTCGGTCGGCACGCTCGCCGCGTTCTTCGCGATCGCGATCGTGCTCAACTGGCCGATCGAGTCGATCGGCTTCCTCTTCGCGTTCCTCATCGACGCATCGAACGGCTCGCGCCGCTTCCACGAGATCACCGACTCCGAGAACACGATTGTCGACCCCGCGAACCCGCGCACGATCGCTAACCCCAAGGGGTCGCTAGTGTTCGAGGACGTGCACTTCCGGTACCAGGACGCGCAGGAGCACGAGCGCGACCTGGTCGATGGCGCAACGCTCGAGCTGCTGCCGGGCGAGACGATGGCGCTCATCGGCATCACCGGCTCGGGGAAGACGACGCTCACGGCGCTCCCCACCCGGCTCTACGACGTCACCGGCGGCCGCGTGCTGCTCGACGGCGTCGACGTGCGCGACCTCACGCTCACTGAGCTGCGCACGCACGTGGCGATGGCGTTCGAGGATGCGACGCTGTTCTCGGCGTCGGTGCGCGACAACGTGCTCATGGGTGCCCCGGAGTCATCGGAGGCCGTGCTCGACCGCGCCCTCGCGATCGCCCAGGCCGCCTTCGCCCGCGACCTGCCGAAGGGGCTCGACACCGAGATCGGCGAGGAGGGCCTGTCGCTCTCCGGTGGGCAGCGGCAGCGGCTCGCGCTCGCCCGCGCGGTCGCCGCGGCACCCGCCGTGCTGGTGCTCGACGATCCGCTCTCGGCGCTGGACGTCGAGACGGAGGCGCTCGTCGAGGAGGCGCTGCGCAGCGTGCTCAACACCACCACCGCGCTCATCGTCGCCCACCGCCCGAGCACGGTGCAGCTCGCCGACCGCGTGGCGCTGATGCGCGACGGTAAGATCGACGATGTCGGCACGCACGCCGAGCTGCTGGCGCGCAGCGACCACTACCGCTTCGTGATCTCGAGCCTCGAGGAGACCGAGCGCGACCGCCAGAGCATCGAGGCGGTGACGGGCACCATGCAGGTCATCGACGTCGATGCGCAGTCACCCGAGGAGGTGTCCCGATGAGCGTGCAGGGCGTGCAGGGCGAAGACCGCTCCGACTACACCAAGGCGGAGTCGAAGCTGATCCGCGCGCGCTCGCGGCGGCTGCTCGCCTCGCTGCTGCGGCCGCACATGCGCCGGGTGGTGCTGACGATGCTCCTCGTGGTCGTCTCCGTCGCGGCGGGCATCGCGGGCCCCATGATCATCGCGTTCGGCATCGACCACGGCCTGTCGGCGATCGTCGACGACGCCGACTGGATGCCGCTGTGGGGCGCGACGATCATCTACATCATTGCCGCGATCGTCTCCGGTGTGCTGATGTTCCTCTACACGGTCTCCGTCGCGCGCATCAGCCAGACGGTGCTGTTCGATCTGCGTCGACGCCTCTTCTCGCACTCGCAGCGGCTCAGCCTGGAGTTCCACGAGTCCTACACCTCCGGTCGCATCATCGCGCGGCAGACGAGCGACCTCGAGGCGATCCGCGACCTGCTCGACCAGGGGCTGAACGAGCTGGTGCGCGGCGTGCTCTTCATGGGGTTCACGGCGGTCGCCATGGTGATCCTCGACCCGCTGTCGGGCCTGATCGTCGCCATCGCGCTCATCCCCGCGATCGTGCTGACCCGCTGGTTCCAGGTGCGCTCGACGAAGTTGTTCCGCGAGACGCGCACGACCAGCGCGCGCATGATCGTGCAGTTCGTCGAGACCATGACGGGCATCCGCGCCGTGAAGGCGTTCCGCACCGAGCAGAAGAACCAGCGCGACTTCGATGCGCTCGTCAACGACTACCGCGACGCGAACTTCCGCACCATCAACATCTTCGGCATCTACGAGCCCGGCATCATGGCCATCGGCGCGATCACGCTCGCGACCCTCATCCTGGTGGGCGGCCTGCGGGTCGTCGACGGCACGCTCGAGATCGGCGCGCTGCTGGGCATCGCGCTGTATGCACGCAACTTCTTCCAGCCCATCCAGGGCATCGGCATGTTCTTCAACGGCTACCAGGCCTCCTCGGCAGCGCTCGAGAAGATCTCCGGCGTGCTGGAGGAGGAGCCGTCCGTGCATGAGCCGGTCGAGCCCAAGGCCCTGCCGAGCTCGCGCGGTCAGATCGACTTCGAGCGCGTCGAGTTCGCCTACGAGAGCACCGAGGACGGCTCCGGCAAGATCGTGCTGCCCGACTTCGAGCTGCACATCCCCTCCGGCCAGACGATCGCCCTCGTGGGCACCACGGGAGCGGGCAAGTCGACGCTCGCGAAGCTCATCTCACGCTTCTACGACCCCACGCGGGGATCGGTGCAGCTCGACGGCGTCGACCTGCGCGACCTCGCGAACGATGACCTCCGTCGCGCGGTCGTGATGGTGACGCAGGAGGCCTACCTCTTCTCCGGCACCGTCGCCGACAACATCGCCCTCGGCCGGCCGGATGCGAGCGCCGAGGACATCGAGCAGGCGGCGCGCGCGGTCGGCGCGCACGAGTTCATCATGGCGCTGCCGGACGGCTACGACACGGATGTCGCCAAGCGCGGCGGACGCGTGAGCGCGGGCCAGCGCCAGCTGCTGTCGTTCGCCCGGGCGTTCCTCGCCGACCCGCGCGTGCTGATCCTGGACGAGGCGACCGCCTCGCTCGACATCCCCTCGGAGCGGCTCGTGCAGACGGGCCTCACGACGCTGCTGGCCGACCGCACGGCGATCATCATCGCTCACCGGCTCTCGACCGTCGCGATCGCCGACCGGGTGCTGGTGATGGAGCACGGCCGCATCATCGAGGACGGCAGCCCCGAGGAGCTGATCGCGCAGGGCGGCAAGTTCGCGTCGCTGCATCGCGCGTGGCGCGAGTCGCTCGTCTAGTCCCGCAACCGCAGTTCGAGGAGGCGGCGGCCCGGAGGGCCGCGGCCGTCACGAGGCCGGTGGGCGCGTGCTGCAGCGTGGTCTCGTGACGCGGGCGGCTGCGCCGCGCGCTCCTCGACCAGCGGAGCCACGTAGGTCGAGGCCGTCGCGCAGCCCCGTAGGTCGAGGAGGCGGCGGCCCGCAGGGCCGCGGCCGTCACGAGACCGGTGGGCGCGTGCCGCAGTCCCGTGCCGCAGCGGCGCGCAGGCGGCCGGGGTCGGTGCGGCTGCGGCTGCGGCTGCGGCCAGCGAGGCTCAGATCGTCTTGCGCCCGATGGCCTCGCCGTACTCGTTCTCGCCCGTGACCTCGAAGCCGACGGCCTTGAAGAAGCGGCCCGGTCCGAGGTCGCCCCGCTCCCAGACCGCGAAGATGCTGTCGAAGCCCTTGCGCTTGGCCTCCGCGGCGACCTCGTCGACCATGAAGGAGCCGACACCGCGGCGCTGGGCATCGCCCGCGACATACATCTTGAGGATGCTCGAGCGATACTCCTCGCGGTCGACCTCCGGGTCGAAGTTGGCCATCACGAAGGCCACCGGCTCATCTCCGTCGAAGATCACGCGCTGCCACGCGCTCTGCGTGTTGACGAACTCCTCCAGGCGGGTGTTGGCCGCGAGGAAGGCCTCCTGGCCCCGCTTCAGCGTCAGCCCGTTGGCCGCGACGATGTTCGCGGCAGACAGCTCTTCGAGGCGCAGGTTCTCCATGCGCACACCGTACCAGCGCATCCGGCACCGCAGAATGACGGCCGAACCGTCGTGGGGTCAGCCGATGGTGGTGATGCGGATGCGCGCCGAGAGCTCCGCGGCGTCGACGATCGAGCCCGCCTGCGGCGACAGCACCGCGGCGCTCGACCATGCGGCCGCGCGCGCGAGCTGGGCTTCGATCGTGGCTCCATCGGCGATCGCCTGTGCGATCGCCGCGACGGCCGCGTCGCCCGCGCCGGTGGGGTTGCCCTCGAGGACGCGGTCGAGGCGGGCGTGCCAGGCGCGGCCGTCCGGCAGCACCGCGAGCATCCCCTCGATGTCGAGCGACGCGAAGACGGTGCCGCTGCCCTCGGCGGCGAGCCTGCGCGCGGCGTCGAGCGGGTCGGTGCCGCCCATCGCGTCGAGCAGCTCGTGCCGGTTCGGCTTCACGGCGGTCGCACCCGCGGCCACCGCCTGCCGCAGCTGCTCACCTCCGACGTCGATGACGACGGGCTTGCCGGCCTCGACCGCGAGGCCGACGATGCTCGCGCAGAAGCCCGAAGGCGTCTTGGGCGGGAGGGAGCCGGAGGAGACCACTACGCGTGCGGTCGGCAGCGCACCCCGCACGATCTCGAGCAGCCGGTCCCAGTCGTCGGATGAGATGGCGGCGCCGCGCTCGTTCAGGTTGGTGGTGCCCGCAGGCGTGACGATCGCGGTGGTGCGACGGGTCGGTGACTCGACCTCGATGAGGCGGTGGGCGATGCCGGAGCGGTCGAGGTCGTGCACGAAGAGCACGCGCACCGGGCCGCCGATGGGGGCGATCACGATCGCGGGCTCGTGGTGCTGGTGCAGCACGCGCGCGACGTTGACGCCCTTGCCGCCGGCGCGCGAGAGGCCGGTCTCGACGCGGTGGCTGGTGCCGATCCGCAGCTCGTCCATCGTGTAGGTGATGTCGATGGCCGGGTTCGTGGTGACGCAGAGGAAGGGGGCGGCCGGGGTCGTCGCGTCAGCGGTCGATGCGACGCTCTGGTCATCGGCGGTGGGCGCCATCAGGCCTCCTGACGGTGGGATCCCGCGAGGGACGGTTGGTTCGATCTTCGCATGAGCGAGGGTGCTCCGACACGCCGCACCCACTTGCCGCGTTCGAACACATGTTCGAGAATGGGGGGATGGGGATGGCGTCCACGAGGCTCGAGCGCCGTGCGGGAGAGGATCGCACGGCGACGGTGGAGGCGCTGCGCGCTCGGCTGCGCGGCATGCAGCAGTCGTCGGCTCGGCAGGTGGTGCCGACGGTCGACGAGTCGGTGCCGGAGGGGCTCGACGAGGTCGTCCGCCGGCTGCGCCCCGGAGCTGCGCACAGCATCGAGTCCCGCGGGCTCGCGCTCGCGTGCATGGGTGCGGCCATGCCGCCCGGAGCGTGGGGAGCGATCGTCGGGATGCCCGATCTCGGCATCGAGGCCGCCCGTGACCTGGGCGTGCCCATCGATCGGGTCGCGCTCGTGCCGCATCCCGGCCGCTCGTGGCTCGACGTGGTGGCGAGCCTCGCGGAGGCCATGCCGGTGGTGCTCGCAGCCTCGCCCGGCCGGGTGACGCCCACGGATGCTGCGCGGCTCGCCGCGCGGCTGCGGCAGGCGTCGTCGACCCTGCTCGTCGCGGGCCCGTGGCCGAACGCCGCGACCGTCGTGCGCAGCCTGCGCGCCGAGTGGCAGGGGCTCGCCGACGGTGACGGCAGGATCGCCACGGGCGGTCTGGTCGTCGAGGTCGCCACCGGCGGAGCCCCGAGCCGAGCGCGCATCCCGATCGCCGGCGACGGCGCAACGTCCGCCGGGCGCGATCCTGGTCGCGAGCTGCTGCAGCAGCCGGCGGCCTGAGCGCACGGGCGGTCGGCGTCGCGGCGCGCGACACACCGCATCCGCTTGACTCTGTTCGAACGTGTGTTCGATCATGGACGCGTGACCAGTGAGACGATCGAGCGCGGTGCCGAGCCGCAGGGCGCCCGCCCGCGCGATGGCCGGGTGGGTGTGCTCCGCGTGCCCGACTGGCCGGTCGTGGTCGCGCGCCAGACCGGGGCGCTGCCCGCCGGCGGTGCAGTGGGTGCACCGGGAGCGGTCGTGCACGCGCTGCGCGTCGTCGCCTGCGACGCGGGCGCTCGCGCCGACGGCGTGCGGATCGGCATGCGGGTGCGCGATGCGCAGGCCGCGTCACCCATGCTCGCGCTCGCGCCCGCCGACCCGGTGGGGGAGGCGCTCGCCTTCGAGCGCGTCGTGCGTGCGGTGCTTGCGGTGGTGCCGGCGGCGCAGCCCGTCGGTGACGGCGCGCTGGCCTTCCGGATGCGGGGCGCGAGCAGGTTCTACGGCTCGGAGTCGCGGGCCATCGAGGCGGTGCGCGCCGCGCTCGTGCCGCTCGGGCTGACGGCGTCCTTCGGCGTCGCCGACGACCGCTTCACTGCGGAGCTCGCGGTGGGGGCGGGCAGCGAGACGATCGTGCCCGTCGGTCGCAGCCGTGAGTTCCTGAGCTCGCTGCCGGTGGGCGTGCTGGGCGATGACGAGCTGCCGAGCATGCTCCACCGCCTCGGGGTGCACACCCTCGGCGGCTTCGGGCAGCTGCCCGACGACAGCGTGCGCGACCGCTTCGGACCCGCGGGGCTCATTGCGCTCGCTCGTGCTCGCGGGCTCGACAACCGTCGCGTCGACGAGGCGGGGCTGGGCGAGGAGCGCGCGCTGCAGCTCGTCTTCGAGCCGGGCATCGAGGGCGTGGCGGAGCTGGCGCTCGCCGTGCGCGAGCCGGTCGACCGCTTCGTGCGGCAGCTGGCGGAGCAGCGGTTGGTGTGCAGCGAGATCCGCATCCTGCTGCGCGGCGAGGAGGGGCGCGTGAGCGAGCGGCTCTGGCGCCAGCCCGGGTTCCTGCGCGCGGGCGACATCGTCGATCGGATGCGCTGGCAGCTCACCGAGAGCGACCTGGGCTCGGCGCTCGTCGAGGTGCAGGCGAGCCCGGAGCGCCTCGACGCCGCGACCTCGCACATGCCGGGCCTGTGGGGCGGTGGCGACATCGATGACCGCACCAAGCACGCGCTCGAGCGGCTGCAGCGCATGCTCGGCCGCGAGGCGGTGCTGACCGCCGCGACCGGCGGCGGCCGGCTGCTCGCCGAGCGGGGCGTGCTCACGCCCTGGGGCGATGCGGCGCCGGCGCAGGTCGCCGGGCCGTGGCCGGGCGCGCTGCCGGCCCCGCGGCCGAGCGTCGTCTTCCGCCCGCCGCTGCCGGTGCTGCTCACCGACGCGGAGGGGCACGCGGTCGAGCCGGGCGCGCTCGACGTCCGCGACGCATCCCCCGCTGTCTTCTCGCCGCCCGCGGCGCCGCGGCGCCGGGTGGTGGCGTGGGCGGGCCCGTGGCCGATCCGGCGCCGCGAGCTCGGCGACACGGTGCATCGCGTGCAGCTGCTCGACGGCGAGGGTGAGGCATGGGTGCTGCTGCACGCCGACGGCGCGTGGCTCGCGGAGGGCCGCTATGCGTAGCGCCGCGGGGCCGAGCGCCGCGGGGCCGAGCGCCGCGGGGCAGTCGTCTGCCGCCATGACGTCGTCGTCTGCCGCCGTGGCGTCGTTCGTCAACCGACCCTGTGGTCTGGCGAGCCGATATTCCGGCTGAGGGACCACAGGGTCGGTTGACGAACGGGCGGACGGACAGGACAGGGAGAGGGGGACGCGGATGGCCGGCTGGAACAACCCGTCGATGCCCTGGCGCGAGCTCGAGGGCCTCCTCAGCGACCGCGATGTCAGCGCCGGCAGGACCGCCGTCGCCGCCGAGCTCGACGAGGCGCGGCGCCCGCGGATCCGCGTGCCGGATCAGGGGGCGGCGACCCCCTATGCAGAGCTGCACGCGCACTCGCACTACTCCTTCCTCGACGGCGCCTCCAGCCCAGCGGAGCTCGTCAACGAGGCGCGCAGGCTCGGGCTCGAGGCGCTCGCGCTCGTCGATCATGACGGGCTCTACGGTGCGGTGCGGTTCGCCGAGGCGGCCGCAGAGGCCGAGCTGCCGACGGTGTTCGGCACCGAGTTCACGCTCGGCCTCGAGACGCCCCAGAACGGCATCCCCGACCCCGACGGCAGCCACCTCGTGGCGCTCGCGACCGGCCCGGCCGGCTACACCGCGCTCGCCACCGCGCTCACCGACGGCTACCTGACCTCTGACGTGCACGGGCCGGGCGAGAAGGGCAGGCCGGTGTTCGAGCTCGAGCAGCTCGCCGAGACGGCGAGCGGGGAGTGGATGGTGCTCTCCGGATGCCGCAAGGGCAGCGTGCGGCAGGCGCTCGAACGGCATGCCTCGACCGCACAGGGAGCGGATGCCGCTGACGCGGAGCTCGACCGGCTCGCGTCGCTGTTCGGCCGCGACCGCGTCGTGGTGGAGCTCAGCGACATCGGCGACCCGCGCGACTTCGAGCGCAACCGGGTGCTCGCGCGTCTCGCCGAGCGTCGAGGCCTGCCGGTGATCGCGACCACCAACGCGCACATCGCCTCTCCCGCCAGGCAGCGGCTCGGGGATGCGGTCGCTGCGGTGCGGGCGCGTCGTTCTATCGACGAGCTCGACGCCTGGCTGCCCGCCGGCGGGGTGCCGTCGCTGCGCTCCGGTGCCGTCATGGCGCGTCGCTTCCGCGCCTTCCCAGGCGCGATCGACACCGCCGCGGCGCTCGGCCGCGAGCTCGCGTTCGACCTGCGTGCCGCATCCCCCCGGCTGCCGAAGGTCGAGGTGCCGGATGGGCACACGCCGATGAGCTGGTTGCGCGCGCTCGTCGCCGAGCGACTGCCTCGCGTGTACGACCTCGTGGACGGCCGACCGAGCCCCGATGTCGCTGCCCGGCTCGAGCACGAGCTCGGCCTCATCGACCAGAAGGGCTTCGCGGGCTACTTCCTGATCGTGTTCGAGATCGCCGAGTTCGCGCATGATCGGGGCATCCTCTGCCAGGGCAGAGGGTCGGCGGTGGCGAGCGCGGTCTGCTTCATCCTCGGCATCACCGCCGTCGACCCGATCCGCTTCCGGCTGCCCTTCGAGCGCTTCATCTCGATGATGCGCGAGGAGGAGCCCGACATCGACATCGACTTCGATGCCGGCCGTCGCGAGGAGGTCATCCAGCACGTCTACGAGCACTACGGCCGACGCAACGCGGCGCAGGTCGCCAACGTCATCACCTACAGGCCCAAGTCGGCGGTGCGCGATGCCGCGAAGGCGCTCGGCTACGCCGTCGGGCAGCAGAACGCCTGGTCGAAGTCGGTCGAGTCGCGCTCGGAGGCCCATGCCCCCGGCATCCCCGACGCGGTCATCGAGCTCGCGGGGGAGTTCCTGCACGCGCCCCGGCACCTCGGCATCCACTCCGGCGGCATGGTGCTCACCGAGGAGCCGGTCGGCTCGGTCTGCCCGATCGAGCCGGCGCGCATGCCCGGGCGCACGGTGCTGCAGTGGGACAAGGACGACTGCGAGTGGATGGGGCTCGTGAAGTTCGACCTGCTGGGCCTCGGCATGCTCAGCGCGCTGTCGCACACGATGGCGCTGGCAGCCGAGCAGCTGGGGGAGTCGTGGACGCTCGCGTCGATCCCGCTCGAGGAGGCGGGCGTGTTCGACATGCTCTGCGAGGGGGATGCCGTCGGCATCTTCCAGGTGGAGTCGCGGGCGCAGATGGCGACGCTGCCGCGCCTGAAGCCGCGCTGCTTCTACGACCTGGTGGTCGAGATCGCGCTCATCCGGCCCGGCCCGATCCAGGGCGGTGCGGTGCACCCCTACATCCGTCGTCGCACGGGCGCAGAGCCGATCACCTACCCGCATCCGCTCCTGATCCCGGTGCTCGAGCGCACGCTCGGCGTGCCGCTGTTCCAGGAGCAGCTGATGCAGATGTCGGTCGCGGTGGGCGGCTTCGACGCCGCTGAGGCCGATCAGCTGCGGCGCGCGATCGGCTCGAAGCGCTCGCGCGATCGCATCGAGGCGCTGAAGGCGAAGCTGTTCGCGGGCATGGCGGCGAACGGTGTCGAGCCGGATGTGGCCGAGTCGATCTATCGGAAGATCGAGGCGTTCGCGGGCTTCGGCTTCGCCGAGTCGCATTCGCTCGCGTTCGGGAAGCTCGTCTATGCCTCGTCGTGGATGCGGCTGCACTACCCGGCGGCGTTCCTCGCCGGGCTGCTGCGGAGCCAGCCGATGGGGTTCTGGTCACCGCAGACGCTCACGGCGGATGCGCTGCGGCACGGCGTCGAGACGCTGCGGCCCGACGTGGTGCGCTCTGCGATCGCCGCCGGGATCGAGCCGAACGGGCGCGCGGCCGGCGGCGACGACGCATGCCTGGCGCGCGAGCAGCCGCCGGTGCCGCCCGTGGCCTCCGAGACGCTCGCGATGCGCGCCCGCCACCGGCGCGACGGTGCCTTCTCGGTGCGGATGGGCCTGTCGAGCGTCACCGGGATGGGCGCAGCCGCCGCCGGCCGGATCATCGCGGCGCGGGAGCAGTCGCCGCTGCGCGACATCCACGATCTCGCCCGGCGGGCCGATCTCGATCGGGGCGAGCTCGAGGCGCTCGCGACCGCCGGCGCCCTCGAGGGGCTGGGGGTGAGTCGTCGCGAGGGGCTGTGGCTCGCGGGCCCCGCTTCGACCGAGCGCGAGGACCAGCTCGAGGGCTCGCAGGTGAGCCTGCAGCCACCGCTGCTGCCGATCCTGAGCGCCGAGGAGCAGGTGGCGCTCGACGTCTGGGCGACCGGGGTGACGCCCGGCGACCACCCGGTGCGCTACGCGAGGGAGATGCTCGATGGCCGCAGTGTGCTGCCGATCGCCGCTCTGGCGCAGGCGGAGGAGGGGCGCCGCGTGCAGGCCGCGGGCATCGTCACGCATCGGCAGCGGCCGAGCACGGCGCAGGGAGTGACGTTCATGAACCTCGAGGATGAGACGGGCATGCTGAACGTCATCATCTCGAAGGGCCTGTGGGCGCATGCGCGGCAGGTGGCGCGGCATGCGCCGGCGCTCATCGTGCGCGGGATGCTGCAGCGCACACCGGAGGGCGTGATCGCGCTGCTGGCCGACCGGCTCGACCGCTTCGACGTGCCAAGCCCCCGCTCCCGCGACTTCCAGTAGCCCGCCCCGTAGGTCGAGGAGCGGGCGGCGGCGCGCCACCCTCGTAGATCGAGGAGCCCGCTGCGTGCCCCACCCTCGTAGGTCGAGGAGCGGGCGGCGAAGCCGCTCGCGTCACGAGACCGGAACCATTCGCCTGCGGTCTCGTGACGGCGGCGTCCCTTCGGGCCGCCACCTCCTCGACCTGCGGCGTCCCATCCTCGTAGGTCGAGGAGCGGGCGGCGGAGCCGCTCGCGTCACGAGACCGGAACCGTTCGCCTGCGGTCGTGACGGCGTCGTCCCTGCGGGCCGCCACCTCCTCGACCTGCGGCGGTGGGTCTCGAGAGCGGGGCCGTCCGCTGGGGCCGCCTCCTCGACCTGCGGCGGGCCTACGGCTGACCGGCGACGGCGGCGCTACGCGGGGAGCGCCACACCATCGCGCCAGACGCCGCGCACCTCGAGATCGTCGTCGAGCTGCACGAAGTCGGCGCGTCCGCCCACGCCGAGCCGGCCGAGATCGTCGCGGCCGATGGCGTCGGCGGGCACGCGCGTCGCCCCGTCCAGCGCGGCCGCGAGCGGCACACCCGCGTCGACGAGCACGCGCAGCGCGCGATCGAGGCTGAGCGTGGAGCCGGCGATCGATCCGCCGTCCGCCAATCGCGGCAGGCCGTGCTCGACCACGACGTCGAGCGACCCGATGCGGTACGGGCCGTCGGGCATGCCAGCCGCCGCCATGGCGTCGGTCACGAGTGCCACGCGGCCGGGTGCCGACTGGAGCACGAGCGCCAGCATCTCCGGCGCCACATGCTCCCCGTCGGCGATGACCTCCAGCGTGACGCGCTCGTCGAGCAGCGCGGCCGCCATCGGTCCGGGGGAGCGGTGGTGCATCGGGGGCATGCCGTTGCAGGCGTGGGTGAGCAGCGTCGCACCCGCGTCGAACGCGGCACGGGCGGTTGCGGCGTCCGCGCCCGTATGGCCGACCGCCACGCGCACGCCGGCCTCGACGAATCGGCGGATGGCGTCGATCGCGCCGGGGAGCTCCGGTGCCATCGTGATCTGCAGGATCTGCCCGACGCCCGCCTCGAGCAGCCGCTCCACTGACTCCGGATTCGGCTCCTGCAGCGCTCGCGGATCGTGGGCGCCGCGATGGCTGTCGGCGAGGAACGGACCCTCCAGGTGCACGCCCAGCAGCGCGGCGTCCGCCGCGCATCGCGCGGCAGCGGCCGCGACGCGGGGGAGGAGCGTCTCGAGCGGCGCCGTCACGAGTGACACCGCCTGGCGCGTCGACCCGTGGCTCGCGCGGAACGCACCGATCCGCTCCCACGCAGGCGCGTCGTCGTCGAAGGCGGATCCGAGTGCCCCGTGGCAGTGGAGGTCGACGAAGCCGGGCACGAGGGTGCCGTGCAGTGCGAGGTCCGGTGCGCGCGGCGGCGCTCCCTGACCGAGTGCGGTGATGGCGCCGCCGACGCTGTCGACCCAGGCATCCGGCACCAGCTGCCCGTCGATGAGCGCGCGGTCAGACGTCAGCAGCAGGCTCGACTGGGTCATGCCGTCAGCCTAGAGCGCACGCGATGAGGGCCCGCACCCCGTCGGGATGCGGGCCCTCACGTCAGCTCAGCAGCTGGTGCGCCACGCCTCGGGCGAGAGCGCGGGCAGCCCTCCGACGTTGTAGACCGCGACCGGAGCGAGCTCCGCGATCTGCTCCTCGACCGACAGGAGCACGCAGGAGCGCACAGCCAGCAGCACCGGCGCGTCGTGAGCGCCGGCCACCATCGAGGCCGACAGCGCGTCGGGGAAGTTCAGCCCCGAAGCCATCGCGATCGCCTGGTCGTCGCCCGGCGTGATGAACCGCGAGACGAGCATGGCGTTCGTGGCGTAGCGGTCGGCACCGGCCAGTCGCGTCACCGTCACGCCGGTGTCGCGGTAGCCGCGCAGCGCCGCGTCCGAGACCGACGGCTGCCCGCCGAGCACGGTCGCCGACTCGATCCCGATGGTGGTGAGCGCGGCGATCGTCACACCGTCGGCTCGCGCCTGCGGGGTCAGCAGCACCGGAACATCGCCGAGCACGGCAGCGGTGCCGCTCGCGGAGACCGCGTCGGCGAACACCTGGCCGCTGGCGATGAACGCCTCGGTCGCGTCGTCGAAGTAGCGCTCGGCGATCATCGCGGCCGTCTCGTAGCGGTTCTGGCCCGCGATGCGCTCGACCCGCGCGTTCGGCACGATCTCGAGCACCTGCGCGACGACCGCGGACGAGATCGACGGCGTGCCGCCGATGATCGTCACGGATGCCGGCTGCAGGCGCTCCAGCTCGTCAGCGGTGAACGACGGCAGCGCATCGGCGCGCGTCAGCAGCAGGCTCGCGTCGACGCTCGCCGCCGCCGGGCCGGCCGCAAGCGCATCCGGGAACAGGTCGCCGGAGGCGAGCAGCACATCGGCGCCAGGCTCGAAGGTCGCAGCCGAGACCAGCGCGTTCGTCTCGTAGCGGTTGACGCCGGCGAAGCTCTCGACCACCGTCTCCGGCGGCACGGCCATCTCCCAGTCGAGGCCGATCACGACGGCGTCGTGGTCGCTGGCTCGATAGGGGTCGGGCGCGAACAGCGCATCCTGGGCATCCTTCTTGAACGCCATCGAGTAGTCGATGATGCT
The DNA here is from genome assembly GCF_045064095.1 of Agrococcus sp. Ld7. Lineage (NCBI taxonomy): Bacteria > Bacillati > Actinomycetota > Actinomycetes > Micrococcales > Microbacteriaceae > Agrococcus > Agrococcus sp. Ld7. The sequence goes on along the minus strand of NZ_JBISGY010000002.1, from coordinate 73,476 downwards.
CGGCTCGTCGGCGTTCGCGTGCCACGCCTCGGCACCGGCGACGAACGGGAGCATCGCCGGGTCGGCGAGCCCGTAGTCGAGGTAGCCGAGCTGACCGTCGAAGACGTAGGTGTAGGCGTCCTCGCCCTGGAACTCCTCGAGCAGGTCGGTCCAGCCAGCGTCCTCGAGCGTGGTGATCGGGTCCTCGTGGTCATACGAGTTCAGGTCGCCGATGATGAGCGACCCGTCTGCCTCGACACCGGTGGGGCTGCCGGCCATCCAGTCGGCCAGCGCGGCTGCAGCCTGGGTGCGCACCTCGTTGCAGTTGCCCTGCTCGGGCGAGCCCTGGTCGCCATCGCACGCTGAGCCCTTCGACTTCAGGTGGTTGACGGCGACGGTCAGCACCCGGTCGGTCGCGAGGTCGCGGAACGACTGCGTGAGCGCCGGGCGGTTCTTGCCGTCGTCGAACCGTGCATCGACCGACGAGTCGAGTACTGCGAAGTCGCCTTCGGGAGCGACGAGCGCCGGCTGGTAGATGACCGCGGTCGTGATCGCGTCGGTGCCGATCGTGCCGGTGTCGATGCCGGCCCACTGCTGGCTGCCGGCGGCCTCGTTCAGCGCGGCCACGAGCGCGTCGAGCGCGGCCCCGTCGTTGTTCTCGATCTCGAGCAGGCCGACGACCGCAGAGCCCAACTCGTTGATCGCGGCGACGATCTTCGCCTCCTGGCGGTCGAACTCCTCGGCCGTCTCCGCGCCGCGGCTGCCCAGGGTGGTGAAGTAGTTGAGCACGTTGAACGACGCGATCTCGAGCGATGCGCCCTCGATCTCCGGCGCCGCCGGACGCTCGTTCACTGCGCCGTACGTACCGGCATCGGTCGGCTGCACCGCCCAGGTGTCGAAGCGCCAGTCGAGCACGCCCGTGATGCCGGTGATGGTGTCTCCGCCGCGGAATGCGTTCTCGAGCGTGAACACGTCCTGGTTCGCGGGGTGGATGGCGGGGTCGGGGTTCTGCGCCGAGCGGCCGTCGTCGATCGTGATGCGGTTCACCGCGTTCGCCGCGGCGATGGCGGCAGCCTCAGCCGAGCCGGGTGCAGCGACAGCCGTGGGCTGCATCTGACGCTCGGTGCCGACGACCACCTGGCCGAAGCGGCCGTAGTTGAAGTACTCGAGGATCGACAGCGTCTGCGGCAGCGTCACGAGCATGCTCTCGGTCGGCTCGTGGTCGGCGATCGGCAGCACGAGCTCGGTCGCGGCGGGCATCGTGCCCGCACCGCAGTCGAGCAGCGCGACGTTCGAGATCTGCGTCATGCCGAAGTTCTCGCCCGCGGTACCCGTCACCTGCACGAGGTCGCCCTCGGCGACCTCCGCGGCGTCGGGTGCGTAGACGAAGATGCCGTCGCTCGTCGCGCTGTCGGCGTCGCCAGCGTCCTGCAGGGTGAAGCCTGCGAAGCCACCGTCCTGCCAGTCGCCCACGACGGTGCCCTCGACGGTCACGGTCTGGCCGCTGAGCGGCGTCGCCTCGCCGTCGCCCTGCACCGCGCCGATCGCGATCACGGCATCCGAGCCGCAGACGCCGTCGGTCGGGGGCTCCTCGAGCTCGAAGACCTCGTTCGAGGCGCCGGGAGTGTTCCAGGCGATGCCGTTCGCAGGCGGGCCGTCGAAGCCCTCGAAGCCGGCCTTGTTGTAGTCGTTGCGCACCCAGTCGCCCGCGGCATCCGTGTCGGTGCCGTCGGGGATGCGGCTGGCGCCGCCGACGGTCTGGGTGCCGCCGTCGAAGTTGGCGGCGAGCTCGGTGCCGTACGCGACGTCGCCGGTGGCTCCGGCACTGACGCCGACCGCGTCGATGACGGTGTACTCGTTGCTCGCATCGATCGTGCCGTCGCCGTCGGCGTCGAGCTGCTGCTGCGCGGCGACGCTGCCGTCGATGAGCAGCACCGACGCTGAATTGTTCTGGAACGAGGCGGGGTAGACGACGCCGAAGCCGTTCGCGTCGAGGGTCGGTGCCGCGCTGACGTCCAGCACCTGTCCCTGCCTGTCGCCGCTGTCGCCTTCGACGATCACCACCTGGTGACCGCTCAGGTCGGTGCCGGGCGCGGCGTAGAGCTCGACGAACTCGTAGCCGGTGTCCGAACCATCGACGTTCGCCGAGAACTCGTTGATCACGGGATGATCCGCGGCGACTGCCGGGGTAGCGACGATGCCGGTCAGGGCGAGCGCGGCGACTGTTCCAGTGCCGAGCAAGGTGCGTGCGCGCATGAATCCACTCCATCGGGGACTAAGGGGTGCGCTCAACCTAACCCGGTCCGCCGACGTTTGCGAGAGTTCCGCCCGAATACGCGATGAATCTTCGGTTCGCGCGACCGCGGGGTCAGCGGAAGATGATCGTGCGCTGCCCGTCGAGCAGCACGCGGTCCTCGGCGAACCACTGCACGGCGCGCGAGAGCGTGCGCGACTCCTCGTCCTGCCCGATCGCGACGAGCTGCGCAGGGGTGTCCGTGTGATCGACGCGCACCACGTTCTGCTCGATGATCGGACCCTCGTCGAGGTCGCTCGTGACGAAGTGGGCGGTGGCGCCGATGAGCTTCACGCCGCGGGCGTGCGCCTGCCGATAGGGGTTGGCGCCCTTGAAGCCGGGCAGGAAGGAGTGGTGGATGTTGATGAGCCTGCCCTCGAGCGCCGCGCACAGCTCCGGCGAGAGGATCTGCATGTAGCGGGCGAGCACGACGAGCTCGACGCCCTCGGCCTCGACGACTTCCAGGATGCGGCGCTCGAACGCGGCCTTCGACTCGGCGTCCACCACCGGCGCGTGCTCGAAGGGCACGTCGTAGAAGGCGGCGAGCGAGCCCAGATCCGGGTGGTTCGACATCACGAGCGGGATGTCGACCGAGAGCTGCCCGGCGCGCTGGCGGAACAGCATGTCGCCCAGGCAGTGCGCGGCCTTCGACACCAGCACGAGCGTGGTGAGGGGTCGGCCGACGTCGTCGAGGTGCCACTGCATGTCGTAGCGCTCGATCACCGGGGCGAGCTGCGCCTCGAACTCGGCGCGCTCGGCGGACGCCTCCACCTGCAGTCGCATGAAGAACCGGTCGGTGTCGGCGGAGGAGAACTGCTGCGACTCGGTGATGTTGCCGCCGCAGTCGACGATGGCGCCGGAGATTGCGTGCACGATGCCCGGCCGGTCCTCGCAGACGAACGACAGGATCCAGTGGTTGCTCACCGGTCGAGTCTATGCGCGCCGGGCCCCATCACCGGCCGTCCCAGAGGCACGCTGCGGCGCCCCCGTGGCGGCATCCGGGCCCGTGAGGAACGCGTCGACCTACGCCTCGTGCTCGTGGAGCGCGGCCGCGATGCGGCCGATCGTCATGTCCACCTGGCCGGTGTCGTAGGCGCCAGCGCCGCGGTGCATGCGGAAGCGCACCTCGTCGGCGTCCTCGGCCAGCAGCCGCACGTCGCCGCCCGCGTCTCCCTGATGGGCGAGCAGCGTGAAGACCGCGAGGGCGAGCCAGTGATCGACCTCTGCGGCGTCGTAGCCCGCGTGGAACATCCCGCTGCCGGAGAACCGGGCGTCGCGTACCTCTTCTGCGGTGAGCACACGGCGACCGTAGTCCTCCAGCCTGATCGTCCGATCCGCGTAGGCTCGACGCTCGTGAGTGAGCAGACGACGACCGGCCAGCGTTCCGCGGGACCCTTCCCGATGGTGGCGCTGCTCGTGCTCGCGCTGTCGATCTTCGTCAACATCTCGATCGAGATGCTGCCGATGGGGCTGGTGCTGCCGATGAGCCGCGATCTCGGCGTCTCCGAGAGCGCGATCGGACTGCTGGTGTCGGTGTTCGCCTTCACCGTCGTCGCCTCCTCCACGACGCTCATCCGGCTCACGCGGCGCGTGCCGCGCCACACCCTGGTGGTCGGGGTGCTGCTGGTGTTCACCGCGTCGTGCCTCGCCACGGCAGTCGTGCCGAGCTACGAGTGGATCGTGGCGATGCGCATCCTCGGCGGCCTGGCGCACGGCGTCTTCTGGACGGTGGTGGGAGCGTACGCCGCCTACCTCGTGCCCCCTCATCAGCTGGGGCGAGCGGTCGCCATCACGAGCGCGGGAGGCTCGCTCGCCTTCGTGCTCGGGCTGCCGCTGTCGACGCTGCTGGGCCAGGCCGTCGGATGGCGCTGGGCGTTCGCGGTCTTCGGCGTCGCGTGCCTGCTCGCCGCGCTCGCCGTCTGGAAGGTGCTGCCGCCCGTCGACCACCTCAAGGACACCGCCACCACGGAGACCGGATCGATCGCGCTGCCGGTGGACCACCCTCGGGTGTCGATGAGCGGCATGGTCGTCGCCGTCATCTCGACGACGCTGGCGATGACCGGGCAGTACGCCTTCTACACGTTCATCGCGCCGTTCCTGGTGCAGCACGCGCAGCTGCCGGAGGAGTGGCTGAGCCCGGCGCTGCTCGCCTACGGCGTGATGGGCACCATCGCGGTGCTGATCCTCACCATCTGGCTCGGCGGACGCCCGCTGGCCGGGGTCGTGGCCTGCATGATCGTGATGCTGCTGACCATGGTGGTGCTCGCCCTCTCGACCGTGCTGCCGCTGACGTTCGCCGCCGTGCTCGTGTGGGGGCTGGCGATGGGTGCGCTGCCGCCGCTGCTGCAGACGCGGCTGCTGGAGGCGACGCCCGAGCGGCTGCTGCAGCCGGCCATGGCCTGGTACACCACGGGTTTCAACACCGGCATCGGCGGCGGCGCGCTGCTCGGCGCGATCGCCTTCGACACCTGGGGGCCCGGCTCGCTGCCGTGGGTGCTCTTCGGCGGCATCGCGATCAGCCTCGCGCTGATCGGCATCAGCCGCATCCGCAGGCCTGCCGCGGCCTGAGCGGCCGCGGCAGCGCTCAGACGGTCTCCGGCCGCTTCTGCCGGAACATCCGAGCCGGCTGGTCGTCGCCGTCCCATACCTGCGTGATGCCCCACGCGACCGCGGTGATCGGCACCGCGAGCACGGCGCCGACGATCCCGCCGAGCACCGTGCCGATGGTGAGCGCGATGAGGATGACGAGCGCGTGCAGCTTGAGCGAGCGGCCCATCACGACCGGCTGCAGGAAGTTGCCCTCGAGCTGGTTCACGACGATGACCGCACCCAGCACGATGAGCGCGGTGACCCAGTCGTTGGCAACCAGTGCGACGAGCGTCGCGAGCGCGCCGGCGAGTGTGGCGCCGACGAGCGGGATGAAGGCGAGCAGGAAGACGAGCACGGCGAGCGGCAGGGCGAGCGGCACCTGCAGGATCCAGAGCGCGAGCCCGATGCCGACCGCATCGACGAACGCCACGGTTGCGGTGCCGCGCACGTAGTCGCCGAGTGTCTCGACGGTCTTGCCGCCGATGCGCTTGCCGCGCGCGTAGGACTCGCCCTCGAAGGGGCGCAGCAGGAACTCCCAGATGCGCGGCCCGTCCTTCAGGAAGAAGAACAGCATGACGATCATGAGCACCAAGCCCGTGAGGAAGTTCGCGGCGGCGCCCACCCCGGCGAGCGCCCCGGAGCCGAACTGGGCGCTGGTGAGGAAGTCGATGACAGCGTCGCGCGCCTCGGTGATCTGCTCGTTCGTCGGGGCGAACGGCAGCGTCGTCACCCACTCCAGCACCCGGTCGAAGCCCTCGGTCGCCTGACTGACCAGCTCATCGAGCTGGTCGCGCACCGCGTTGACGATGAGCCAGATGACGCCGCCCAGCACGATGAGGATCGTGAGGAGTGCGGCGGCGGTCGCGAGCGCGGAGGGCACCCCCTTGCGGCGCATCCACCGCATGATGGGCGCGAACGCCGCGGCGATGATCAGCGCGAGCATGATGGGGATGATCACGAGCGTCAGCTGGATCATCGCGTAGATCACGCCGGTGACGACGATGAGCACGAGGATGACCTGCAGCGCTCGGGTCGCGAGCCGCCCGAACGAGTCGGCCCAGAGCGACCACGGCGGGCGCACGGGACGCTGCGCGACCGGCGTCGGCCGCTTCGGTGTGAACAGTCCCACGGTTCCCCCTCGGATGCGTTCCCCGAGGGTAGCGAGCGCCGGCTGGGAACCGGGGCGCGGCGCGCGTCAGTCCCGCGCGACCTCGTCGGGAACGGCGCCCCGCAGCGCTGCTCGCACGGCGGCGATGGCGGGGGAGCCGCTGGATGCGGCACGAGCGGCAGTGAAGATCTCGCGCCTCGGCGCGCCAGGCAGCGCGAGCGCCACGAACCGCACGTCGGTGCCCACCCAGGTGAGGTCGTTCATGATGCCGACCGCGTGCCCGGTCTCGATGAGCCGCATCTGCGCCTGCAGGTCGGCTGTGGCGAAGCGCACGTCGGGCTCGAAGCCCGCCACCCGGCACTGCTGCTCGCCGAAGTGGCGGGAAGCGGCACCGAGGGGCTCCATCACCCAGGGGTGCGCCGCGGCGTCCGCCAGGGAGCGGATGCCGCTGTGCGGCGGCACCGCGAGCCGCAGCGCATCCGTCATGAGCACCTCGCGATCGAGCCCCAGGTGCTGCGGGGCCGCGTGGCCCGGGTACTGCTCGGCGACCACGAGGTCGAAGTCGCCCACGTGGGTGTCGTAGAGCGCCGTCTCGGGCTCGCGCTGCACCATCTCGACGCGCACCTCCGGGGCCGACTCTCCCAGCAGGTGCAGCATGCTCGGCACGAGCGAGAGCGCGGCCGACTGGAAGACGGCGATGCGCACGGTGCCGATGGGGCGGTCGAGCGATGCGGCGACCGCACGCTCGGCGGTCTCCAGCTGGGCAAGGATGCCCTCGGCGTGCTGCGCGAGCACCTCGCCCTGCGGGGTGAGGGCCAACCGGCGACCCTGCTTGCGCGTGAGCGGCACGCCGACCTCGCGCTCGAGCGCCGTGAGCTGCTGCGAGACCGCGCTCGGCGCATATGCCAGCGCCGTCGCTACGGCGGCGATCGTGCCGCGCAGGCGCAGTTCACGCAGCAGTCGCAGGCGGCGCACATCGAGCATGATCGGGTCTCGCAAAGCATCAGTGGAAGCGATGGATACCCATCGTCAACCGTCACTGTACCTGAACGGTCTGGGGGTGCAGACTGGCGCTGCGCGCACCGTCGTGCGCGCGACCACGACCGCAGGAGGGGCCGCAGCATGGGCGCAGCCATCACGGGGAAGCACACCGACGCCACACAGACGGAAGCGCCGGGTGCGGAGCTCGAGCAGCTGCAGGCGCTCGCGCCGCAGATCGTCGCGCAGGTGCGCACCTGGCTCGAGCAGGCCGAGGAGATCCCGGCCGATGCGAGCGCCGAGCAGCTCGCGGGTGTGCTGCGCGACCCCAAGGGGCTCGACTTCGCGGTCGCCTTCGTCGACGGCGTCGTGCGCCCCGAGGATGTGCACGTCGCTGCGCGCACGCTGCGCGCGATCGCGGGCAACGCGCCCTCGTTCCTGCCCTGGCCGATGCGGCAGGCGCTCAAGCTCGGCGGCGGGGTCGCCCCGCTCGCGCCCCACATCGTGGTGCCGATCGCCCGCCGCGTGCTGCGGGAGATGGTCGGCCACCTCATCATCGACGCGACCGACGCCCGCCTCGGCGCCGCGATCAAGCGCATCCGCGCCACCGGCGCTCGCCTGAACGTCAACCTGCTCGGTGAGGCCGTGCTCGGCGAGCGCGAGGCCAGGCGCCGCCTGGAGGGCACGATGGCGCTCATCGAGCGCGACGACGTCGACTACGTCTCGATCAAGGTCTCGGCCACGACGGCGCCCCACCAGCCGTGGGCCTTCGACGCCGCGGTCGAGCACGTCATCGAACGACTGCTGCCGCTCTACCGACGAGCCGTCGAGACCGGCACCTTCATCAACCTCGACATGGAGGAGTACAAGGATCTCGAGATGACCATGGCGGTCTTCATGCGGATCCTGGAGACACCGGGGCTCGAGCACTACCGCGGCGGGATCGTGCTGCAGGCCTACCTGCCGGACGCGCTGCCCGCGATGCAGCGACTGCAGGCCTGGTCGGCAGAGCGCGTCGCGAACGGCGGCGCCCCCGTGAAGGTGCGCCTCGTGAAGGGCGCCAACCTGCCGATGGAGCGCGTCGAGGCGTCGATCCACGACTGGCCGCTCGCCACCTGGCACACCAAGCAGGACAGCGACACCCACTACAAGCGCGTGCTCACGTGGGCGCTCACGCCCGAGCGCGTCGGCAACGTCGAGCTCGGCGTCGCCGGCCACAACCTCTTCGACGTCGCCTTCGCCTGGCTGCTGGCGAAGCAGCGCGGCATCGCCACGGGCGAGTCGGCCAGGGGCCTCGAGTTCGAGATGCTGCTGGGCATGGCGCAGGGCCAGGCGGAGGTCGTGCGTCGCGATGTCGGCAGCCTGCTGCTCTACACGCCGGTCGTGCACCCGACCGAGTTCGACGTCGCGATCAGCTACCTGATCCGCCGTCTCGAGGAGGGCGCGAGCCGCGAGAACTTCATGTCGGCCGTGTTCGAGCTCGCGAGCTCTGAGCCGCTGTTCGAGCGCGAGCGCGACCGCTTCCTCGCCTCGCTCGACGCGCTGGCCGCCGAGGCGCCGGGCACGCACCGCGTGCAGGACCGCCGCGTGGCACCCGAGCCGGCCCCGACCTCGGGCTTCCGCAACGCGCCCGACACCGACCCCTCGCTGCCGGCCAACCAGGCGTGGGCCGCGGGCATCCGCGAGCGTGCGAAGACCTCGACCCTCGGTGTCGACACCGTCGAAGCGGCGACGCTGCGCGACGCCGACGCCCTCGAGTCCGTCATCGCGACGGGCGTCGCCGCGAACGCGTCGTGGAGGGCGCTCTCCGGCGATGAGCGCGCCGAGATCCTGCACCGCGCGGGCATCGAGATGGAGGCCCGTCGTGACGAGCTGATGGAGGTCGCGGCGAGCGAGGGCGGCAAGACCCTCGACCAGTCCGACCCCGAGGTCTCCGAGGCGATCGACTTCGCGCACTACTACGCCGAGCGCGCACGAGAGCTCGACCACGTCGACGGCGCCACCGCCGTGCCGTCGCGCCTCATCGTCGTCACGCCGCCGTGGAACTTCCCGATCGCCATCCCCGCGGGCTCGACGCTCGCGGCGCTCGCCTCCGGCGCATCCGTCATCATCAAGCCCGCCCGCGCGACCGCGCGCACCGGCGCGACGATGGTGGAGGCGCTCTGGGCCGCTGGCGTGCCGAAGGACGTGCTGCAGCTCGTGCAGCTGGGCGAGCGCTCGCTCGGCGACCGGCTGCTCGGCGACGAGCGCGTCGACCGCGTGATCCTCACCGGCGGCTTCGAGACCGCCCAGGCCTTCCGGCGCATCCGCCCCGACCTCAACCTGCTGGCTGAGACGAGCGGCAAGAACGCCATCATCGTGATGCCGTCGGCGGACTTCGATCTTGCCGCGAAGGACATCGTCTCGAGCGCCTACGGCCACGCAGGCCAGAAGTGCTCGGCCGCGTCGCTCGCGATCCTGGTCGGCCAGGCCGGCCGCTCGAAGCGCCTGCACAATCAGATCGTCGACGGCGTGCGGTCGCTCACGACCGGCTACCCGTGGGATGCCACGAGCCAGATGGGCCCGATCGTCGCGCCGGCGGAGGGCAAGCTGCTCGACGGGCTCACGAAGCTCGGCGAGGGCGAGCGCTGGATCGTCGAGCCGCAGCAGCTCGACGACGAGGGCAAGCTCTGGTCGCCCGGTCTCCGCGCCGGCGTGCAGCGCGGCAGCGAGTACCACCTGACCGAGTACTTCGGCCCGATCCTCGGGATCATGCGGGTCGACACGCTCGAGGAGGCGGTCGCGCTCGTGAACGAGGTCGACTACGGCCTCACCTCGGGCATCCACTCGCTCGAGCCCGACGAGATCGGCACCTGGCTCGACACCATCGAGGCGGGCAACCTCTACGTGAACCGCGGCATCACCGGCGCCATCGTGCAGCGCCAGCCCTTCGGCGGCTGGAAGCGCTCGGTGGTCGGCCCGACCACGAAGGCCGGCGGCCCGAGCTACCTCATGCCGCTCGTCGACTGGCGATCGGCGCAGGCGCGCGAGCTCGCACCCGTCGAGATGCTCTCGGTGCAGACGATCGTCGACGCCGTCGCGGCGCTCGCGAAGTCGTCGGATGCGTCGGTGTCGGCTGACGAGGCAGCGGCGCTCGGCCGCGCCGCGGGCTCCGACCAGCACGTGTGGGCGATCGAGCTGGGGGTCGCGCGCGATGTGCAGCAGCTGCTCGCGGAGCGCGACATCCTGCGCCACCTGCCGATGCCCGGCGTCGTGATCCGGCTCGCCGAGGGCGGCCGCGTGGCGCAGCTCGCGCGCGCGGTGATCGCTGCGCTGCGCGCCGGCGCCGAGGTGCGCGTGTCCACAGCGATCGAGCCCGCGCCGGCTGTGCGGGCGGCGCTCGCCGCGGCGAACGTGCCGGTCGAGGTGCAGGACGACGCCGCATTCGGACGTGCCGCTGCCGGCTTCGGGCAGGGGCGCATCCGCTTCCTGGCCGCGGACGATGCGGTCGCAGGCGGCGTGCGGGCGCTCGCGGAGGCCGTCAACGGTCGCCCCGACCTCGCGATCGTGGCGCACCCGGTGACGGAGGCGGGTCGCGTCGAGATGCTGCCGTTCCTGCGCGAGCAGGCCATCGCCATCACGGCACACCGCTTCGGCACGCCGAACCACCTCACCGACCACCTCATCTGAGGCGGCGGGCGGGCGGCCGTCAGAGCACGAGGTGCTGGCGGCCGTCGATGAGCTCGCGCGCTGCATCCAGGTGGCCTGCATGCGTCGACGTGTCGATGATCACGTGCATGAGGACCGCGGCAAGATCCTGGAACGCGTGATCGGGCCAGTCCGGCTCCGGTCGGGGCGGGCGCGCGTCGAGCGGCAGCGCGGCGATGATCGCGTCGGAGCGCTCGATCGCGTCGCGATACTCGCGTACGACCGCATCCGTCGACTCGTCGGGCGCCACGCGCCAGTCAGCGGGCCGGCCCTCGTCGAGCGCCGGGTCGTCGCCTGGCCAGTAGTCGAGCGGTTCGCCCGCCACGACCGTGTGGAACCAGAAGCGCTCGCCGCCGAGCGTCAGGTGCCGCACGAGCCCGATGGGCGACCATCCCGATGGCAGCGCCGGCGTGCGCAGCTGCTCGTCGGTGAGCCCGTCGATCGCGGTGAGGATGTGGCTGCGCTGCGCATCGAGCGCCCCGAGCAGCAGCGAGCGCGAGCGATCATCCGGATGCATGCGCCGATCCAAGCACGCGTTGCCGACCCTGCGCCGGTCGCGGCGAAGCTGAGCGTTGCCGCGCGACACTCGGTCGCGATCGCGCGCACCCCGCTGTTCATCTGTCTTCGCCCGACGCGCCGGTACCAAACTGTCGCCTGGCCACCCACGACGCGACACCGCGGTACCGGTACTGGCGCCGGCGTGCCGATCGCCCGTGCTCAGCCGGCGAACCAGCCCCCGTCGTTCGGGATGATCGCGCCGTTGACGTTGATCGCGGCATCCGAGGCGAGGAAAGCGATTAGGTTGGCCTGCTCGATCGCCTGCCCGTTCCGCAGCGCGGACTGATGCACGGGAGAGATCGCGGCGAGCCCCTCCTGGTCGATGTTCTGCTGCACGTCGGCGGTCATGACGTTCGTCTCGACTCCTCCAGGCGCGACAGCATTGGCACGGATGCCCTGCTTGGCGTAGGCGTACGCGGTATTGCGCGTGAGTCCCACCACACCGTGCTTCGACGCGGTGTAGGCGACGCCGGCCGCTGCCCCGGCGGCGCCCAGGCGGCGCTCCGTTTCGCGGACCCGAGTTCGGCAGGCGGCCCCGAGATCTCGGGCCCGCCTGCCGAATCGGGGTCCCGGTGCGCTGGGCGGTCCACGGCGGCATCCGCGGCTGCCGCCAGCCGCATGCTCGCGCGGGCTACCATGGAAGCGGCCGTGACTGGCGCATGGGTGGATCACCACCGGGGAGCGGCCGTTCTCGAGCCGCGCGCCTGGGCCATCAGCCAGCGACGCGCGCGAGCGCACAGCGAAGGAGCACCCGTGACCGACCGCCTGCCCAGCACGTTCAACTCGTCCCTCGCCGAGGTCGATCCCGAGATCGCCGAGGTGCTCCACCAGGAGCTGAACCGCCAGCGCGACTTCCTCGAGATGATCGCGAGCGAGAACTTCGTGCCCGTCGCGGTGCTCGAAGCCGCGGGCAGCGTGCTCACGAACAAGTACGCCGAGGGTTACCCGGGGCGCCGCTACTACGGCGGCTGCGAGCACGTGGATGTCGCCGAGAGCCTCGCGATCGAGCGCGCCAAGTCGCTGTTCGGCGCCGCGTTCGCCAACGTGCAGCCGCACTCGGGCGCCACTGCCAACGCCGCGGTCCTGCACGCCATCGCGCGTCCCGGCGACACGATGCTCGGACTGTCGCTCGACCACGGCGGCCACCTCACGCACGGCATGAAGATCAACTTCTCCGGCCGCCTCTACGACATCGTCGCCTACGGCGTCGACCCCGAGACGAGCCGCGTCGACATGGACGAGGTGCGCCGCCTCGCGATCGAACACAAGCCCAAGGTGATCGTCGCCGGCTGGTCGGCCTACCCGCGCCAGCTCGACTTCGCCGAGTTCCGCGCGATCGCCGACGAGGTCGGCGCGCTCCTGTGGGTCGACATGGCGCACTTCGCCGGGCTTGTGGCCGCCGGCCTGCACCCGAACCCCGTGCCGCACGCGCACGTCGTCTCCTCGACCGTGCACAAGACCATCGGCGGTCCCCGCTCTGGCTTCATCCTCACGAACGACGCCGACATCGCGAAGAAGATCAACTCCGGCGTCTTCCCGGGCCAGCAGGGCGGCCCGCTCATGCACGTCATCGCGGCGAAGGCGACCGCCTTCAAGCTCGCGGCCTCTGACGAGTTCAAGGAGCGCCAGGAGCGCACGCTGCGCGGCGCGCACATCCTCGCCGAGCGGCTCACCCAGCAGGACGTGCAGGACGCTGGCATCTCCGTGCGCTCCGGCGGCACCGACGTGCACCTGGTGCTCGTCGACCTGCGCGACGCAGCGATCGACGGCAAGCAGGCAGAGGATCTGTTGCACGAGATCCGCATCACCGTCAACCGCAACGCGGTGCCGAACGACCCGCGCCCGCCGATGGTGACCTCCGGCCTCCGTATCGGCACGCCCGCGCTCGCGACCCGCGGCTTCGGCGACGAGGAGTTCACCGAGGTCGCCGACGTGATCGCGCTCGCGCTGCTGCCGGGCGCCGACCTCGAGTCCCTGCGCGCGCGCGTCGCGAAGCTCGCCGACGCCTTCCCGCTCTACCCGGGCGTCGGCCCCTCCGGCCAGCCGGAGGCAGTGCACGAGCTCGGCTCCAGCGTGGACCGATGACGGCGCAGCTGCTCGACGGCAACATCACGGCAGCCGCCATCAAGGCGGAGCTGAAGGAGCGCGTGGAGGTGCTGCAGGCCAAGGGCGTCACGCCCGGCCTCGGCACCCTCATGGTCGGGGATGACCCGGCGAGCCACTCCTACGTCAAGGGCAAGCACCGCGACTGCGCCGAGGTCGGGATCGATTCGATCCGCGTCGACCTGCCCTCGAACGCTTCGACGGCTGACGTGCAGCAGGCCATCGAGGATCTGAACGCGGCGCGTGAGGTGACCGGATACATCATCCAGCTGCCGCTGCCGCCGGGGCATGACGAGCACGCGATGCTCGAGCTGATGGATCCGAACAAGGATGCCGACGGCCTGCACCCGACGAACCTCGGTCGGCTCGTGCTCGGCGTCGACGGCCCCATCGACTCGCCGCTGCCGTGCACGCCGGCCGGAATTGTGCAGATGCTGCGCCGCCACGACATCGAGATCGCCGGAGCGACCGTCGCGATCGTCGGACGTGGCCTGACGGTCGGGCGTCCGCTGGGGCTGCTGCTGACTCGCAAGGGCATCGACGCGACGGTCACGCTCTGCCACTCCCGCACGCCCGATCTCGCCGCGCACGTGCGCGAGGCCGACATCGTGGTTGCGGCGGTCGGCGTTCCGGGGCTCATCAAGCCCGACTGGGTGAAGCCGGGAGCCGCGGTGCTCGACGTGGGCATCAGCCGCGGGCTCTCTGCCGAGACCGGCAGGGTGAAGCTGCTGGGTGACGTCGACCCTGGCGTGATGGATGTCGCCGCCTGGGTCTCGCCCGTGCCGGGCGGTGTCGGCCCGATGACGCGCGTGATGCTGCTCGACAACGTCGTGCAGATGTCGGAGCAGGCCGTCCGCTCGCGGTAGGAACGTCGTAGGTCGAGGAGCGTGCGGCGGGGCCGTACGCGTATTCCGTAGGTCGAGGACCGTGCGGCGGAGCCGTGCGCGTATTCCGTAGGTCGAGGAGCGTGCGGCGGAGCCGTGCGCGTATTCCGTAGGTCGAGGAGCGTGCGGCGGAGCCGTGCGCGTCACGAGACCGGTTGGTGCTCCCGTCCGGTCTCGTGACGGCAGCGCGCCTGCGGCGCGGTGCCTCCTCGACCGTTGAGGTCGCGGTGCGTCCTTGACCTACGGCGCGCGCTACGGGGCGTAGGCGTCGCGGAGCGCGGGGTAGTAGTCGCTCCAGTCGGGCATCGGCGCTCCCGCGATCGCGGCGACCAGCCGATCGAGGTACCACTCCCAGCCTGCGGCCACGTCGGGCAGCATCTCCAGCGGCAGCTCGTGCTGCGTGAAGCGGATCAGCGTGCCGGAGCCGGGCTCGTGCCCGCCGTCCTCCAGTTCGACCTCGAGGCTCCAGCTGCCCGCCTCGTTCGTCGTCTGCACCACCAGGTGCGCCGGCGCAGCGCACGCGATGATCTCGACCGCGCTCGTCGCGTCGCCCTCCTCTGCGGTCATGCCGAGCACGACCTCCCCGGAGTCAGGGTCGCCCACGTAGGTGCCGAACCACATCCCCAGCTCGCGCGACTCCGAGAAGAACGGCCAGACGGCGATGGCGTCGGCGCCCACCTTGCGCTCGAGCATCAGTTCGCACGTGTCGCCGTGCTCGGTGACGGTGCCCGTCCGCTCGATGGCCATCGCGTGCTCCTCTCGGTGGGGCAGAGCCTACGCATGCGTCGCAGCGCACCGCCAGGGGCAGCGCCCGGTCAGCGGCCGATCGCGTCGACGTAGAGCTGGATGCGCTGCACATACGCCTCGGCATTGCGCGCGATCCCGTGCCGCTCGTCCTCGGTGGTCTCGCGGCGCACCTTGCCGGGCACGCCCGCGACCAGCGAGCCCTCCGGGATCACGGTGCCCTCGGTGACGAGCGCACCCGCGGCGACGATCGATCCCGCGCCGATGACCGCACCGTTCATGATGGTCGCGTGCATGCCGATGAGCACGTCGTCCTCGACCGTGCAGCCGTGCACGACGGCGTTGTGCCCGATCGAGACGCGCGCGCCGATCTGGAGCGGATAGCCGTGGTCGACATGCAGCGAGCAGGAGTCCTGCACGTTCGAGTCATCGCCGATCCTGATCGGCTCTTCCTCCGCACGCAGGGACGCGCCGGGCCAGATGCCGACCCGCTCGCCGAGCGAGACGCCACCGGTGATCACGGCGCCGGGCATCACCAGCGCCGACTTCGGCAGGTGCGGAGCCCGGTCGGGCAGCGGGATGATCGTGGCGCGCTCGTGGACGGTCATGGGGTCAGCGTACGCCGACTGCGGAAGCGGCGGCGCGGATGCCCGCGCGACGGGCGGCCCGCGGCGTACGCTCCCGACATGAAGATCTCGCCAGCCAGGATCACCGCACTCGAGCCGCACGAGGTGTTCGTGTTCGGCTCGAACGCGCAGGGCGCGCACGGCGCTGGCGCGGCACGCCTCGCGCACGAGCGGTTCGGTGCGCAGTGGGGGCAGGGCAACGGCCTGCAGGGGCAGTCATACGCCATCGACACGATGAGCGGACTGCCGGTGCTGCAGCGCGAGGTTGCCGCCTTCCTCACGTTCGCGGCCGCGCATCCCGAGCTCGAGTTCCTGGTCACCGAGATCGGATGCGGCATTGCCGGCTACTCGCCGGCCGATGTGGCCCCGGCGTTCCGCGACGCGAGCGCGAACGTGGCGCTGCCGGAGCGCTTCGCCGCCGAGCTCGGCAACCCGACGGCGTAGTCGAGCCCTCTGCGGCCCTCGCGCGGGCTCAGTGGTTCACGAGGTCGCGCAGGCTCAGCGGCGCTCGGCCGGTGAGCAGCTCGACGTCCTGGCTGACATGCGCGTGCTCGCCGCGCGCGATGGCGGTGTAGGTCGTGATCCAGCCCTCGAGCTGCCAGTCCGGCGCGCCGAAGTGCGCCCGGGACCGGCGGGCCTCCTCGACGGTCTCGTCCAGGTAGCGGATGTCGTCGCCGGTGGCCTTGCTGAGCGTCGCCGCGACGTCGGTGAACGACAGCGACTCGGGCCCGGTGATCTCGTACGTGCGACCCGCGTGCGCACTCGGCTCGCGCAGCACGGCTGCCGCCGAGCGCGCGACATCGAGCTTGGCGACGGCTGCGATGCGACCGCTGCCGCCCGGCCCCCGGATCACGCCCTCCGCGTCCGGCAGCAGCGCCAGGAAGTCGAGGTAGAAGTTGTCGCGCAGCATCGTCCAGGCCATGCCCGATGCGCGGATCGCCTCCTCGGTGGCGAAGTGGTCGCGACCGTAGCTGAACGTCATGTCTGGCGACGCGCCCTGGAACGAGGTGTAGACGATGTGCTCGACGCCCGCATCGGCGGCGGCGGCCACGAACGCGAGCTGCTGCTGCAGCCATCCGTCATCGTCGCTCGCAGACACCATCAGCAGCGTCCTGACGCCCTCGAGCGCGACGCGCGCCTGTGGGTCGTCGTACGAGGTCTCGATGACGACCGAGCCGAGGAGCTGCGGTGCACGCTTGGGCGACCGCACGAGCAGTCGCAGCGGCAGGCCACCGCGGGCGAGCTCTTCAGCGGTGAGCCGACCGATCGCGCCCGTGGCGCCCGTGATCGCAAGCGCCGGTGCATCGGTCATGCGGCTGTCTCCCTCTCGGCTCGGCGCTGGTCAGTGGACAGCCCGGACTCCCAAAAGTACGCGCTCGGAGTGCTCCCGGTGGGGCATTCCAGGCTGCCTGAGCCAACCCTGGGCGGGCCCTCAGCCGCGGCGGGCGATGGCGCGCGTGTCGGTTCGCCGCTCGGCGCGCGCGACGCGCGCGAGCGGAGTCGGCGTACCGTAGGTGCGGGCGATCGCCCGGCCCCCGTAGCCCAATCGGCAGAGGCGGCGGACTTAAAATCCGCGCAGTCTGGGTTCGAGTCCCAGCGGGGGCACCACGACCGCGCAGGCGTCAGTAGGCTCGGCGCATGCGCCCACCGACCGGTCAGCAGTTCGCCCTCTCCACCACCGTCGACGGCAAGCCGCTGCGAGCGACCATCACCGAACTCGCAGCGGGGCTGCGAGAGCTCGTCTACGACGGCGTCGACCTGGTCGAGCCGTTCGACGAGGATGCGCGGCCCGCCAAGGCGCAGGGCATCGTGCTCGCGCCCTGGGGCGGCCGGGTCGCCGGCGGCGACTGGCAGCACGGGGGCGCCACGCAGCGGCTCGCGATCACCGAGCGCGACAGGGGCAACGCGAGCCACGGGCTGCTGCGCTTCGCGCCCTACCGGGTGCTGGAGCACACCGAGACGACCCTGGTGCTGCAGGCCACGATCCACCCGCAGTCGGGGTTCCCGTTCCTGCTCGACACCCGTGTGGAGTACGAGCTGACCGACGACGGGCTGCTCGTAAAGCAGGAGGCGACGAACGTCGGCACCGAACGTGCGCCGTGGGCGTGCGGCGCGCATCCGTACCTCGCCGTCGGCACGACGCCCGCAGAGGAGCTCACCCTGACCGTGCCCGCCGCCCGCGTCTTCAACGCGGAGGATCTCATCCCCACCGAGGAGACGCTCGTGGATGCGATGGATGCGACGGCGCCCGACCTGCGGGGCGGCCGACGGCTGTCGGAGCTTGACATCGACCACAACTACTCGGGGCTCGAGTTCGTCGGGGGCGTGGCGACCGCGACGCTGCTCGACGACTCCGGCCGGGGTGCGGCGCTCTGGCAGGACTCCGCGTTCCCGTACGCGGTGGTCTTCACTCCGCGCAGCTTCCCGGCTGCCAGCGGCGGCGTGAAGCACGCCGTGGCGGTCGAGCCCATGAGCGCGCCCGCCAACGCGCTCAACTCCGGCACCGGACTGGTGTGGCTGGAGCCGGGCGAGACCTGGGCCGGGCACTGGGGGATCGACCCCGTCGGGTTCTGACGAGGCCCTGCGTGCGGCGGCTACTCGGTGACGCCGAAGATGCCCTGCGCACCGCGATCGGCATCGATCGAGACGTGCGAGAGGAACGGGTAGCTGCCCGCCTCAGGAAACTCGAGCTCGACGAAGCCGCCCTGCGCGGGCTGGAGCGCGAGCGCCTGCGAGCCGCCATCACCGCCGTCGCGCGCGTCGAGCAGGTAGGCGCCCTCGGCCCAGGTGGTGTCGAACTGCCCGCCGACGACGTGGAAGCTCGTCGGCCGCGCCACGCCCGCATCGAGCACCCAGACGCGCACGCGCTCGCCGACGCGCGCCGGCAGCGGCGCGTGCTCGTACTGCCGCGCGTAGCCGTTGAAGGCCACGATGTCGGGCAGCCCGGTCGAGAGCTGCTCGACGTCGACCTCGCCGCCCTGCGGCCCGAGGTAGAGCTCTGACTGGACGAGCAGGTAGCTGCGGTCCACCGGGGGCAGGCCGTCGGGCTCGATCACGACGGCGCCGATCATGCCGTTGGCGATGTGCGCGCTCATCGGCATCGTGGCGCAGTGGTACATCCAGATGCCCGCGCGCTCCGCGGTGAACGTGTACGTGAGCTGCTCGCCTGGCCGGATCGTGCGCATCGGCTCGTCGGGCGCGAGCGCTCCGGCGTGGAAGTCGATCGAATGGCCGATGGTGCCGTCGTTGACGAGGGTGATCTCGAAGCGGTCGCCCACCCGCCCGTGCAGGGTCGGTCCGGGTGCGGTGCCGCCGAAAGTCCACAGGTTCTGTCGCACGCCGGGTGCGACCTCGATCACCTGCTCGGTCACGGTCAAGGTGGCGCGGTGGGTCACGGGGCCATTGGCCGCCGGCAGCGGCGGCAGCTCGGCGCTGCGGGCGCGGAAGTCGTGGGCCGGCTCGGCCGAGGGGTCGTACACCGCGTCGGCACCGGCTTCGGATGCGTCGGTGCCGGTGGCCCCGGCGGCCCGGTCGTGGTGGGGCGCATCCTCAGCGCCGACGGCAACGATCGCCAGCGTCATGCCCATCTGCCGGTGCCCGATGACGGAGCACCAGGCCTCGATGTCTGCGGTGACGATGCCGAGGTCGATCGTCGCGTGCTCGCCCGGTGCCAGGCGCGGTGACCGTACGCCGGTGTCCAGCACGAGATCGTGCTCGAGCTCGGCATCCGCGTTCGTGAGCTCGATGACCAGGCGCGTGCCCGCCGGCACGTCGATGCGGCTGGGTGTGAAGCGCATGTCTGCGGCGACCACGGCGACCGTCTGGACTGGTGCCGATGCCGGGGCTGCGGGCACCGCGGCGGAGGCCGCGCCCGGCGAGGCGGCGGTGAGACCCAGATCCTGCGGCTGCACCGCGGCGGCGATGACGACGGCCAGCACGACCGCCAGCAGGCCGGCGACCGCCTGACCGGCGCGCTGTCCCGGCGGCCGCTCGCCCTCGGGAGCGATGGGGCCGCGCCGGCGCTGCGTCGCCGGTCCCGCCTCCGACCCGGCATCCGGCCGGGCACCCGACGGCGCGGCCGCCGCGCCCGGTGCGCCGACGGAGCCCTGTGCCCGCTTCGCGCGACGCTGCGCGCGCATCGCGATGACGAGCAGCGGCAGGAACGAGCCGGCCGCGATCAGGTAGAGCACCGACGCCACCACGCGCATGAGGCTGCTGACCGGCAGCGCGCAGACGACCAGTGCCGCATTGGCGGTCGCGATGCGCAGCGCGGCGCCGCGATCGAGCGCGCGGGTGCCGGTGCGCACGGGCGTCGGCCCGCCGCCGAGCACCACGGGCACCAGGTAGCTCAGCGCGCCGGTGAGCACCTGCACGACCAGGCCGGCGGCGACGAACGGCACGACGGCAT
Source organism: Agrococcus sp. Ld7 (assembly GCF_045064095.1). Classification (NCBI taxonomy): domain Bacteria; kingdom Bacillati; phylum Actinomycetota; class Actinomycetes; order Micrococcales; family Microbacteriaceae; genus Agrococcus; species Agrococcus sp. Ld7. The sequence continues at coordinate 53,519 of NZ_JBISGY010000002.1, read as the reverse complement.
CCACCGCATCCTGCACTGCGGCGAAGCCCGCGCCGGTCGACCATGACGCCAGTGCCGAGGTCGCGAGCACGAGCAGCGAGCCCACGCCCCAGAGCACGGCCATGCCCGCCGAGCCGGCCGCGAAGCTGCGCGGCGGCGTCGCACGTGCCGCCCTGGCCATCCCGACCGCGATGAGGCCGAGCCCGGCCGCGTAGCCGAAGAGCCCCACGGCGAGCACCCCGGCCGCGCCGAGCGCGGCGCCGATGGCCGCGACCGCCGCCGCGAGGGCGAGCACCGGCAGCGCCCGGGCGGCAGAGGGGCCGGCGTGCTCGTCGGCGCGGGTGCGCAGCATGGTCGGCCAGAGGGTCACGAGCGTGCCGGCGACCGTGAGCCCGACCCAGCCGAGCAGGTTGATGAGCGCGTGCGACAGCATCAGCCGCCCGCTGTCGGCGCCGGTTGCGCCTGCCGCGAGCCAGGTGCCGAGGCCCGCGCCGACGATGAGGAAGGCGGCAGCCGCAACGTAGAAGCGCACGGTGCGGCCGAAGCGGCCCGCGAGCGCGCCGCGCAGTCGAGCGACGAGGCTCGCCCCGTGCCAAGCCACCGCGATGATGAGCAGGCTGGCTCCCGCGGCGGTGAGCGGCCAGATGCCCAGCGGCACGCCGATGACGACGATTGCCGCACCCGCGTTCGACAGCGCCAGCCGCCAGGTCTGGCGCAAGCGGTCGCTGCCGGTCTGCTTGGTGCGCAGCAGCGCGAACGAGAAGTACTGGCTCCACACCAGGATCGCGTGCGTGGCCGCGCCCAGCAGCAGCACGTGCAGCATCAGCCAGCGCGGTGCCGGCAGGTCGCGATGGGCGAGCACGACCAGCACCAGCAGCACCAGCCACAGCACGGTCGGCAGGTCGCGCAGCGGCTGGAAGCCGCGGGTGGTGGATCGCGCGCTCATCGCTCGCTCCCGCCGAGCCGGATGCCGACGCCGTGCTGTGCCGCAGCGGGCGCGGGCTGTCGCTTCGCGGGGCGCGCGATCGCACTGCCGAGCGCGACCAGGAGGAACAGCAGGAGCGCAGCGATGTTCAGCGCGCCGCCGAGCTGCCACGCGGCTTCGCCGCCCAGTGCGTCGCCGAAGGCGATGCGCAGCGCGAGGCCTGCGTGCAGGAGCAGCATCGGCACCCACATCAGCGCTCGGTAGGGGAGCGAGATGCGCAGCACCGCGGGCAGGATCGTGGTCGCGTGCGCCATGATCATCGAGATCGTGAACCCTAGGAAGACCGCGTGCAGGACGGCGTCGTACGCGGCCTGACCGGTGGGATGCCCGAAGAGCAGGATGCCGGCGGCGACGGCGAGCCAGGCGTAGCCGGCGAGCATGCATGCGGCCATGAAGCGCGTGACGCCGCGCGCCGAGATGGTGCGGCGCGCGACATCGTGCCGCACGAGCCAGCCCGTGAGCAGCGCGAGCAGCGCACCCAGCAGCACCGCGCCCGCGTCGGCGTGGATGAGCGAGACGACGAGCGCTGCCGTGGTCGACCATGCGGCGAGCAGCAGCCGGCCGCCGGCGCCCGCGCCCATCGTGATGCGGGCCAGCTCGACCCGCTCGGCCGCGATCGTGAGCACGACGAACGCGATCAGCCACGGCATCAGGCGGGCGACGGGCACCCCGCCCAGCCAGAGAATCGCCGCGGCGCACCCCAGGCCCGCCGCCAGCAGCTGGGTGAGCAGCGCCGCATCGCGCTGCCGGCGCCACAGCGGCAGGTAGAGCACGGTGAAGGCGGCGGTGCCTGCCACCAGCACCCCCTTCGCGATGAGCAGAGGCACGGCATCGACGACGAGCATGACGGCCGCGGCGCCCAGCAGTGCGGGCGCGGCGAACCCGATCCGCCGACCGAGCGCGGTCGCGCGCTCGAGCGCGATGAGCGTGCCGACGAAGCCGAGCACGAGCACGACGCCGTGCACCTGCGGCAGCCGCTCGGTGGTGACGGGCGCGGGCAGCCCGAGCAGCAGCAGCGCGGCGTCGAGGCCCGCGAGCAGCGCGAACGCCGCGGGCAGCATCCAGAGCGCGCGCAGCGGCAACGTGCGGCGGCGGCTCGCGGCATGGGCGGCGGCACGGCGATCGGGGCTCGTGCCCTGCGCGGTCACGGCGCGTCCAGCAGCCGCAGTGTGCACTGGCTCGGCCCCGAGAAGGGCTGCAGGGTCGCGGTGCTGTCGTCGCCGAGTGCCTGCAGCGCGCCGTCGGCCATGCCCAGGTGCACGGCGCAGACGACCTCCGGATGCCGCGCTGCCGCCTCGAGCAGCGGGCAGCGGCGCAGCAGCACCGTCGTGCCATCGCCGAGCGGCTCCGGTGCGAAGCCCTGGACTCGCATCAGGTCGACGACCGCCTCGCGGGCCGATGCCCGACCGCCCCGCGCAGCATCGCCGGTGACCGACGCAGGGTCGTCTGGGCGCGGCTCGACCGCGGCCTCGGCGGCGACGAGCTCGCGGCCCCACTCCCGCCCGGCCTCGCGCGCTGCGGCGACGGGGTCGTCGCTGCTGCGCAGCACTGCGGCGGCCAGGGCGCTCGCGAGCGGGGCGTACGGCGTGGATGCACCGTGGCGCACCGCTCGCCAGAGCCAGGCGGGACGCCCAGGGCCGGATGCGGTTGCCGCGTGTCGGGTGGCGAAGCCGTCGCGGCGCAGCGCATCGAGGTGACCGCGCACGGTGTTCTCGTGGAGTCCTGTCGCGACTGCCAGCGCCGCGAGCGATGCCGGGGCGTGCTGCGCCTCGAGCATGCGCAGCAGCCGCTCGCGCGACGCCGAATGGATCCGCCCGCTCGATCCGCGCCGGGCAGGCTCCGGAGCCGCACGGGATGCACGCTTGTTTTCCACGGTGTTCATTGTAGTAAATTCGAGGCATGGCCGATATCCAGATCCACCGCACCCACGACGAGGCGACCCAGTCGCCCGCCACCGCCCACGCGTGCGCCTGCGGCGAGCACGACGACACCATGCCGGAACTCGACGTGCAGACGATCCCGCACGCCGTGCGCCACGCTGCGATCTTCGGCGCGCTCGACGCGCTGCGCCCCGGCAGCGGCATCGTGCTCTCCGCGACCCACGACCCGGTGCCGCTGCTCGCGCAGCTGCAGGAGCGCCATCCCGACGCGTTCGAGACCCGCTACCTCGATCGGGGACCCGAGCGGTGGCGCATCCGGCTGCTGCGTCAGGCCTGAGCGTCGGCCGCGGCCCTCGTGCGCTGCCGTCTCGCCCACAGCACGAGAGCGAGTGACGCGACGACGAGCACCGCGATGATGTCGACGGTCGGGTTCGCGAGGGCGGACGCACGCTCCTGCAGCCACGCCTGGGCCGCGAGCGGCAGCAGCTCCGGAGCGCCGACCAAGCCGTTCGTGGTCCAGAACAGCACCCCGACCGCCATGATGAGCACACCCGTGATCACGGAGGTCGTGTGCAGCTCGCGACCGAGCAGGGTGAATGGGCGGCCACGCAGCGCGCGCCGGCCGCGCTCGCCGAGGCGCTGCCAGAGCGCCGCGATCAGCAGCAGCGGGGTGACCATCCCCGCCCCGTAGACGGCGAGGAGCGCTGCCGCGGCGAGGCTCTCTCCCCGAGCCGCCGCGAGCGTCAGCACCGCGCCCAGGATCGGCCCTGTGCAGAATCCCGCGATGCCGCTGGCTGCGCCGAGCAGGATGGTCTTGGCGAGGCCGACCCTGGAGGCGGCGCGCACGTGCAGATCGGCACCGGGGGGCAGCAGCCGTGCCGGGTCGAAGCCGAACCCCAGCGCCTGGGCGGCGCCGAGCAGGAGCAGCACCGCGGACGCGATGAGCACGATGGCCTGCCGATGCGTGACGAAGAGCGCCCCGAGTGCGCCGGCGCCGATGCCGAGCGGCACGAGCACCAGCAGCAGGCCGAGCGTGAAGACGGCTCCGTGCAGGACCAGACGGGGCCCTGATCCCACGGTCGAGGCGAAGAACGCCGGCAGCAGCAGTGCCGCGCACGGGCTCAGCAGCGCGAGCGCGCCGCCGACGAACGCGGTGAGCAGACCGATCTCCACCGCTACTCCGACGCTGCGAGGGCCGCCTGGAACGCGTCCTCGAACACGATGGTTGGCTGCGCGCCGGCGATGGGCTGGCCGCCCAGCAGGAACACCGGCGTCGAGGTCACCCCCAGGCTGAGGCCGAGCTGCTGGTGGGCGGCGATCTGCGCGGCCGTCTGCTCGGAGCCGAGATCGCTCGTGAATCGCTCGACGTCGAGCCTGAGCGCTCCCGCCAGAGCGATCAGAGACTCCTCGGTCAGCTCGGCCTCGCTGCGCGTCGCCCCCTCGGCGAAGAGCGCATCGTGGTACTCGAGGAACGATCCCTGCAGCGCAGCGGCATAGGCGGCGCGCGCGGCGCGCTCGGATGCCGGGCCGAAGACGTTGACGTCGCGCCACTCGATCCGCAGATCGCCCGCCTGGGCGTGCTCGAGCATCCGCGGCATGGTCTCCGAGCTCCAGCGGGCGCAGAACTGGCACTGGTAGTCGGAGAAGACGATCAGCCCGACCGGTGCATCCACGGGCCCGACCGCGAGGGGGTCGGCCTCGTCGCGCAGCTCGACCGCGGTGAGATCGGGCCGCTCCGGCTGCACGGGCTGGGCGGTCACGGTCGGGGAGGGCTGCGCGGACGTCGCGGCGCTCGACGACGTCGCCGACTCAGAGCGGGCGGGGGCCACGGTGTCCTGCGGCTCGCGGCCCAGGCCGACGACGACCGCGATCAGCGCGGCGGCGACGGCGACCACGACGATCGGCACGAGCCACGTCGTGCGTGAACGGGGCCGGGCGTGCGGGGACATGGCGCATCTCCTGTTCGGCGGCGGTCGCAGCGACCAGTCTCTCAGGTCGCCCGTGCTCGGCCCGTCGTCCTCTGTCGCGGTCGCGGATGTCGGCGCGCGCGTGCGGCAGCACCTCAGCGATCGCGCGTGACCGGCTGTCGCAGGATCGTGCGGCGCCTCGCCTGCTCCACCCGGCGCGCGTCGCTCAGGTAGATCTCGTGGTGGCGCCCGCTCTCGCGCATCCCGAGCTCCGGGATGCAGCGATCGTGCAGCTCGGCGAGCACGGGGCCCTCGTCGTCGAACGCACCGACGTGCAGGGTCTGCACGCACGTGCCCTCCTCGAGCGTCTCGAGCCGGATCTCATCGAGGGCGGCGGGCTCGCCCTTGGCGCGCACGGCCGCCTTCGCCTGCGCCGCGAGCGCGTCGTCGATCCAGTCGGGCACCAGCATCAGCAGCGTCCACTCCCACCGATGCTTGTCTCGCTCGGTCGTGAACGCGGTCGCGCTCGCCGCCGACCACAGCCCCTCGAGCGGCATCACCACGTAGTCGCGCGCCTGTTCCCGCCTGCTCGCGAACTTCAGCGCGTAGGCGAGCGGATAGAGCGCGTCGACCGCGCGGGTGAACGAGTCGGCCGTGTTCGGATCCCCGCGTCCATCGATCATCAGGTATTGCAGCGGGGGCAGCTCGACGACGCGGAACTCGCCGGGCTTCGCCCGGTAGCCCTCCAGTGTGCGCTTCAGGTCGACCTTCTGCATGCCCGCTCCTCTCCGCCTGTCTGACGCGACCGAGCGACGACGACGCGCGACGACACGCCCGACCCGACCGCCGCGTCCGAATCGTTGCCGGCTCGTCACCTCGGCCGGCTGAGCACCTCACCATCATCGCGCGCAGACGCGTGTAGCACGATCCCCAGCCCGGCGATCGGCCCGCATCCCGGTTGCGATCGGCTGAGATCTCGGTAGCGTCGTCGATCGTCCGCTGGGTCCCGGATGCTGGCTGTGATGCCGCCCGGTCGACTCGCGACTGCCCCGCAGGGGCACCCCTGTTCGCCGACCGAGGAGATGCATGGCCCTGATCGTCCAGAAGTACGGCGGATCATCCGTCGCCGATTCCGACCGACTGCAGATGGTGGCGCGCCGCATCGTCGCCACCCGCGAGGCAGGCCACGACGTGGCCATCGTGGTCTCGGCCATGGGCGACACGACCGATGAGCTGCTGCAGCTGGCGCTGGGCGTCTCGACCGTGCCGCCGGCGCGTGAGCTCGACATGCTGCTGACCGCCGGCGAGCGCATCTCCACCTCGCTGCTCGCGATGGCGCTGCAGGAGCTCGGCCAGGACGCCGCGTCGTTCACCGGCGTGCAGGCCGGCATGCGCACCGATGAGGCGTTCGGCGACGCGCGCATCCTCGAGGTGCAGCCGAGCAGGATCGAGACGGCCATCGCCGCCGGCACGATCCCGATCATCGCCGGCTTCCAGGGCGGTTCGGCCGATGACGGCGAGACGACGCTCGGCCGCGGCGGCTCCGACACCACCGCGGTGGCGCTCGCCGCGGCGCTCGGCGCAGACATCTGCGAGATCTGCACCGACGTGGACGGTCTGTACACCGCCGATCCTCGCGTCGTGCCGCACGCTCGACGGCTGCCGCAGCTGACGACCGAGGAGGCGCTCGAGCTCACGGCGCACGGCGCGAGGGTGCTGCACCGCCGGTCGGTGGAGATCGCGCGACGGCACGACGTGACGCTGCGCGTGCGCTCCAGCTTCGGCGATGGCGCCGGCACCTGGGTCATCGACCACCCGCTCGCAGCCGAGCTCATCTCCGAGCCGACCATTGCAACGCCCGAGGAGGCCCCCGTGGAGCAGTCCATCGTCAGCGGTGTCACGCACACCGACGACCAGTCCATGCTGACCGTGGTGGGGGTGCCCGACGTTCCCGGCACGGCCGCGGCGATCTTCGCCGTCATCACCGGAGCCGTCGCGACCGTCGACATGGTGGGGCAGACCCACACCTCCGCCGACACCGGCCTGATCGACTTCTCGTTCGCGCTGCCGGGCGAGGATGCCACGCGAGCTGCGAAGGCGCTGCAGCGCGAGCAGGAGCGCCTCGGCTTCCGGACCCTGACGCTCACCGACGACGTCGGCAAGGTCTCGATCGTCGGCGATGGCATGCGCTCGACCCCGCAGGTGTCGGCGCAGCTGTTCGAGGCGCTCAGCGAGGAGGGCGTCACCGTGCACCTCATCGCCCAGAGCGAGATCCGGCTGTCGGTGGTCGTGCCGATGGCGCAGCTCGAGCACGCGACGCGCGTGCTGCATCGGGCGTTCGGCCTGGATGCCGCCGAGGTCGCCACGGTCGCGGGAGTCGCGGCATGATCGCCACCATCTCGCTCCGGTCGCCGCGGCTCGATGAGGGCGCGGCCATGTGGGAGCTCGCGCGCGACAGTGAGCGCCTCGACCTCAACGCGCCCTACGCCTACATGATGTGGGCTCGCGACTTCCACGCGACCACGATCGTCGCCGAGGTCGACGACGAGCTCGTCGGCTTCATCACCGGCTACTGGCGGCCCGAGAGTGCTGGAACGCTCATGGTGTGGCAGGTCGCCGTCGACGAGCGGCACCGGGGCCGCGGGATCGCCGGCCGCATGCTGGACGCGCTCGCTGAGCGCACCGGGGCCGCGGCGGTCGAGACCACCATCACGCGCGCCAACGAAGCATCCGTGCGGCTGTTCTCGTCGTTCGCCGAGCGGCGCGGCGCCGAGCACGACGTCACCGGCCTGTTCGACGTCGAGCACTTCCCGGGCGACGACGCCTGGGAGCCCGAGCTGCTGCACCGCATCGCGCCGCTGCGAACAGAGCCGCGCGAGGAGACCGACGCACTCAACGCCATGGAGGAGGCCATCCTATGATCGCCACGACCACCACGACAGAGGCACCCGCGACAGCGCGGCATCGCGCTGCTCCACGAGGCGGTGCGCCCCGCGACGGCGTGAGCCGACCCTGCACCTGACACGACGAGAGGACACCCATGAAGGTCATCCACATCGACCAGCTCGAGCGCACCGACCGCGACGTCGACCACGGCACCTGGCGCAGCCGCCGCTTCGTGCTCGCCGACGACGGCGTCGGCTTCTCCTTCCACGACACCCTGCTGCGAGCGGGGACGGAGACCGAGATGTGGTACGCCAACCACATCGAGTGCGTGTACGTCACCGAGGGCGAGGGCACGCTCGTGAACCGCGAGACGGGCGAGGAGCATGCGCTCCGCCCCGGCACGATGTACCTGCTCGACGAGCACGACAAGCACACCGTCAGGGCCGAGACCGACATCCGCTGCGCGTGCGTCTTCAACCCGCCGGTGACGGGCCGCGAGGTGCACGATGAGCACGGCGTCTACCCGCTGCTGCGCTGAGGCGGGGCGCCGCTCGCGCGCCTGGTGGGCCCGGTGGGGCTCGAACCCACGACCAGCGGATTAAAAGTCCGATGCTCTACCGACTGAGCTACAGGCCCATCGCTCCAGAATAGTGGCTTGTGCAGCGCCCAGATGCGTCGCGTAGCCTGCGGCTGTCGGCACGGAAGGACCGCTCTCATGACGAACCGCCTCGCACGCTCCGCGGCTGCGATCACCGTCGCCGCTGCCGCGCTCCTGACCTCGGCGTGCATCGTGCCGCCCTCGCTGCCCGCGCCCGAAGCGACGCCGGATCCCGCGCAGACGCAGGCGCCCGTCGAGACGCAGGCTCCGGTCGCGACCGAGGAGCCAGTGGAGACGGCGGCGGTGGAGCCGCGCTACGAGATCGTCGCCGATGGCCAGGACGGATCGACGTGGAGCTTCGAGGTCGCCGACGTGCGCGTGGTCGAGGAGGATTCGCTGGGAGAGACGGCGGAGCCCGGACGCCAGCTGATCGAGGTCACCGTCGACGGGCAGCTGCTGGCCGGTGAGCCCGACTTCTACCACGCGTTCCACGTCTACGTCGTCGATGGCGACGGAGGCCAGTGGGGGCTCAGCTCCGGCACGACGTTCTACGCCGAGGACGACCTCTTCCACGCCGGCCAGGAGCCCGACTTCAGTGGCGTGGGCATCTACCAGGTTCCGGCAGGCATGTCCTACGACGTGGTGCGGTTCGCCACCGACGACGGCTGGTCGCAGGATGTGCAGTGGTAGGCGGCGCGTGAGAGGATCGTCGGCGCATGGCTGACGACTTCCACCGCCCCACCCGCTTCTCCAACGACTGGTTCGAACGAGTCGAGGGCGACGTCGATCCGGTCGTGCGCCTGCAGCTCGCGAGCGAGACGGCGAACGCGCTGCTGTCCCGCGTTCGCGCGGGCGCCGATCCGGAGGTCGTGGACCGCATCCTTCGGGTCGCGCGCGAGGACGGGATCGACATCGTCGCCGAGCTCTGGTCGCAGGCCCGCCCGCACACGCTGCCGGGCACGCTCTGGCGGGTGCACCTGCTGCACGCGCTCGTGACCCAGCGCGCCGACGAGACGGCGCACCTCTACCAGGCAGGTGCGGATGCGCTGCAGACAGCTGCGCCCGTGATCGCAGGAGTGCCGGCGCCCGCGACGCCTGCGGAACTGCGCACGCTCTCCGAGACCATCCTCCGGGGCGTCTTCTCGGGCGACTTCGCCATCGCGCTCGACCGGGCTGCGGCCTTCGCGACCGTGACCGCTGCCGGCGCCGTCCGCGTTGCGCACGAGGACGAGCCGGTGCGGCCGGACCGAGCGCGCGCACGCACGCTGATGGCTGGGCGGCTGACCGACATCGCGGAAGCGCTGCGCGTCAGCGCCGGCATGTGGCGGGCCGAATCGCTCGACTGAGCGGAATGTCCGGGCATTCCCAGCATGCTCGCCCTAGGGTCGGCAGTGACGTGATCCGCGACCGTCGTCCGATCGGAGAAGCCCATGCTCAAGGGCCGCCGCACCGCTGCCAGCGCCCTCGTCCTCGGGGTCGGCGCGCTCGCGCTCACGGGATGCTTCTCGCCGCCACCGCTGCCCACGCAGGAGCCGGTGGAGCCGACCGCGACGGAGGAGCTCGAGCCGACCACCGAGGCCGAGCCCACCACCGAGCCGGAGCCGTCGACGAGCAGCGACCCGGGCGCGGCGGGCGACCTGCCGTTCACGGTGGATGACGGGATCGGCGACACCTGGTCGTTCGACGTCGTCGAGCTGGTCGCGAACCCGCCGTTGGCGTCGGGGGAGCCGGAGCCGGGCACCTTCGTGGTCGGTGTGATCATCGACGCGGAGCACGTCGAGGGCGGCGCGAGCTTCACGACCTGCTTCGACATCCTCGTCGAGGGCTCCGATGGTGAGACCTACGACTACGCAGACACGCTCACCAGCCTGACACCGGAGGACGACCTCTTCTACGTCGGCTCTGACGACTCGTTCTCGGGCGCCGTAGCCGCCGTGCAGATGCCGGAGGGCGTCGATCCCGTGCAGGTCACGGTGCGCTCGACGTTCGGGTACCCCGAGGTCGAGGATGTCGTCATCGACATCAACCCGTAGCGACCGCGGCGGCATGGCATTCCGCTGTTCGCAGTGAGCGCACGCGCCTGCGTGTCGAGGCTCGGCTCGCTACGCTGATGGAGCCGGGCCGCGTAACCCCGGGCTCCAATATTCGCCGCTGCGAGCGGCCTTCCGCCGAGAGGCGTTCGCGGCCCGGCGTCATCGTCTCTACGTCCTGACGCTCGCGCGGCTGGCGCCTTCGTCGCGCCTGCACGCGTGTTCACCGCCCGTTCACCTGACGGGGGCCTCTGGGCCATCGGCGATCCCTAGCGTGGTGCCCGGCGCGCTCGTTCGCGCCCGATGCAGAGCCACTCGGCGCTCTGCACCACGCCATTCGGAGGGAACACCGTGAAGTTCACGACGCTCGGCCGCGCTGCGGCCGTCGCAGCAGCGGGTGCGCTGCTGCTCAGCTCCTGCGCCGCCAATGAGGTGCCCGAGGCCGAAGCGCCTGCCGCGGCAGACACCGAGCTGTCCGGCGACATCGCCGGCGCCGGCGCCTCCTCGATGGCGGCAGCGCAGGAGGCGTGGATCGCCGGCTTCCAGACGATGCACGAGGGCGTCAACATCACCTACGACCCCGCTGGCTCCGGTGCCGGTCGTGAGCAGTTCATCGCCGGTGGCGTCGCGTTCGCCGGTTCGGACGCGTACCTGAAGGACGAGGAGCTCGAGGGCACCTTCGGTGCCTGCGTCCCCGACACGCTGCCGGTCGACCTGCCCGTCTACATCTCGCCCATCGCGGTCGTCTTCAACGTCGAGGGCGTCGACTCGCTCGACCTCGACGCGAGCACGATCGCGAGGATCTTCTCGCGCGACATCACCAACTGGAGCGACCCCGCGATCGCCGAGCAGAACCCGGACGCGGCGCTGCCCGATGCCACCATCACGGCGGTGCACCGCTCGGATGACTCCGGGACCACCGAGAACTTCGCCGAGTACCTCGCGGCCACCGCGGAGTCCGACTGGAGCGAGGGTGTGTTCGAGACCTGGCCGGCCTCCTACGGCGGCGAGGGTGCGCAGGGCACCTCCGGCGTCGTCGACGCCGTCACCAACGGCACGAACACGATCGGGTACGCCGACGCATCCCGCGCGGGCGGCCTCGGCACCGTGGCGCTGCAGGTGGGCGACGCCTACGTGCCGTTCACGGCGGATGCGGCAGCGGCCGCCGTCGACGCCTCCCCGCGCGTCGAGGGCAGGCACGAGGGCGATCTCGCGGTGGAGCTCGACCGCACCACGACTGCCGCGGGCGTGTACCCGCTGGTGCTGATCTCCTACGCGATCGCGTGCACCGACTACACCGACGCGGCCACGGCAGAGCTGGTCAGGGGCTACCTGGGCTACATCGCCTCCGCGGAGGGCCAGGAGGCCGGCGCCGCGAACGCCGGCAATGCGCCGATCTCCGATGAGCTGCGCGCGGAGATCCTCGCCGTGGTCGAGACCATCGAGTAGGCGATACTGGTTCCGCATCCCGCACGCCCTCGGGCCTGCAGCGCGCGTCCGGGGCGATGTTTTCGCCCCGGGCCGTCGCCCTCCTCCGTCCGTCCGACCCCGCAGGGAGCCTCATGACGACCGCTGCACCGGCCGCACCCCGGAATGCCGTCAGAAGCCGTCCCGCCGACATCGTCTTCCGGGCGATCTCCACCACGGCAGGCGTGCTGATCCTGATCGCGCTCGGCGGCGTCGCGATCTTCCTCGTCGCGCAGGCCGTGCCCGCGATCATCGGTCCCATCCCGGAGTCGGAGGGCGCGAACTTCTGGGACTGGGTCTGGCCGATCACCTTCGGCACGCTCTGGTCGTCGTTCCTCGCCATGATCATGGCGGTGCCGCTCGCCGTGGCGATCGCGCTGTTCATCACCCACTTCGCGCCGCGCAGGTTCGCGCAGCTCCTGGGCTACCTCATCGACCTACTGGCCGCGATCCCGTCGGTGATCTACGGCCTCTGGGGCATCGTGGTGCTGGCACCGTTCTTCCAGCCCGGCTTCGCCTGGCTGGCGGAGAACCTCGGATGGATCCCGCTGTTCTCGCCGCCGGCATCCGGCACCGGCCGCACGATCCTCACCGCCGCCATCGTGCTCGCCGTCATGGTGCTGCCGATCATCACGGCGCTCAGCCGTGAGATCTTCCTGCAGACGCCGCGCCTGAACGAGGAGGCGGCGCTGGCCCTGGGCGCGACCCGCTGGGAGATGATCACGATGGCGGTGCTGCCGCACGGTCGATCCGGAATTATCGCCGCCTCCATCCTCGGGCTCGGGCGTGCGCTGGGGGAGACCATGGCGGTGGCCATGGTGCTCGCCTCCTCGGGCGTCGTGAGCTTCGTGCTGATCGGATCGCAGAACCCCTCGACGATCGCCGCCAACATCGCGCTGCGCTTCCCCGAGGCGCACGGCATCACTGTCAACATGCTGATCGGCTCCGGCCTGGTGCTGTTCGCGATCACGCTGCTCGTCAACGCCATCTCCCGCTGGATCATCGCCAGGACCACCGTCGACGGGGGGAGGTAGATCGTGAGCACCCTCACCTCCGCTCGTCAGGCGCGGAACCCGCTCACCGCCGGGCAGCTCTCGCGCTGGACGCCGAGGCTGCTGCTGGTGGTCTCGATCGCGATCGGTGCCGCGGTCGCGGGCCTGCTCGCCGGCGCCTCCGGCACCGACTTCAGCATCGTGACCGTCGCGCTCGTCGGCTACGTCCTCTACCTTGTGTCGGTCACGGTCGTCAGCCAGCTCATCGAGGGTGGCCGTCGGGCGACGGATCGACTCGTCACCGGCATCGTCGTTGGTGCCTTCCTGCTCGCGCTCATCCCGCTCGGCTCGCTCATCGTCACCGTCGTCGTCAACGGCGTCGCTCGTTTCGACCTGGAGTTCTTCACCTACTCGATGCGCAACATCGTGGGTGAGGGCGGCGGGGTGCTGCACGCCATCGTGGGCACCGTGCTCGTGACGCTGTGGGCCGCGATCATCTCGGTGCCGGTCGGCATCTTCACCGCCATCTACCTGGTCGAGTACGGCAGGGGCGCGCTCGCGAGGGCGATCACCTTCTTCGTCGACGTGATGACCGGCATCCCCTCGATCGTGGCCGGTCTGTTCGCGTACGCGCTGTTCGCGCTGTTCGCGGGGGAGGGCGTGCGCAGCGGCTTCGGCGGCGCGGTCGCGCTCAGCCTGCTCATGATCCCCACCGTGGTGCGCTCCACGGAGGAGATGCTGAAGCTCGTCCCCAACGACCTGCGCGAGGCATCGCTGGCGCTCGGCGTGCCGAAGTGGCTGACGATCTGGAAGGTCGTGCTGCCGACGGCGCTCGCGGGCATCGTCACGGGCGTCACGCTCGCGGTCGCGCGCGTGATCGGCGAGACCGCACCGCTGCTGATCATCGCTGGCTTCACGACCAACATGAACTACAACGTCTTCGACGGCCGCATGATGACGCTGCCGGTGTTCGCCTACAACCAGTACGTCAGCCCCGGCGTGCAGGAGCAGGCCTACTTCGACCGCGCCTGGTCCGCCGCCCTCGTCCTGATCCTCATCGTCATGATCCTCAACATCGGCGCGCGCGTGATCGCGCACTTCTTCGCGCCGAAGGCTGGAAGGTAAGCATGTCCAAGCGCATCGAGATCCGTGACCTCGACATCTACTACGGCGCCTTCAAGGCCGTCGAGGGCGTCTCCGTCGACATCGAGCCTCGTGCGGTGACGGCGTTCATCGGTCCCTCCGGCTGCGGCAAGTCGACCGTGCTGCGGTCGATCAACCGCATGCACGAAGTGATCGCGGGCGCCTGGGTCGACGGCGAGGTGCTGCTCGACGGCGCCAACCTCTACGGCGCCGGCGTCGACCCCGTGAACGTGCGGCGGCAGATCGGCATGGTCTTCCAGCGGCCGAACCCGTTCCCGACCATGACCATCCGCGAGAACGTGCTCGCGGGCGTGCTGCTGAACAACCGGCGGATGTCGCGCGGCGACCAGGACGATCTGGTGGAGCGCTCGCTGCGCGGCGCCAACCTCTGGAACGAGGTCAAGGATCGCCTGGGCGTGCCGGGCTCGGGCCTCTCAGGGGGTCAGCAGCAGCGGCTCTGCATCGCGCGCGCGATCGCGGTGAGCCCCGACGTGCTGCTCATGGATGAGCCGTGCTCGGCGCTCGACCCGATCTCGACGTTGGCGATCGAGGACCTGATCGAGGAGCTGAAGACCGAGTACACGATCGTGATCGTGACCCACAACATGCAGCAGGCCAGCCGCGTGAGCGACAGGACCGCGTTCTTCAACATCGCCGGCACCGGCAAGCCCGGCAAGCTCATCGAGTTCGACGAGACCACCAAGATCTTCTCCAACCCCAGCGTGCAGGCCACCGAGGACTACGTCTCCGGCCGCTTCGGCTGATCCGCCTGCCGCCCCGCCTGCCGGCCCGCCTCGGCCCGCCGCGCATCCGGTCGCGAAACGAGGATGGATCGGCGCATCGCACTCGGGGGAGGACGGATCGTCCTCTGCTGGGGAAACGTCCTCGATCTGGGACACGACCCGCGGCCGGACTACAGCTCGCGCGCGCCGTGCGTCTCGAGCGCCACGAGTGCCGGGCGCTTGCCCGCGCTCACGTGCAGCACGGTGAACTCGGCCGTGTGCAGCATCGACGCGCGGTGCGTGCGCTCCGACTCCAGCGCATCCGCGACGTGCACCACCGCGGTGACGATCTCGGGGATCACCGGCGCGTGGCTGCAGAGCACCGTGCCGCGGCGCTTGAGCACCGCCTTCGCGACGCGGCGCTCGATCTCAGCGCGGGGATGCTCGGGCGACTCCTGGCTGATGAGCGCGGTGAGCTTGGGCTCAACGCCCAGCAGAGCGCTGAGCGGCTCCACGGTCTGCACGCAGCGGACGGCATCCGAGGACAGGATGCGCTTCGGGCCGAAGGCCGCGATGCCCGGCGCGATCAGCTTCGCCTGCTTCGTGCCGCGCGAGGTGAGCGTGCGCTCGGCGTCCGCGCCCTCCCAGTCGAAGGGATTCGCGGCCTTCGCGTGGCGCAGCGCAATGATCGGGAACGTCTCGGCATGCCCGTTGGCGAGCCGCTGCGCGAAGCGCTCGATCACCTCGGCATCGTGCGTGTAGGTGCAGCGCGCCTTCGCTTCGGCCACCGGCAGCCACTCGAGCGCCAGGATCTCGTCGTTCGGCGAGAAGCTGGCGCTCGCGACCGTCTCCTCCGAGACTCGGGACTGCCAGTAGTAGACGACCTTGTCGCGGCCGTCGGGCAGCCGGTACTCGCTCTGCGGCAGGGGAGCACCGAGCGTGATCGGCAGCCCGGTCTCCTCCTCGATCTCGCGCACCGCGCACTCGGGCAGCGTCTCACCCGGGTCGAGCTTGCCCTTCGGCAGCGAGAAGTCGCGGTGCTGCGTGCGCTCCACGAGCAGCACGAGCGGCTCGCCGTCGACGAGGCGCCACACGAGTGCCCCGGCCGCGAGCACAGGCGCAGCCGGCGTCGCGGGCGTCACCGCGACGTCCGCTTGCGACGCTGGATCTGGATCATGCGGTCGCGGTGCAGGTCGTCGAGCAGCGTGCCGTCCTCGGCAGTGAACCTGCGCGTCCAGGTGCCGTCGGGCTCGCCCCACCAGGCGGCCGTCTTGGGCGACATGGCCTTGTCGAAGTGCTGCTGGATGTCGAGTCGGTGCTCAGAGCTCGTGAGCTGGATGAGCGTCTCGACGCGGCGGTCGAGGTTGCGGTGCATCATGTCGGCGGAGCCGATGAACACCTCCTCGTCGCCGTCGTTCCAGAAGGCGAACACGCGCGAGTGCTCCAGGTAGCGACCGACGATCGATCGCAGCGTGATGTTCTCGCTCAGCCCCGGCACGCCCGGCTTGATCGAGCAGATGCCGCGCACCCAGATCTCTACCTCGACGCCCGCGCGGCTGGCGCGGTAGAGCGCGTCGATGATCTGCTCATCGACGATCGAGTTGATCTTGAAGCGGATGCGCGCGGTGCGGCCCTCGAGCGCCGTCTGCGTCTCGCGCTCGATGCGGGAGAGTAGGCCCTTCCGCAGGTGCCTGGGCGCGACGAGCAGCCGCTGATACGACTTCTCCTTCGCGTAGCCCGAGAGCTCGTTGAACAGCCGAGTGATGTCGCGGCCGACCTGGTCGTTGTCGGTGAAGAGGCCGAAGTCCTCGTAGATGCGGCTGGTCTTCGGGTTGTAGTTGCCCGTGCCGATGTGGCAGTAGTGCCGCAGCCGGCCGTTCTCGCGCCGCACGATCATCATGAGCTTGCAGTGCGTCTTGAGCCCGACCATGCCGTAGACGACGTGCACGCCGGCCCGCTCCAGCTGCCTGGCCCAGCGGATGTTCGCCTGCTCGTCGAAGCGCGCCTTGATCTCCACCAGCGCCAGCACCTGCTTGCCCGCGGCTGCCGCGCGGATGAGCGCCGCCACCACCGGCGAGTCGCCGGAGGTGCGGTACAGCGTCTGCTTGATCGCCAGCACGTCGGGATCCTCGACGGCCTGCTCCAGCAGCGCCTGCACGCTCGTCGCGAACGACTCGTAGGGGTGGTGGACGAGCACGTCCTTGCGCGTGATCGCCTGGAAGAAGTCGGTGTCGTCGTCCTTCTCAGTGGGCAGGAACGCGGCGGCGGTCACCGGCACGCGCTTCGTGTAGTGCAGATCCGGCCGATCGATCTCGCCGATCTGGAACAGGCCCGTCAGGTCGAGCAGGCCCGGCAGCTTGTAGACCTCGTTGTGCGTGATGCCCAGCTCGTCGACCAGCAGGTCGAGGGTGTCGTCGTCGATGTCCTCCGACACCTCGAGGCGGATCGGCGGGCCGAACTTGCGCCGCGACAGCTCGTGCTCGAGCGCCTTGATGAGGTTCTCGGTGTCATCCTCGTCGATCGTCACATCCTCGTTCCGCGTCACCCGGAACACGTGGTGCTCGACGACCTCCATGCCCGAGAACACCTCGTCGAGGTTGTTCGCGATCAGATCCTCGAGCGCCAGGAAGCGCTGCGCACCGTCCACCCGCTCGAGCTCGACGAAGCGGGGGAGCACCGCCGGCACCTTCAGCCTCGCGAACTGCTCCTCGTACTCGCCCGGCACGCGCACGCGCACGGCGAGGTTGAGCGAGAGGCCGGAGATGTAGGGGAACGGATGCGCGGGGTCGACCGCGAGCGGCATCAGCACCGGGAAGATCTCGTCGTCGAAGCGCTGCGACATCTCCTCCCGCTCGGCGTCCGTCAGATCCTCCCAGCACTCCACCTGGATGCCGGCAGAGCGCAGCTCGGGCATGAAGTCGGTCTGCGCGGCGTTCGCGTGCCGCAGCTGCAGCTGGTGCGCGTGCTGCACGATCTCGTCGAGCAGCTGCTGCGCGGCCGTGCCGACGTTGGTCGGCACCGCGAGCCCCGTGGCGATGCGCCGCTTGAGGCCCGCGACGCGCACCATGAAGAACTCGTCCATGTTCGAGGCGAAGATCGCCAGGAAGCTGGCGCGCTCCAGCAGCGGGGTGTTGCGATTCTCGGCCATCTCCAGCACGCGCTGGTTGAACTCCAGCCACGACAGCTCGCGGTCGACGAACCGGTCGGCGGGTAGGCCGTCCTCGGTCGCGACCCCCTGCATCTCCGCAGACCAGGCGACCTCCTCGTCGAAGTCGTCGCGATCGAAGTCGGCCTCGTTGGCGTCGTGGAAGGCGCGCTCCTGCTCGAGCGTCCTGGGGGCGCG
Source organism: Agrococcus sp. Ld7 (assembly GCF_045064095.1). NCBI lineage: Bacteria > Bacillati > Actinomycetota > Actinomycetes > Micrococcales > Microbacteriaceae > Agrococcus > Agrococcus sp. Ld7. The sequence continues at coordinate 35,587 of NZ_JBISGY010000002.1, read as the reverse complement.
CTCGAGACGCGGCTCCTCTGGAGTGCCGGTCGCTGTCGTGGTGCCGTCGGTCATGGGGTCATTGTGTCAACTGCTGCTGGATGTCGTGTGCCGCCAGCGGACATCGATCGCCCACTGCTCGAAGCCCGACCGGCGGTAGAGCGCCAGCGCGGCCTCGTTGTCGCCCTCGACGTACAGGTGCGCGGCCGTCGCGCCCACCGCGCGCATCCGCACGAAGGTGGCGTCGAGCATCCGCCGCCCCAGGCCCGCGCCCTGCGCATCGGGGGAGACGCCGAGCACGTACAGCTCCGCAACATCGCTGCTGCCGTCGGGCTTCACCCACGTGAAGGCATCGAGACCCGACTGGCCCGGCAGCACGATGAGATTCGCGTCGTCGTGCCAGGGCTCGGCCATGCGCGCCTCGAGATCCGAGGGCGACATCCGCCCCTGCTCCGGGTGCGAGGCGAACGAGGCCGCATTCAGCGCGAGCAGCGCGGATGCGTCGCCCGGCTCGTACGCTCGGGTCCCCTCCGGCAGGCGGTCGTCGTCGGTGGTCGCCGCGGGCACCGGGGCGCGCAGCTGCAGCAGCGAGCGCACGTGGGCCATGCCGAAGCGCTCCGCGATCGCGCGCGCAGCCGGCAGGTCGCCGTGCGCCCACGCCTCGAAGTCGCCGAGCTCCTCCGTGAGCCGGGTCACGAGCGCGGTGCCGAGCCCGCGGCCGCGGTGCTCGGGGTGCACGGCCAGCTCGACCTCGCGCTCCGTGTCGCTGATGACGGCCAGCGCATCCGCGTCGCCGATCGCGCGACGCTCGCCGCGCCGCAGCTCGACGAGCGCCTGGTCGTTGAACGGCGGCGTGCCGTCCTCGGCGAGGCAGGCTGCGCCCAGCGCCTCGACGGGCTCGATCGCGGGTGTCGTCTGCATCAGGCCTCCAGCCGTTCGAATCGGTAGCCGACGCCGCGCACCGTGCCGATGAGGCTCTCGAGTGCGCCGAGCTTGGCGCGCAGGCGTCGTACATGCACATCGACCGTACGCGTGCCGCCGAAGTAGTCGTAGCCCCACACCTCGCTCAGCAGCTGCTCGCGGGTGAACACGCGAGCCGGATTCGCGGCGAGGAACCGCAGCAGCTCGAACTCCTTGAACGTCAGGTCGATGGGCCTGCCGTCGAGCCTCGCCTGGTAGCTGGGCTCGTCGATCGTGAGGCCGCTGGTCGAGATCGGGGCGGCCGCCCGCGCGACGGCGAGGGCCAGGCGGATGCGCGCGTCCAGCTCCGCCGGGCCCGCGTCGTCCAGCACGATGTCGGTCGCGCCCCACTCTGCGGTGACCGCGGTGAAGCCGCCCTCGCCGAGCACCAGCAGCACGGGCGCTGAGCCGCCCGCGAGCAGGCGACAGACCGCTTTCGCTGCGACGAGCTCGCCGACCGCATCCACGATCAGCAGATCGCCCTCCGGCGCGCGCGCCACGGCCTCCGCCGACGCCGGCACGGTGCTGATGCGGTGCTCCAGCAGCTCGAGGCTGGGCAGCACGCCCCGGTCGCGGCGGGTGAAGATCACGATGTGCGCCATCCAGCCCCCTGCCGCGCCCATCGTATTCCGCCGCGCGCCCGGCCCCTTCCGCTCACTTCCCTCCTCCTTCCCCGCCCTCGCCGACCGCAGGATTGTCGATTGCGGCTCGCAAGCGGGGCTCTTCCGAGCAGTTGGTGACATTTCTGCGCCACAATGGGCGCATGAGCAAGGCGACCTCCTGGCAGTGGGCCAGCGTGTGGCCCGTCTGGCTGCTCGCGGCGCTCGGTGCCGCGGCGGTGGGCGTGCTGACGCCGCTCGACGGCATCGTCTGGCTCCCGATCGTGCTCGGCACGTGCACCCTGGTGGCCTTCGCCATCCAGCTCGGCGGGCCGACGGTGCCGGGCCTCGTGGATCGGCTCGCGGCAGCGATCTTCGGCACGGTCGTGGTGCTCGCGGTGGCGAGCGCGATCCTCGTGCCCCTGACCGCGCTCTGATTCGCGGCTGCCTGCGCGGTTCGCCGCGCTCTGATCCGCGGCTGCCAGCTCGGTGCGTCCGGCTCTGATCCGCGCGGCTGCCCGCGCCGGTCTGCCGCTCGACCGCGACCACGGCCGCGCCGCCCGCGACCACGGCCGCGCCGCCCGCGCGACGCGCCGCACACCGATCCCGGCGATCGCCCGCGGGAGCCGCGACATCCAGCGACCGAGGGATAGGATCGAGCCATGGCCATCCCCATCGTCGCCCTCGAGATCTTCTACCTCGGTCTGCTCGGACTCGCGATGCTCGCCATCACCGGCGTCTCGTTCGTCGTGATCCGCAACCTCTTCCGGGGGCAGCGCTAGGCAATGCTCGAGCTCGATCCGACCCTCCCGGCTGAGCTGGGCCCGCTGCAGTGGCTCATCGGCACGTGGGAGGGCACGGGGGTGCTGTCGTTCCCGGTCGGCGAGCGAACGGTCGAGCAGGAGTTCGGCCAGCGCGTCTCGTTCGCGCACCACGGGCATCCGTACCTGGCCTACGAGTCCTACGCGTGGCAGCTCGACGATGAGCTCACGCCGCTCGCGGCCGAGAGCGGATTCTGGCGGCTGGCGCGACCGACCAACGAGGCCGACGCCGGGCCGGGCATGCTGCCCCCAGAGGGGCAGGCCGCGTACCCGGATGTCGAGGCGGTCGAGGCCCTGCGGCGCCCCGATGGCGCCTTCGACCTGCAGGCACTCATCGCGCACCCGACGGGGGTCGCCGAGCTCTACCTCGGCACCATCAACGGTCCGCGCATCGACCTCGCGACAGACGCGGTGCTGCGCGGAGCGAGCGCGAAGGAGCACAGCGCCTCCACCCGCATGTACGGGCTGGTCGAGAACCACCTGCTGTGGGCATGGGATCTCGCCGCGCTCGGGCAGGGGCTGCAGAGCCATGCCTCCGGGCGCCTCGCGCGCCGCACACCGAGCGAGGCGAACGAGCAGTGACGGCTCGCGACATCGCCGCCGGCATCCCCAATGCGGTGCTCGATGACGGCACCGGCCTGCCGCTGCACGTCGGCAATCCGATCGCCGAGCAGCGCCGCCTGCGTGCGGGCAGCCTCGTGCTGCTGCCGCGCGAGGTGCTGCGGCTCACGGGTCCGGACACGCTGCCGTGGCTCGACTCCATCACCAGCCAGTCGGTCGGCCACCTCGAGCCCGGAGCCTCCACCGAGACCCTGGTGCTCTCACCCATCGGCCGCATCGAGCACGCGCTGCGCCTGCACTGGACCGGGGATGCGCTCTGGGTGATCGTCGATGCCGGCACGGCCGAGGCGCTCGAGACGTGGCTGACGCGGATGCGCTTCGCGAAGCGGGTCGAGATCGAGCGCCCCGACCTCGTGGTCGTGGGCACCGCAGGCGACACCGCAGGCGAGCTCGCGGATGCCCCCCGGTGGGTGGACGGGTGGCCGGAGGTCTCGCCCGGCGGCATCCGCTACGGCGAGCCCACGGGGGAGCCGTTCGCCTGGTCGGAGACGATCCTGGCGCCCGAGCGGGCCGCGACGATCGCGCCCGACCGGTTCGTGGGCACCATGGCGGCGGATGCGCTGCGCATCGCCGCAGGCCGGCCGGCGCTCGCGGAGGTCGATGACCGCACGATCCCGCACGAGCTCGACTGGCTGACCACCGCCGTGCACCTCCAGAAGGGGTGCTACCGCGGGCAGGAGACGGTGGCGAAGGTGCACAACCTCGGTGCTCCGCCGCGCCGCATCGTGCTGCTGCACCTGGACGGCAGCCAGAACGCGCAGGTCGCTCCCGGCGACGAGGTGCGCGCGGGCGACAAGCCAGAGGGCGCCGTGACCTCGATCGCGATGCACGACGAGCTCGGGCCCATTGCGCTCGCGGTCGTGCGGCGCTCGACGCCCGCCGATCAGGATCTCGTCGTGCACACGGCCGAGGGCGTGGATGTCGCGGCCGGCCAGCAGCTGCTGGTGCCGCCGAGCGCGGGCCACGCGAACCGCCCGCCCCGCCTGCCGCGGCTCGGCGCCGTGCGCCGTCCTGCTGCCCCGTCGGCCGACTGACCCGCGTCGCCATCCAGCGCTCGCGGGCTCATGCCGGGGAGCGCCGAGCAATGAACGCGTTGGCTAGGCTGGCGATATGACTGAGCGCACCCTGATCCTGCTCCGCCACGGCCAGTCCGACTGGAACGAGAAGAATCTCTTCACCGGTTGGGTCGACGTGGGGCTCACCGCGAAGGGCGAAGCGGAGGCGAAGCGCGGCGGCGAGCTGCTGCGCGAGCGCGACCTGCTGCCCGATGTGCTCTACACGTCGTTGCTGCGCCGCGCGATCCAGACCGCGAACATCGCGCTCGACGCCGCCGAGCGCTCGTGGATCCCCGTGCACCGCTCGTGGCGTCTGAACGAGCGCCACTACGGCGACCTGCAGGGCAAGAACAAGGCCGAGACGCTCGAGCAGTACGGCGAGGAGCTGTTCATGACCTGGCGCCGGTCGTTCGACACCCCGCCGCCGCCCATCTCCGACGACAACGAGTTCTCGCAGGCCGGCGACCCGCGCTACGACGACATCGATGGCGAGCTGCCCAAGACCGAGTGCCTCAAGGACGTGATCGAGCGCTTCCTGCCCTACTGGGACTCGACCATCACGAAGGACCTCGACGCGGGCAGGACCGTGCTCGTGACCGCGCACGGCAACTCGCTGCGCGCGCTCGTCAAGCACCTCGACGGCATCTCGGACGACGACATCGCCGAGCTCAACATCCCTACCGGCATCCCGCTCGTGTACAAGCTGGGCGAGGACAACATGCCGCTGAGCGCGGGCGAGTACCTCGACCCCGAGGCTGCCGCGGCGGGCGCCGCCGCGGTGGCGAGCCAGGGCAAGCACTAGCCAGGGCAAGCACGAGCCGCGCGGCGGCCGATCAGGGCTGCCTACTCGGCGGGCTGCACCGGCTCCGGCGTGCCCTCGGCGTGGTCGTCGTCGGCGCCCACCCAGTCGCCGGTGGCGAGGTACTGCACCTTCTTGGCGATGCCGACCGCGTGGTCGGCGAAGCGCTCGTGGTAGCGGCTCGCGAGCGTTGCGTCGACGGTGGTGTGCGGCGCACCCTGCCACTCGGTGCCCAGCACGTGCGAGAACACGTCGCGGTGCAGCTCGTCGACGCGGTCGTCGGCGGTCTGCAGCCGCTCGGCCAGCGTCAGGTCCTGCGTCTCCAGCAGGTCGCGCAGCATCTTGGCGATCTCGATGTCCTGCCGCCCCATCTCGGCGAAGGTCGGCTGCAGCGACTCCGGCACCACCTGCATCGGGAAGCGGTACCTGGCCAGCAGCGCGATGTGGCGGGCGAGGTCGCCCATGCGCTCAAGCGACGCCGAGATGCGCAGCGCCGACACCACGATGCGCAGATCGCGGGCGACGGGGGACTGGCGGGCGATGATGTTGATGACGAGCTCATCGAGCGACGCCGCCTTGTCGTCGATGACGGGGTCGGTCGCGATCACCTGCTCGGCGAGCTGGACGTTCGAATCGCCGAACGCTCGCACGGCCGACTCGATCGAGACCACCACGTGGCCTGCGATGTCGACGAGGCGCTCCTGCACCTCGGCGAGCTCCTGCTGGAATACGTCGCGCATGCTGCTGCTCCCTCCGCTGTGCCTCGGGCTGCATCGGGCCGGGCACGTGTCGAACCCCGAGTGTTCCCCGGCCAGGTTACCGGCGGGTGGCCGAGGGCTGAACCGCGGGGGCGCTGTCCGACCAGGATACGATCAAGGCGTGGATGCGTCCTGGTATGTGCTCCTGGCGCTCCTGCTGGGGCTCACCATCGGCGGCGGATCCGCGGCGCTGCTCAGCATCGCGGCGCAGCGCGGCCGACAGGTGATGGCGATCGCGACCGAGCCGATCCCCGACGGCATCGCCGCGATGGTCGATGTGCTGGAATCCGCCGGCATCGTCTTCGACGGCTCCAACCAGGTCATCCTCGCCTCGCCCGGCGCGGATGCGCTCGACCTCGTCGACGGTCGAGAGCTGCGGTCGCGCGAGATCATGGATGCGGTCCGCCGCGTCTGGCGCACCGGCGAGGCCGAGGTGCTCGACATCGCCTACCGTCGCGGCCGCATCGGCGTCGGCACCGAGCTGCAGCTGCGCGCGCGCGTCGCGCCGCTCGGCAACCGATTCATGCTCGTGCTGGTCTCCGACCGCACCGAGGAGCTGCGCCTCGCGGGCGTGCGCCGCGACTTCGTCGCCAACGTCAGCCACGAGCTCAAGACGCCGATCGGTGCGCTGACGCTGCTCTCCGAAGCGATCGAGGCCGCGGCCGAGGATCCGGTCAGGGTGCGCGCGTTCTCGCAGCGCATGCAGGTCGAGGCCGAGCGGCTGGGCCGCATGACGAAAGAGCTCATCGACCTCTCGCGCATCCAGGCCGATGACCCGCTCGATGACGCCGAGCGCTTCTCGATCGCGCAGGTGGTCGACGTCGCGGTCGATCGCAACGCGGTGCTCGCCGAGGCCAAGCGGATGGTCATCCTGCCGCGGGTGCTCGATGACGCGCAGGTGCTGGGCTCCGAGGAGCTCGTCACGATGGCCGTGCAGAACCTGATCACGAACGCGGTGCAGCACTCGCCCGCCGCGACCCACGTCGGCGTCGGCGTGCGCGTCGTCGACGAGGTGGTCGAGATCGCGGTGACCGACAACGGAGCCGGCATCGCGCCGGAGGATCACGAGCGCGTGTTCGAGCGCTTCTACCGCATCGACCCCGCGCGGAGCCGGGTCACGGGCGGCACGGGCCTCGGGCTCAGCATCGTCAAGCATGTCGCCATCAGCCACGGCGGGGAGGTGCGGCTGTGGTCGCATCCCGGTCAGGGCTCCACGTTCACGCTGCGGCTCCCCGCCGCCGCAACCCGCAAGGAGATCGCATGACGCGCATCCTGATCGTCGAGGACGAAGCGGCGCTCGCCGAGCCGCTCGCCTACCTGCTCGAGCTCGAGGGCTACGAGACCGCGCATGCGGAGGACGGCATCCGCGCGATGCGGATGTTCGAGCAGCAGGGCGCCGACCTGGTGCTGCTCGATCTCATGCTCCCGGGGCGCAGCGGCACCGAGGTGTGCAGGCTCATCCGGCAGAGCTCCGGGGTGCCGATCATCATGGTGACTGCGAAGGACAGCGAGATGGACACGGTCGTCGGCCTGGAGCTGGGCGCCGATGACTACGTGACGAAGCCCTACTCGACGCGAGAACTGCTCGCGCGCATCCGTGCGGTGCTCCGACGCCGCGCTGTGGACGACGACGACGCAGTGGTCGAGATCGGCCGGGTGCGGCTGGACGCCGACAGTCACACGGTGCACGTCGCGGGCGAGCCGGTGGCGATGCCGCTGCGCGAGTTCGAGCTGCTCGAGTACCTGATGCGGAACGCAGGTCGGGTGCTCACGCGAGCCCAGCTCATCGACCGCGTCTGGGGCAGCGACTACGTCGGCGACACGAAGACGCTCGACGTGCACATCAAGCGCTTGCGGGCGAAGATCGAGGAGGACCCTGCGAACCCGACGCGCGTCGCGACGCTGCGCGGGCTGGGCTACCGCTTCGAGCGCTGAGCGCTACTCGGTGACCGGTCCGAACGTCTCGTAGCCGTTCAGGTCGGTCGAGATCGTGGGCACGCGGAGGCCCACGGCCTCGGCGCCATCCGCCTCGAACGCGACGTTCTGCAGCGAGCCGAAGGTGAGGTCGTCCGACACGGGCACGACGATCTGCTGCTCACCCGGGAATCCGAACGCAGTGACGCCCGAGGGCAGGCGCACCTGCTCGACCATGTCCTCGTAGCGCACCTCCATGAAGGTGGCCTCGCCCTCGTTCGTGAACGTCACCGCGAGGTTCATGGCGTCGCCCTCCGGGTCGCCGATCAGCATGACGTTGTGGGCCGTCACGGCGCCGGTGGTGCCCGAGACACCATCCGACGGGTCGTACTCGATCTGCGTCGCCTGGGGCGTGAGGATGTTGCAACCGGTCGCGGCGAAGGCGACGACGACGGCTGCGGCTGCTGCGGCGGCGATGCGAGGCTGCACGGGAACCCTTTCGACTCTGACGAGCGCTGCTGGAGGATGCGGCGCGGTCGCGACCGAGTCTAGTACGGGCGCGATCGGCGCATGCCACGGCCCGCGGGTTCGCGCGAGGCGTGATCCAACCACCTCCAGCGAGGCGCTGGCGAGCGACACGCTGTGATAAAATCAAGGTTCTGGCTATGACGAGGAGCATTCGATGAACTTTGAGGTCGGAGAGACAGTCGTCTACCCCCACCACGGCGCTGCGAAGATCACCGAGGTCAAGGTGCGCAAGGTGAAGGGCGTTGAGATGACCTACCTCAAGCTCAACGTCGCCCAGGGCGGACTCACGATCGAGGTCCCCGCTGCCAACGTCGACATGGTCGGTGTTCGCGACGTGATCGGCGAGGAGGGTCTCGACCGCGTGTTCGAGGTGCTGCGCGCCGACTTCACCGAGGAGCCGACGAACTGGGCCCGGCGCTACAAGGCCAACGTCGAGAAGCTTGCGTCCGGCGACGTGATCAAGGTGAGCGAGGTCGTCCGCGACCTCAGCCGCCGTGACCAGGATCGCGGCCTCTCGGCCGGTGAGAAGCGCATGCTTGCGAAGGCGCGCCAGATCCTAGTCTCCGAGCTGGCGCTCGCCGAGAAGACCGACGAGGATGCCGCTGCGGCGCGCCTCGATGCGGCGCTCGCCCCCGCGAGCTGACGACTCGGGCACTGCCCGCACAAGGAAGAGGCACCGACCCGCGAGGGCCGGTGCCTTTTCCGCGCGCCTGACGACGGTGCTGCGCGCACGTGATGGCGGGGCCGACCTACCGCGCTGCGCGCACCAGTCGCACGATCCCGACGGTCACCACCACGAGCATCCCCGCGAACCCCAGCGCGAGCGCCACCTGGCCAGGCAGGATCGCCCCGACCATTGCGCTGGCCGAGCCCACGGTGAGCAGCGCGAGCCCGGCGAACAGCAGCGCGATCGGCCACAGCATCCACACGAGCATCCGCTCGCCCTCCCGATACACGCGCTGCGCGTTCTGCTCGGTCAGCTGCACCGGATAGTTCGCCCAACGGGGCTTCGTCGACAGCCAGGCGAGCAGCGCCGTGAGCGCGGCCATGACCAGCGCGAGCCACAGCACGCTGGACTTGCTGCCCCAGCCGTCGGGACGTCCGGCCGCGTCGAAGTGCGTCGGCACCGTCTCGGGCAGCGCCGGATACTGCGCCAGCATCCACGCGGCGATCGCCGCCACGGCGAGGATCGCGAGGATCCGCAGCGCGCGCGTGACCGGATCTGTCGCGTAGCTGCGGGCGGGACGGACGGTGCGGGGCATCGCCACCGAGCGTATCCGCACCCGCTTAGGCTGGTGCCGTGACCGACAGCGCACTCATCGTCGTCGCCGCCGGCAGCGGCACGCGCCTCGGCCGCGGTGTGCCGAAGGCCTTCGCCGAGCTCGCCGGCGCGACCATCCTCGAGCACGCCCTGCGCGGCCTCGCGAAGGTCGACGCGGCGATCGTGCTCGTCGTCCCCGCGGGCTGGGAGGCGGATGCCGCCGCCATCGCGGCGCGCGCGGGTGTCGGCGGCGGTGCGGATGCGCGGGCTGCCCGCATCGTCGTCGGCGGCGCGACGAGGGCCGACTCTGTTGCGGCGGGCTTGGCCGCCGCAGGCGACGCGCACTGGGTGCTCGTGCATGATGCGGCGCGCGCGCTGCTGCCGCTCGCGCAGGTCGAGCGGGTGATGGGGGCGCTGCGCGATGGTGCGCGCGCGGTGGTGCCCGTGCTGCCGGTCGTCGACACGGTGCGCGAGGCGAGCGACGCGGAGCTGGGCGCGATCGTCGACCGCTCCCGCCTGCGCGCGATGCAGACGCCTCAGGGGTTCGACGCCGCGCTGCTGCGACGGGCGTACGCGGCAGCGGGCGACGCGCGCGGCGATTCCACCGATGACGCGCAGCTCGTGCAGGCGCTCGGCGAGCCGGTCGTCGCGGTCGAGGGCTCCGAGCTGGCGTTCAAGATCACGACGAGAGCAGACGCGCACCGCGCCGAGCTGCTGCTCGCCGACGAGGGGACCAGCATGAGCGAGCTGCCGACGAGTGAGATCAGGACCGGCGTCGGGGTCGACGTGCACGGCTTCGGCGGTGACGGACCCCTGCGGCTCGCGGGCCTAGAATGGGAGGGGCAGGGCCTTGCGGGCCACTCCGACGGCGACGTCGTCTGCCACGCGATCGTCGACGCGCTGCTGAGCGCGGCGGGGCTCGGCGACATCGGCGGGCTCGCCGGCGTCGACGACCCGCAGCATGCAGGAGCGTTCGGAGAGGTTTTCGTGCGCGCTGCGATCGCCCGGCTCGCGGAGCACGGCTGGACTCCGATGAACGTCGCGGTGCAGGTGCTCGGCAACCGCCCGCGCATCGGCCCGCGTCGCGATGAGGCCCAGGCCGTGCTCACCGCGATGGTCGGCGCGCCGGTGAGCGTCGCAGGCACCACGACCGACGGACTCGGAGCGATCGGCCGCGGCGAGGGCGTGCAGGCCGTCGTGACGGCCCTCATCCACCGCCGCCCCTCGTAACCCGAGCGACGTGCGGCGGGCGGGCGGGTTCCGCTCGTAGGTCGAGGAGCGGGCGGCTCCGTAGGTCGAGGAGCGGGCGGCTCCGTTGGTCGAGGAGCGGGCGGCGCAGCCGTCCGCGTCACGACGCTTCTATGTGTTTTGTCAAGCCCATGACGGCTTCGAGGTGTCGGAAGATGGCGCGGGCGACGTAGCGTTTGAGGATCCGTTTGATGGCTTTGGCGCCCTTGCCTTCGGTGGTGCGGCCGCCAGGCGGGCATGTCGTGACCAAGACACCCGATCACTCAGGGTCAGAGACCAGTAGAGCCACGCCCGACCATCACCGAAGCCAGCCTGCACCGATCACGGACCGGTATCCACCATTAGAGAGACCGGATGTCGCCCTGTCCTGTCTCGTGACGGCGGCGTCCCTGCGGGCCGCTGCCTCCTCGACCTGCGGGGGTTGCTCCTGCTCGACCTGCGGGGGTCGCTCCTCCGCGGCCCGCGCGATCGCCCACTAGCCTTGGGAGCCGTGACCGTGCGCATCTACGATTCGAAGCAGCAGGGCGTCGTCGACCTGCGTCCCCTGCGGCCGGGCACCGTGTCGATGTACGTCTGCGGCCCCACGGTGCAGTCGTCGCCGCACATCGGCCACGTGCGCAGCGCCGTCGCCTACGACGTGTGGCGCCGCTGGCTGACGCATCGCGGCAACGACGTGACCTTCGTGCGCAACGTCACCGACATCGACGACAAGGTGCTCGCGGGTGCGGTGGACGAGCCGTGGTGGGCGCTGGCCTACCGCGTGGAGCTCGAGTTCGCGGCCGCATACCGAGCCGTCGGTGTGCTCGCGCCGACCTACGAGCCTCGCGCGACCGCATCCGTGCCGGAGATGCACGCCCTCATCGCGCTGCTCATCGAGCGCGGCCACGCCTACCCGGCGCTGGACGGCTCCGCCGACGTCTACTTCGACGTGCGCTCATGGGCCGACTACGGCACGCTCACGCGCCAGTCGATCGACAAGATGGAGTCGGCCGCTGACGCCGGCCCGCGCGGCAAGCGCGATGCGCGCGACTTCGCGCTCTGGAAGGCGCGCAAGGACGACGAGCCCGCATCGGCGTCGTGGGCGTCGCCGTGGGGCCCTGGCCGACCGGGCTGGCACATCGAGTGCTCCGCGATGGCGCGCAAGTACCTGGGCGATGCGTTCGACATCCACGGCGGCGGCCTCGACCTGCGGTTTCCGCACCACGAGAACGAGCTCGCGCAGTCGAGCGCTGCGGGCCTCGGCTTCGCGCAGGTGTGGAGCCACAACGGGCTCGTCAACGTCGACGGCGAGAAGATGTCGAAGTCGCTCGGCAACTCGATCTTCGCCGCCGACCTGCTTCGCGCCGTTCGCCCGATCGTCGCGCGGTACTTCCTGGTGGCGTCGCACTACCGATCGACGATCGACCTGCGCACCGCCGACGGCAGCCTCGAGGGCGGCTCGCTCGCAGAGGCGGAGGCAGCGTTCGGCCGCATCGAGGCGATGCTCGAGCGCGCCGCGCGGGCGGGCGAGCTGCCCGACGCCGCGGTGCCGGATGCGTTCGGCGCGGCCATGGACGACGACCTGTCGACGCCGCAGGCAGTGGCGGTGCTGCACGACACCACGCGCAGCGCGAATGCGGCACTGGATGCCGGCGATCACGCCGCCTCGGCGGTGCGCGCGGGCGAGGTGCGCGCGATGCTTCGGGTGCTGGGGCTCGACCCCGCTGATTCCGTATGGCAATCTGGAGTGTCGGCCCTGTCCGGCGCCTCCCCGCACGCCATCGCCCTCGACCGGCTGGTCGAGATGCTGCTGGCCGAGCGGCGCGAGGCTCGTGCGGCGAAGGACTTCGCCGCCTCCGATCGCATCCGCGACACGCTCGCGGCAGCCGGGATCCTCGTCGAGGACGGCAAAGACACCACCACTTGGAGCATCGCATGAGCAAGGCGCAGCGCCCCGCGCGCAAGAAGGGCCCGCTGAAGGGCACCGGCGGCCACGGCCGCAAATCCCTCGAGGGCAAGGGCCCCACGCCGAAGGCGGAGGATCGCTCCTGGCACCCCGCCGGCCAGCGGAAGGCTGCGCGCGAGCGCTACGAGGCCGCCGCAGGCAAGAGCGGCCGCAAGCCCGAGCCGCCGCGCCATCGCAAGCCCTCATCGTCCAAGGACGACTCCGAGCTGGTCACCGGCCGCAACTCCGTGCTCGAGGCGCTCAAGGCGAAGATCCCGGCGACCGCGCTGATCCTCGCTGCACGGCTCGAGATGGATGACCGCGTCAAGGAGATCCTGTCGCTCGCGAACAAGCGCGGCGTACCGGTGATGGAGGTCATGCGGCCAGAGCTCGACCGCATCTCCGGGCACGACAGCGTGCACCAGGGCGTGGCGCTCAAGGTGCCGCCCTACAAGTACGCGCACCCGATCGACCTGCTGGAGACCGTGCGCGGTCGCGGCCAGAACCCGCTCTTCATCGCGCTCGACGGCGTCACAGATCCTCGCAATCTGGGTGCGATCATCCGCTCAGCCGCCGCCTTCGGCGCGCAGGGCGTCATCGTGCCGCAGCGCCGCTCTGTCGGCGTGACGGCGAGCGCCTGGAAGACGTCGGCCGGCGCCGCGGCGCGCGTGCCGGTGGCGATGGCCTCGAACCTCACCGCGACGCTCAAGGAGCTCAAGGGCGAGGGGATGTTCGTGATCGGCCTCGACGGCGACGGCGACGTGCCGCTGCACGAGCTGGAGCTGGCCGACGGGCCGCTCGTCGTGGTCGTCGGGAGCGAGGGCAAGGGCATCTCGCGCCTGGTCGCCGAGACCTGCGACGCGATCGTCTCGATCCCCATCGAGTCGATGACCGAGTCGCTGAATGCCGGCATCGCCGCATCCGTCACGCTCTACGAGGTGGCGAAGATCCGATCGCACCGCTGAGCCTCAGACGAGATCGCGCCAGTCGGTCTCGTCCTCGTCATCATCCTGCTCCTCGAGCGTGACGATCGGCATCGTCACGGTGACGGGCACGTCGAGCAGCGCGGCCTCGTCGCGCCGGAAGGCGAGCTGGGTCTCGATGTAGCTCTCGGTGGCCTCCTGCATCGTGACCTCTCGACGACGCTGCTCCGAGAGGAACCACCGGTGCTCGAGCACCTCGTGGAAGACCTGCGGTCCCTCGAGCTTGCCGCGCAGCTCGATCGGCACGGCGGCCACCACCTTGGCGAAGACGCGCTCGAACCACTCGTTGGCGAGCGCGTCCTCGCCGACCGACGGGCGCAGGTCATGCTGCACCGCGACGTACTCGTCGAGGTCGTTGAGCAGGCGCCTCGCCTGGTTCTCCTGCGCGTCGATGCCCGTCAGCGACTGCAGGCGGCGGTGGTGGTGGCCCGGGTCGACGACCTTGGGCTGGATGGCGACCCTGGTGCCGCCGTCGGTGGTGGTGATGGCGAGCTCGCCGATGTCGAAGCCGAGCGTGTTCAGCCGCTCGATGCGATCCCGGATGCGGTATCGCTCGGACGCGGGCACCACCTGATCGCTGTGCAGCTCGTGCCAGAGGGAGTTGTACTGCTGCACGATCGATCCTGCGACCGCGACGGGGTCGATCGAGTCGTCGAGGCGTCCGCCAGCAGCGAGGTCGAGGAGCTCGCCGGCGATGTTGATGCGCGCGACCTCGAGGTCGTCGTCGCGCCGCCCGTCGGAGAGCCCGTTCGGCTCGATGGTGCCGGTCTCGGCATCGACCAGGTAGGCCGCGAAGGCGCCGGCATCGCGGCGGAAGAGCGTGTTCGACAGCGACACGTCGCCCCAGTAGAAGCCCACGAGGTGCAGCCGCACCAGCAGTCCGGCGAGCGCGTCGACCAGGCGCTGCGCCGTCGCCGCCTGCATCGACGAGCTGTAGAGCGCACGATAGGGGAGCGAGAAGCGCAGGTGGCGCGTGATGAGCACCGCCGCGAGCGGCTCGCCGCGGTCGTCGGTGCGCTCGGCGATCACCGCGAGCGGCTCCACGCACGGCACCTCGAGGCGCTGCAGCTGGCGCAGCATCGCGTACTCGCGGTTCGCCATCTCTGCCGTGGTCTCCTTGATGGCGACCACCCGGCCGCTCACGCGCGCGAAGCGCACGAGGTGGCGCGAGATGCCCTTCGGCAGCTGCACGACGTCATCCTCGGTCCACTCGTCGAGCGGCAGGTGCCACGGCAGGTCGAGCAGCGTCGCATCCATGAGCGACGACGTGATGCGCAGGTCCGAGGGCATGGCGCCATCGTAGGCGCGTGGCGCCCAGCAGACAGCAAACGGCCCCGACCGAGGTCGGGGCCGTTGCAGGACTGACTCAGAGGCGGTTGCCCGACTCCTTGTCGAACACGTGCAGGTGCGTCGGGTCAGGCGTGATGTAGACCGTGTCGCCCAGTTTGGCGTGGTTGCGGCCGTCGACGCGCGCGACGATGTCGACGCGCTTGCCCTCGACATCCGCGTGACCGTAGAGGTACCCGTCGGCGCCGAGCTCCTCGACCAGGTCGACCTCGACGGGCAGGCCGTCGCCCTGCTCGGCCACGTTGACATCCTCCGGGCGGACACCGACGACGACGCCGTCCTTCGCGCCCGAGAGCTGCTCACGGGGGATTGGCACGAGGTGGTTGCCGAAGTGCGCGCCCTGGTCGCTGATCGTGAGCTCCATGAGGTTCATCGCTGGGCTGCCGATGAATCCGGCCACGAACAGGTTCGCGGGGCTGCCGTAGAGGTCGCGCGGCGTGCCCACCTGCTGCAGCAGGCCGTCCTTGAGCACCGCGATGCGGTCGCCCATGGTGAGGGCCTCGGTCTGATCGTGCGTGACGTAGACCGTGGTGACGCCGAGGCGGCGCTGCAGTGATGCGATCTGCGTGCGCGTCTGCACGCGCAGCTTGGCGTCGAGGTTCGACAGCGGCTCGTCCATGAGGAAGACCTGCGGCTGGCGCACGATCGCTCGACCCATGGCGACGCGCTGGCGCTGACCGCCCGAGAGCGCCTTCGGCTTGCGGCCGAGGTAGGGCTCGAGGTCGAGCAGCTTGGCCGCCTCCTCGACGCGCTTGGCTCGCTCATCCTTGGCGATGCCGGCGATCTTGAGCGCGAAGCCCATGTTCTCGGCGACCGTCATGTGCGGGTAGAGCGCGTAGTTCTGGAACACCATCGCGATGTCGCGATCCTTGGGCGGCATGTCGGTGACGTCGCGGTCGCCGATCATGATGCGTCCGTCGTTGACCTCTTCGAGGCCGGCGAGCATGCGCAGGGTGGTGGACTTGCCGCAGCCTGACGGGCCGACCAGCACCAGGAACTCGCCGTCGGCGACCTCCAGGTCGATCTGGTCCACTGCGGGCTTCGTGCTTCCGGGGTAGACCCGCGAAGCCTTGTCGAACGTCACAGACGCCATTGTTCGTTTCCTCCCACCGGCAGGTACGTGCCGGACGATCCGTTGTGTGAAGACGGGCGACGATGCCCGTGGGGACATCTTTGCACGGCGCGCGCCGGTACCCTAGAAAATGGTGCGTGCCCCGATCGCGCCTCATGCCGGAATCCCGGCCGACCGCAGGACAAGGACGCATGAGCGAGAAGCTGACGAAGAACGAGCGCCGCGCGCAGGCGCGCGAGCAGGCGAAGAAGATGCAGGAGGAGCGCCGACGCCGGGAGCGCCTCAAGAAGGGTCTGACGGTCGGCGGCATCATCGTGGCCGCAGTCGCCATCGTTGCCATCGTCGCCATCGTGATCGTGAACAGCATCCGGCCCGCCGGGCCGGGCCCCGAGAACATGGCCTCGAACGGCATCGTGATCGGCCAGGACTTCGTCGCCGAGCGCACGGCCGCAGTGCCGGCGGAGGGCGAGCCCACGCCGACCGAGCCGCGCCAGGACATGATCCAGATCGAGATCTACCAGGACTACATGTGCCCCGTGTGCGGCACGTTCGATCAGACGAACCGCGCGACGCTCGAGCAGCTCATGTCGAGCGGCGCAGCGACCGTCGAGGTGCACCCGATCGCGATCCTCGACCGCGCTTCCCTCGGCACGAAGTACTCCACCCGAGCGGCCTCGGCTGCCGGATGCGTGGCCGAGTTCGCGCCCGACAAGTTCTGGGCGTTCAACAGCGCGATGTTCGACAACCAGCCGGCCGAATCGACCTCCGGCCTCTCGAACGAGGAGATCGTCGGCGTCGCCGAGGGCGCGGGCATCGAGACCGGCGATGGTCTCGCCGACTGCATCAACGACGGCCGCTTCATGAGCTGGGCCGAAGAGGCCACCGTCCGAGCGGGAACCCAGCCGCTGCCGGGCACCGACGGCGTGGTCGCCGACCGCACCCCGACCGTGCTCGTGAACGGTCAGCAGTACCCGGGCAGTGCGTCCGATGCCGCGGGCTTCTCGGCCTTCGTCACCGCAGCCGCCGGCCAGCTCACGGGTGAGCCCACGGAGACCCCGGCGCCGAGCGAGGCGCCGGCCGAGACCAGCACCCCGGCGAACGAGGGCTGATGCTGGGAGCCGCCCGACCGGTCGGGGCCGCGCTGATCGCGCTCGCTCTGCTGGTCGGGTGTGCTTCCGAGCCTCCGCCGCCGATCACGACGATCGGTGAGCTCGGCGCCGCCTACCTCGACGCGGGCGGCGAGTGTGCCGAGCTCGTCGAGCAGTACCGCGCGTCGGACGACGAGCCCGCGATCGCGCGCTGCGGCGCCGATACCGAGCTGATCCTGGCGGCCGACGCCGACCAGGCGCTGGCGATCGCGACGCAGCGTCAGCTGCAGGAGCAGACCGTGCTGGTCTCCGGTCGGTGGGTGATCCGCGATGCGCGGCTCGCGACGATCCAGCAGGCCATGGGCGGCCAGATCGTCACGCTCGCGGCTGCCGACGGCCCGGCCAACATGGCCGACGCCATCGCGTTCGCCGACGATGGCGTCGTCGCGGCGGATCCCGTGCCGGCCGGGGGTGAGCCCGAACCACGTGCACCGGCGGGCGATGTGCGCGACGTCCTGGTCGTGATCGACGCGCAGTGCGAATACTGCGACCGGCTGCTGCAGGCCGGTGGCGTGCTGCTCACGGAGCTGGCGGACAGCGGTCAGGCACGCGTTGCCTACCTCCCGGTCGCGCTCGGCGACTCGATCGAGAGCGGCTACGCGTCCACACTGGGCGCGAACGCCCTGGCGTGCGTCGCCGATCAGGCACCGGATGCCTACCGCGCGTTCCAGACGGCGCTGCTCGCCCACCTGCAGCAGCACCCCTTCGAGGCGGGGGAGGTCGCCGCGCTCGCCGCCGAGCACGACGCGCAGGTTGCACCATGCATTGAATCGGCGCAGTTCGCATGGTGGGTTCGGCAGGCCACCGTGCGAGCGATCGACGAGCCCCTGCAGGGCGTCGAGCCGCTGCGCGGTGTGCCCACGGTAATCGTCGACGGCGTCACGTTCGCGGGCGACGTGGGCGATGCGGCGGCACTCGAGGCGTTCATCGCGGATCCGACGCAGCCCGCGCAGCCGTAGCCGCCGGACTCGAGCCCCCTGTCAGGATTGAACTGACGACCTACGCTTTACAAGAGCGCCGGGACACCATTACCGAACTACCCCGAACTGAGCCGCGTCGGCTCGTTCTGCCGCGAGATTCAGCGGGTCTGAGCGCTTCGAGATCTGCCAGCGCGGTGCGTTTCGGCGCGCGCCAAAACCCCGTGGAGCGGCGCGGCTGACGGGGACTAGACGGGGATCAATCGACTTTCACGCCGTCGGCCACTTCGCACCCTGCACGATTACGCCACGGTTGAACCATTGGACCAGCGGCACAGCCAAGAACACCGCCACCTCGCCCTGCTCCTGCGTCGGCTTGATGTACCCATTGCCGCCGTGACGGGAGCCCTGGCCGTTCCACAGCGCGTCCATCATCGACACCACGACATCGGCCGCCTGCTCGCGCCCGGGCACGCTGGTCGGCAGTCGCCAATCTGCTTGCGCCCGCATGTCGCGGATCATGGTGCCGAGCGTCGCCTTGCTGTTCTTCGGTGACACGACATGCACACCCGCCGCTTCGACAGCTTTGATCGCTTTCTCATAAGCGTCTTCCGGGTCCGGACTCCTGCCGAACGCAGCGTGCCAGGCCTCAGTGAGGAGAGCGCCGCCATCACTGGTTGTCATCGCTTCGTGCGCGGCCTCTTGCATGGGGAGCCCGACGCGCCGCGTGAGCCCTGCCTCTCCACCGCGCGGGCCCGGACGCGAGACCGTCCAGGCGGACCCGGCGTCGGTCAGAATCTGCTCAAGTTGGCTCCGGTCGCCCACGTTGTTGAACAGCATGAAGTCGACGAAATCCAAGGCGAAGTCGTCATCCTTGCGCTTCAGCACGCGGTGCCCCAGGTAGTACTGGTCGCCGTCGCCCGCAAGCGGATGCGTGCCGCGCCGCAGGCGGTCGAACGCCCTCACCAACTCCTCCACGGCTACCAGCCCCCAACGCTCGACTGACTTGTTTATCCAAGTCAGTAGAGATGACTCCAGCCAGGACGGGACGCCCTCGTCGAGGTCGTCGTAGATGTCGGGCTCGTTCCGGGGGCGCCACTGCGTCATGCCGCTGAGCGTATCGGTGGGTGGTGACACGGCTACCTGATGCGGCGGCTAATCCCGGTGCCCTGAGTCTGCGGTGGCAGCGGCTCGCGGCGGATGGAAGCTCGGCGCTCGGCGCGCGCCTGCTCGGCGGTGGTTGTGGGCTGGAGCTTTGCCTGTTCGCCGCGTTCGAGGAAGTAGCGGTCGTCGTCCGGGTTGGGGTTCTTGTTCATGCCCTCTATTGTCCCTCGGCATTCACGTGCCTGGGAATCTCATCTTGAATAGACAATGTGCATCGTTGCTACTGCACATTGTGTTTCCGAAGGCTCGGGAAGTTATTTGCCGCGCGTGCTGATAACGAGGGAGGATTAACTTGTACGCATTCCCGCCCACAGGAGAACCAATGCCTCATCCCGTGCAAACCGTCCGATTGGACATCGGCATTCCCGAAACCCTCGACAACGCTGCTCAGCACGTTGCCTGGGCGCTCGACATCGACCGCAAGCAAGTCGTCCGCCTTGCACTCGCGCTCGGGCTCAAGCAGCTCGGCGCGGTCTTCGAGGCCGACCCCGACATCTACGTCGTCAAGCGCGGTCGCCCGCGCCTCCAGCCCAACCCCGCCCCACCTATCACCGACTGAGAGGAACCAACCATGGAGATTCAGCTCCCCAAGTACCCGGCGTCCGCCGGACCAGCCGCCGCAAAGCGCCTCAACGGCATGCGCGAGCGGTCCGCCGCCGCGCGCGCCACCTTGCAGCGCGAGCTCGACAGGACCGTGGAGGCCTTCGACCGAGCGTTCGAGGTCGCTGACCGACAGCGCACCGTGCGGGACCGCATCGCCGACGCGGCCAAGGCCGACTCGCAGCGGGTGACCCGATGAGCTCGAACGCGGCGAGTCCGACGCCCCACGACCTGCGCGTGCTGGCGCGCGAGCAGCAGTACGGCAACTCCAGCGTGGAGGTCGAGACTGTCAAGCAGATCGACGCTCTCGTATTCGACAAGGTCCGCACCTACGAGGCCGCCATCGTCGAGTCGGCGGCGGACTTCGCGGCCAATGCGGGCGACGACATGACAGCGGCCAAGGAGATCGGCTTCGCGCTGGCCGAGGAGGTGCGCCAGCCACTCGACGGCGGCGCAGACCCGAACGCCGTTGCCAAGCGCTTCGAAGCGCTCCGCCGAGACGCGGAGACGGCCCTCGGGGCGCTGGAGCGAGCAGAGCGGGAGGCCGAATGGCACGCCGAGAAGCTTGCCGATCCCTATACGGGCTACTCCACGCTCATGCAGCGCTATCCGATTCTGCGACCGGCCCTCGCAATTTGAGCGCGAGAAGGGGCCGGACAACTCGACTATCCGGCCCCAGAGATTCCCAACCTACGAGAAGAGAAACTGCCATGTATTCCTCAGACCCATTCTACTGGGCGGAACTCCGGCCCGCTACGCCGGTACGATCCGTGGTCGAATTCTGGACCACCTCACCGAATCGTGCAATTCAGCCTACCGGGCTTCCCGACAAGGGACTTATCGCAAGATTGTCGAGTTACGAGAAGGCGACCGCGCATTTCCTATCCATCGACTTCGAGAGCGAGCCTCCGGCTAACTCCGTCGGCGAGGCGCTCGTGCGGCTCCGGGGCTGGCACGCCGACCGGGGCGTGCACTTCTACTCAATGAACCGGATTGCCCGACACCTTCAGCAGTCGATGGCAACCCCTCGGCATCCGGCCGGATGGCGACTGGCTCGCTACGGCTGGACGCTACTCGCTGCGCTCGACGCCGCAGACCTGGTCTGCATCGAGCTCACCTCGGAACACACTCGCGAGCGCGTGCGCCTCGCGGCGCGAATCGCCGAGTTGGAGGACGCGGCTTGACACGGACGGTCCGACTAGCAGAACATCGTTAGACAACTTGACAGCGCTGCTGCACCCGGAGTACCGGGTGAGATGGATGGCATCTAGGACTGAGGGAGTCCGTGGCGAACCAAACCGACAACGTCGGGAGGTTCGTGAACGGCTCCCTTTCGTGTGCCCGGCGGACCTCTCGACACCACCCGAGAGGAACCCCAACCAATGCCGTCCACCCCAGCACCGCTCCGCCAGCCGGTGTACTCACCAGCCGAGGCACCCCGCCATCCCCTCGCCCTGAAGTTCCGCATCAGCGAGCGGATGATCCGACGGGCGATCCAGACCAACCGCCTCCGCTACGCGCGCCCAGGTGGGCTCCGGGTGCTCATCGCCGCCGAAGACCTTGAGGCCTGGATCACCGGCGACGGCACCCCGCTGGGCGGCGAACGTGGCTGACCGCGTGATCCAGCGCAAGGACCGCAAGGCTCGGTCTCACCCGCCGGTGGAGAAGCGCAGTTTCTCCGCCGAGCAGGTAGCCGAAGCTCTCGGCAGCCGGTTCTTCGGCGAACGGTCCGGCGACGAGCAGAAGCTGTACTGCCCGGTCTGTGAAAACCCCGCCACCAGTAAGTCCGCGTCCGCCAGCGTCAACCTCGCCGAGCTTCGCTGGTGGTGTCACACGCGCGGCGAGGAACCGGACCATCGCATCTCTCTCGACGGCGTTGTGCGGCAGCTCACGAGCTTCGACGCCGATCCGGTAGGGCACTCCGACGCGCCGAGCGTGCGACCAGCGGCAAGGCTTCAGCCCATCGAGGACCAAGGCGATCCGGGTCGGTGGCATGAGCAGCTGATCCACGGCTTCCCGAAATTCCTGCCGTATCTCCACAACCAACGCGGGCTGACGCCGGACACGATCGCCCGCTACAAGATCGGTTTCGACGGACTCGCCTACACGCTCCCCATCCACGTCCCCGCGCTCGGCTACACCAACGTGCGCCGATACAACCCTCAACCCAAGCCCGGCTTCCCGAAAATCTGGTCGGCCGAGGGCCACGGACAAGCGGCGCTGGCTTACACCGCGAATCTGGTGGGAAACACCCTTCCCGTGCTGCTGACCGAGGGCGAGCTAGATTGCCTGCTCGCACATCAGGAGCGCCGCGGCGTAGACGGCGTGGAACTCTACGTCGGCATCGCCACAACCGGCGGCGCTGGCAACCGGGCCGTTAATCCCGAAGCAGTCGCGGGCCGGCAAGTGCATATCGCCTTCGACAACGACGACGCGGGCAGAGCCGGTGCGCAGCGGATGAAGGCGGCGCTACGCGAGATCGGCGCGGAGGTGTACATCCTCGATGTTCGCGACCTGGGCATTCCTGACGGCGCCAATGGCCAGGACGTGACAGACGCCTTTATGCGCTACGGCTGCACCGCCGAGCGCGTCGCCGAGGCCATGAGCAAGGCCCGCGCTCGAACCGAAGCCGTCAAGCAGGAACCACCGGAGTTCATGCACACGGACCTTGGGAACGCCGAGCGCCTGGCAGCGGTGTTCGGCCAGGACATGCGCTGGGTCGCAGACCAGAGCCGCTGGGTTGTCTGGCGCGAGGGCCGCTGGGTGGATGACCATCACGGTCAAGTCATCGCTTGGGCCAAGGCGTCCGCACGGATGATCTGGCACGAGGATCCCAAATGGGCGAAGGCGTCGGAATCCCGCGCGCGCATCGAGAGCGCGGTCAAGTTGGCACAGTCCGACAGCGCGCTCTCCGTCCTGGCCGACGAGTTCGACGCCGACCCCTGGCTGCTGAATCTCAAGAACGGCACCGTGGACCTTCGGACCGGCGAGCTGCGCGAACACCGCCGCGAAGATTTCATTCGGCGGATCGTCCCGCACGATTTCGACCCGAACGCAACAGCGCCGACGTTCGAGGCATTCCTGAACAAGGTGCAACCGGACCCCGAGATGCGCGCGTTCTTGCAGCGGGCGGTCGGCTACTCGCTGACCGGACACACCTCCGAGCAGAAGATGCTGCTGCTGCACGGCAACGGTCAAACCGGTAAGTCGACGTTTGTGGAGACGCTGATGCGGCTCCTTGGCCCGTACGCCAAGTCCCTTCCGTCGGCGTCACTTGTGGCGCAAGGCTTCGACCGCATCCCGGCCGACATCGCGATGCTGCACGGCGCGCGCTTCGTATCAGTGAGCGAGTTCGAGGACGGTCGCCAGATCAACGAACGCCTCGTTAAGCAACTCACCGGCGGCGACACCATGACCGCGCGGTTCATGCGGGAGAACTTCTTCGAGTTCCGACCGCAGTGCACAATCTGGGTCACCACCAACCACAAGCCCCAGGTGCGTGGCACCGACGAGGGCATCTGGCGTCGCCTCCTGCTGGTGACGTTCGGCGTGCGTATCCCCGACTCGGAGCGGGACGACTCGCTCGCCGAGCGGCTGGCCGAGGAGTTGTCCGGCATCCTGCGCTGGGCGGTCGACGGCGCTGAGGAGTGGGCGCGAGTGGGCCTCCAGCCGCCGCCTGGGGTGCTCGCGGAGACACGCGTCTACCGGAGCGAGGCCGACCTCATGCTGTCGTTCCTCGAAGAAGCCTGCGAGGTCGGGCCGCACGCCTCGGTGTCGAAGCAGCACCTCTACGACGGCTACCGCGAGTGGTGCGACACGAGCGGCCTTCGCGCGGTGTCAAAGAACGTCTTCGGCCGGATGCTCAAGGAGCGCACCGACCTCATCGACGTGCTCGGCGAGGAGCGCCGGGGCAAGAACAAGGTCTACTTCTGGACCGGCATCGGCCTCCTGAGTCACCTCGCGTCCGTCGACGAGCTCGGCGGCTCTAACGGGCCGCGAGTCGTCGGAAGAGCCGCCATTAGAGCCGCCACACGACGGACGCTGAGCTCGACGGAGGACAAGCCGTGACCGCTCAGGGCTCCGGTTTGAGCCGCTTTCGGCAGTTAGAGCCGCCAAGAGCCGCCATTAGAGCCGCCACAACTCCTCATACGAACACAGGGATCTCCTCACAAGGCGGCTCTCACGGCTCTAAATATCTGGCATCCGTCCTACGAGGAGAACGAGACGAAGTACCTGAAGGAGCGCCGTATGGGGAGGAACAAAGGAATTTTGAGCCGCCAGAGCCGCCGACCGATTCGGGTTCGCGGTTCGCCCAGCAACGACGGAAGTGGAGAACGACATGACGGACCTGATGAAGACCGAGACCCGATGCAGTGCAAGGCGGAAGTCCGGAGGTGCGTGCCGGAACTACGCGATCCGTGGTGCGACGGTGTGCCGGATGCACGGCGGGGCAGCGCCGCAGGTGAAGGCCGCAGCACAGGTGCGCTCCTCATGGCGGCCGACCGGGCAGCGGCGCAGCTGGTGGTGCTGATGTACGACAAGACCGCACCGCACGCCGTCCGGCTCGCCGCCGCCCGCGACCTGCTCGACCGCGCCGGGCTGTCGGCGCGCACGGCTGTGGATGTGGACGTTGCAGTGCACGGGCCGAGCTTGCTGGAACGCAACCTCGCCGACGTGGTCATCGACTACGGCGAGGACGTGGTGGACGCCGAGGTGGTCGAGCCCGAGCCGCCCGCACCGGAGCCGCGAGCTCTGCGGCCCCGCCGAGGCAAGCGCTCCTACCGCTCGGCGGACCACGACGCGCCGTGAGGATCACAGGCCCGTTTGCCACCGCCACAGCGCTGGAGCACTCTTCGTCGTCAGGCGGAAACGTCCCCCAACGCCTTCCGCCTGCCAACCGACAAGGAGCACGACATGCAAATCCGACTGATCGCTACCGCCGACCCACACACCCGTGTGAGGCCGGGCGACACCGGCACCGTCCTGCACGCCGACGGCCTCGGCACGGTGCATGTCCGCTGGGACGACGGCTCGACCCTCGGGCTCGTGTCCGGCGTGGACGAGTGGGAGTTGCTCTGCGAGCGCTGCGGCGACCCGCTCGTGCCCGGCTGCTGCATCACCGTCGGCGACCCGGAGTGGGAGCGATGAGCCAGCACATGCTCGCCTACGTCCGGGTCAGCACCGAGGAGCAGGAACGCTCCGGGCTCGGCGTCGAGGCGCAGCGAGCCGCGCTCGCGGCCGAGTGCGAGCGGCGCGGCTGGACCTACGAGCTTGTCGAGGACCTCGGCCGATCGGGCAAGCACGTCAACCCCGGCCTGCGGGACGCGCTGCACATGCTCGCCAGCGGGCAGGCCGACGGGCTCATCGTGGCGAAGCTCGACCGCTTGGCGCGCTCGGTGCGGCACGCCTCGGCGATCATCGACGACGCCCTGCGGCAGCGCTGGTCGCTCGTCGTGCTGGACAACGCGCTCGACCTCACGACACCGGGCGGCCGGGCCATGGCCCAGATGCTGGCGACGTTCGCCGAGCTTGAGCGGGAGATGATCGCCAGCCGCACCCGCGAGGCGCTCGCCGCCCGCAAGGCACGCGGTCAGCACAACGGACGCCGCTCCGCGATCCCCGCCGCCGTGCTGCGCCGGATCGTCACCGACCGCGAGGCCGGTGCCGCGTTCGGCGCGATTGCACAGGCGCTCACCGCCGACGGCGTGCTGACACCCACCGGGCTCGCTCTCTGGCACGAGAGCACCGTCCGCCGCGCCTATCGCTCGGCGGCTGAGGCCGCGTCTGCCCCGGAGCCCATGCGTATGGCCACGTAGCTGACGAACAGCCCGATCTGGGACGCGAGCCCATCCCCACCCGTTCTCTTCACCCCTGTGGCCATACGGCCAAGACACCGACAAGGAGCACTCCATGAACGCAATCCCTATCCCCGGCATCCCGGAAGACAGCCGGTTCGCCTACGAGCCCGAGGCCACGCCCGGCCCGAAGACCCGCCCCGCCGCCGACTTGCTGCCCGGTGACAGCTTCGTGTACCGCGCCAGCCCCAACGCCGAGCCCGCCGTCGTGGAGGTCGTCCGAACCGAGACGCTGCACCGCACCGGCCGCGTGCGCGTGTGGGCCTACCGCCAGCGCGCGAGCCGCTCGCTTATGACGCCGTTCATCGCGGGCACCTTCGGCCCCGGCGCAACAGTGGAGGTGTCAGATGGCACACGTCCGTGAGGTCGCCCGCAAGGCTGGCCGCGCCTTCGAGGTGCGATGGCGCGACGGCGGCAAGGACCGCCAACGCACCTTCACCGTCAAGCGCGATGCCGAGCGCTTCGCCCTGAAGGTCGAGACTGAGGTCGCTGCCGGCACGTCTACCGCCGCGCATGCCAAGGGTCGCACCGTCGCTCAGGTCGCTGAGGACATGATGCGCGGTGCGGAGCTTGTGCTGAAGCCGCGCTCGCTCCAGGAAGCTCGGCGGATCAACCGCGCCCGACTGCTGCCGCGCTTCGGCGCACGGCGAGTCACGGCGGTGACGACCGCCGATGTGCAGCTGTGGGTTAGCGAGCTCGCCGCCGAGGGGCTGGCTCCTGCAACCGTCGCCAAGGCCTACGTCGCGCTGCGCAAGGTGTTCAAGCACGCGCTGCTCAACCGCGAGGTTGCCTACAACCCGTGCGACGGCGTTCGACTCCCCAAGTCGCACGAAGAGGACGCCTCGGCGCGTTTTCTGACCAAGGCGGAGGTGGACAACCTCGCAGTGGCGCTCGCGGCAGAGCAGCCGTTCGACCTGCTGGTGCGGTTCGCGGCGTTCACGGGTCTACGGGCCGGGGAGATCGTCGGCCTGCGGATCGCCGACCTGGACCTCGCCCGGCAGCGCGTCGCGGTGAGACAGACGCTCCAGCGGATCGCGGGGCAGTGGGTCGCGGGCACGCCGAAGTCGCGCCGCTCGTCCCGCGACGTGCCGCTGCTGTCCACGGCGCTCGTCGCCGACCTGCGCAGCTACCTGATGCAGCACCCGCGCTCGGGCGACCCAGCTGCGTTGCTGTGGCCCGCCCGAACCAACGCCGGGCATCGGCTCGACTACGAGCGTCCGCTTGATCTGCAAGCCTTCCGCCGCAATGCCTTCGCCCGAGCGGTCGCCTCCGCCGAGCTACCGCCGATGCGCTTCCACGACTTGCGCCACACGGCGGCGAGTCTGTGGCTCGCGGCGGGCATCGAGCCCTATCGCGTGAGTCGCTGGCTCGGGCACGCTTCGCTGGTCACCACCGACACGGTCTACGCCCACCTGTACCCCGGCAACGACGACGCCTACCGAGCTCGCTTCGACGCGCTGGATGCGGCAGCGGTCTGAACGTGTTGGGGGCAACACGTAGGGTTGGCTCGCCCCACCGAGGGCTAGGTGCCGTTCGCTGGCAGAACCGACAATTGAGGAGACAATCGGTGCTTTCAACCGAGCTTCGTGTAGCTGTGGATCGAGCGTGGGACGGCGTGTGGTCGAGCGGCGTCACAAACCCGATCACGGTGTCCGATCTGCTCGGCACCATTCTCATGGTTGCCGACCCGCGCGGACCTCAGGCGTGGGATCGACTCGCGACAGCAGTGGACGCGAACGATGCGGGGGCGCTATCTGAAGTCTTGGCGACTGTGCGAAGGGCTCATGGAATGGAGCCGGGGGCGGAAGTCGAGAGCCCGGAGTTTTGGAAGGACGCTGAGCCAGCTCGCCGAGCGATGGAGGCGCTGCGATTTCTCCGGGAGCAGTCCTTGGGGACGGATGTTCTCGGCGACATCTACGAGCACGTGTTGTCCAAGTTAGGTTTGGCCGGGCAATTCGGGCAGTTCAGGACGCCGAGGCATCTGGTTGAGTTCATGGTGCAGGTCGCTGACCCGGAACAGGATGAACTTGTGTTGGACCCCGCTTGCGGAACGGGGGGCTTCCTGGTCGCTGCATCGGACTATCGGCGAGCGCGGGGGCGCGCCGGACGCTACGAGGGTGCAGAGATCGACCGGACCGTCGCTCGAATCGCAAGCGCCAATCTGGCATTCCATGACGTCGCTGGCGGCGACGTCATGGTCGCAGATGGTCTCAGCGCGACCCTCGGTGAGGCCGACGTGATTCTTGCGAATCCACCGTTCGCGGGCGCGGTCTCTGATGAGGTGATCAGCCGTTTCACTACTCGATCCAAGAAGACCGAGCTTCTATTCCTGGAAAGGATGATGAAGCTACTTCGGCCTGGAGGGCGTGCCGTCGTCGTTGTCCCCTACGGCGTCGTGACAGGTAGTTCGGGTGCTGGCTCCGCAATCCGCGAAATGCTCGTTCGAGGCAACTCGCTCGCTGCCGTGATCGAGTTGCCGAGCGGAGTCTTCCGTCCTTATACCGACGTCAAGACTGCGATCTTGGTGTGGCGAGCCGAACCCGATGGCGCGGCCACCCAGATGGTCCGGGTAGCGAACGACGGGTTTTCGCTCGACGCTCGTCGCGAGCCAATCGGCTTCAATGACCTTCCCGAAGCGATCGCCGTGGTCCGAGGACAAGACGCCCTAATCGCGCACCGTTGCGTCCCGACCGAAGAAATCGTGGCGGCGGGGCTCAACCTGAACCCCTCGCGGTACCTCGGCGACGCGGATGCAGCATCCGTTGAACACGTCGACTCGGAGGACGTACTGGCGGCGCTCGGCGGGCGCTTGCAACTAATGCTCGATCGAGTCGTCGCACTAAAGCAGGAGGTCGCCTCATGAGGAAGACGGTTCCCCTTCACGCCGTTGTCGCGCCCGTCCGAAGCGGAGTCAAGCCAGAGCAGATGCAGGTGCAGTGGCAGTACATCCTTCTTGAGCACATCTCGCAAGGCACCGGTGAGGTTGTCGAAGCTCGTGTGGGTGATTACGAGGTCAAGTCAGCGAAGGTTCGGTTCGAGGCCGGGGATATCCTGTACGGCAAGCTGCGCCCTCAACTGCGGAAGTGCTGCGTGGCAGTGGAGCCGGGAGCTTGCAGCACAGACATCGCGCCACTCCGACCTCTGTTCGATGACTCGGCCTACTACTTGGCCGCCGTTCTGCGTAGCGCGGATTTCACCCAGAAAGTCCAACGGCTCGTCGCCGGGGCCAATCTGCCGAGAGTTAACGTCAGGGAGTTGCTCGCTCTGGAAATCCCTTGGCCGGAGGAAGTTGCCGAGTTGAGTCGGCGAAACAGACTCGCCGTGGAGACCATTGATTTGCGAGCAGAGGCTGCGAAGTTCACGGCCGACCTGCGTCGGCTCGAACTCTCGGTGACCCAGCTCTAGCCGTCGGATCTGCCCTTGCTCTTGCGAACGAACGACACGTATGTGTCGGCAGTCACGTTCGCACGACGGATGAGCTCCAGTTGCCGCTTGCTGTCCGCACTTGAGGTACCAATCATTCGGAACAGGCCGCCGAAGTTGGCCGCGAACGAGACCCTCGCCGAGGGCCGTCGGCTTTCGGGGCCGGACAGCCGCTCCCGCTTGCCATTGGCATTGAGAGGCTCGCCATCGTGCTGGCACAGGTCTGGTTCGCACCCATCCGGGCAATAGTCGGCATCAACGAACGTGCCGCCTCGCGCGATATGCAACTGGTCGCGAAGTTCAGCGAGCGGCAATGCTCGGTCGAGGAACACCTCCACAATCTTCGGCCAGACTCGCTGCCCGCCGGGCTCGGGCTCCCACGACCACGTCATGACCAGGAGCAGATCGTTGGGGCCGATGCCCGCTTGCAGCTCGGCGAAGTGCGCCTTCGACTCTTCAGCACCGAGGTTCATCGTCTTGGCCTCGATGCGGAAGAGCTCCCCCTCGGCGGTCACCGGATCCCATTCAGCGGCGGCGTCGATGCATGCATAGTCGTTGTACTGGTCGTCCGCGATCCAGGCGATCTCGACGCCATGGGGTGCGAGCGCTCGGCTCATGTGGTAGCCCCAGAGTCCTTCGAGCAGCAGGCCCATCCCACTGCCCAGCCGTCCGCCGCGAGTCTTGAAGGTGGCGCGAGTGAAGTCGTTGATAACAGAGATGACGCTCAGGTTCTCGGCCCGTATGAAGTCCGCTGCCTCCGTCGCGGTTAGGTCTGCGCGTTCCGCGAGCTCCGGAGACTCGGAGGCGTCCTGCAGTTCTTCAAACATCGCGTTCATGTGGCGACGCTATCCAGAAGGCGGGGTTCTGGCGGGGATTCCGGTTCCGGCATGTCTCCGGCTTGGGTCAACTCCCCAGAGTTTACCTGGAGCCCCCTGTCAGGATTGAACTGACGACCTACGCTTTACAAGAGCGTTGCTCTACCACTGAGCTAAGGAGGCCTGCCGCGCGAGCGGCACCGAGCCATTCTAGGCGGGTCGGGCGCGGGGGTGCAGCCGCGGGCCCGCGAGGAGCGTTCGGCGGTCAACCGTGCATCAGTCGCGCACGAGCAGGTCGCCGACCTCGCACTCCAGTGCGTCGCAGATCGCGACCAGCGTCGAGAAGCGGATGGCCCGAGCGCGATCGTTCTTCAGCACCGACAGGTTCACGACGCTCACGCCCACGCGCTCGCTCAGCTGCGTGAGCGTCATGGCGCGTTCGGTCAGCAGTGCGTCGAGCCTGCATCGGATGCCGGTCGGCTCGTCGTCCGCGCTCCCCACTAGACCAGGCCCGCCGTCTCACGCTGCATCCGCTCACCGGTTCGGAACGCCGCGGCGACGGCCACGAGCGCGAGCGCGATGAGGATCGGCCAGAACTCGATGGTGAAGGCGAGCGACGGCTCGGGGAGCCCCGTGTCGGCGACCCCGCCGGCCGGGACATCGCCGGTGAACGCCCACGAGTCGATGCGCAGCACCTGGTTTGCGGCGAGCGTGCTGCCGATCGCGGTGAGCGCCTGCCATACGATGCCGCCGAGCGCGAGCGTTCCGGCTGCGAGCCTGAGGGATCTGGTCAGGGAAGCGGCGAACGGAGCGTCCGTCAGCAGCCGCCGGCAGAGGAGCGCGACGACGATGCCGATCACCACGAGGGTCGCGCCCTGCACGATGATCCCGCCGGCGAGGAACGCGCGAGCGGTGAGATCGAGCCCCGTGACCTCCACCGCCGCGACGCTGAATCCTCCGGAGACCACGGAGGCCGTCGGGCCGCTGATGTCCGTGACGCCCGGGAGCGGGCTCGGCCAGAAGGTCCGGACGGGGAGCGCGAC
Source organism: Agrococcus sp. Ld7 (assembly GCF_045064095.1). Taxonomy (NCBI): domain Bacteria; kingdom Bacillati; phylum Actinomycetota; class Actinomycetes; order Micrococcales; family Microbacteriaceae; genus Agrococcus; species Agrococcus sp. Ld7. The sequence goes on along the minus strand of NZ_JBISGY010000002.1, from coordinate 4,753 downwards.
CTGGACCTGCGATGCGGCGAGCGTGGCGATGGTCGACCAGAGCGTGCCGATCGCGGCGAGCGCCGCATAGGCCGTGGCTCCGATCATGATGACCGGGAGTGCCGCGGCGTCGCGGCGCTCGTCGGCGCCGCGACGTGTGAGCGCCGCGATCCCGGCGATGCTCAGCAGGCCGATGGCGATGACGGTGAGGAGCAGGAACCAGCTCATCGGGCACGACCTTCCAAACGATTATCGATAGTAACGAATATCGATAAGGTAGGGCTGGATCGGGCCGGCGTCAAGCACTGTGTGAGCAGTCAGGGCACGGAGTTTCGTGTGCAGCCTCGGCGTGGGACGTCGAGCGCCCGGTGCGCTCTAGGCTTGCCCGGTGACGGAGCAGCCAACGACCGCGTCTGCGCACACACCGGACGCCGAGGGAGACCACCGCAACGTGCTCGGGTGGACGCTCGTCGGAGTGCTCGCGGGCAGCGCGCTCGCGACCCAGGGACGGCTGAACGGCGAGCTGGGCGCGCGGCTCGAGCACGGCATCCTCGCCGCCTTCATCTCGTTCGTCATCGGCTGCCTGGTGCTGGCAGCGGTGCTGGCCTTCTCGAAGCGGGATCGCGCCGGCATGCGCAGGCTGTTCCGCGTGGTCCGCGACGGCACGATGCCCTGGTGGTATCTCTCCACCGGCGTCATCGGCGCATTCCTGGTGGCGACGCAGAGCCTCGTGATCGGTGTCGTCGGCGTCGCGCTGTTCACCGTCGGCGTCGTCGCCGGCCAGACGATCAGCGGCCTCGCCGTCGACCGGTTGGGCTTCGGAGGCCTTGCGCGAAAGCCCATCACGCCACCGCGCGTGATCGGCGCGCTGCTGGCGATGCTGGCCGTGGGCATCGCGCTGGCGGGCTCGGGCCAGCTGGATGTCGCCTGGCTCGTCGTGCTGCCATTCGCGGCCGGCCTCATGCAGGGGCTGCAGCAGGCCATGGCCGGCTCGGTGCAGCGGCAGACGGGTTCGGCGATCACGCTGGCGACGCAGAACTTCGCCGTGGGCGCGGTCGCGCTCGGCCTGGTCGTCGTCGTGCAGGGCCTGGCTGGCCAGGAATCACGGCCGCTGCCCGCGGAGCCGCTGCTCTACGTCGGCGGTGCGCTCGGCGTCGTGTTCGTCGCGCTCAGCTCCGTCGCGGTGCACCACCTGGGCGTGCTGGCGCTGGGGCTGGCGGCGATCTGCGGGCAGGTGCTCGCCTCGGTCGCGCTTGACGTGCTCTTCCCCGCCGAGCATCCGGTCACGGTGTGGTCGCTCGTCGGCGCGGCGCTGACGATCACGGCGGTCGCCGTGTCGTCGATCCGGCGACCGACGCGTCGCGCGTCTGGCGTCAGCCCTCCGGCGTGAAGTTCAGCGCCAACGAGTTCATGCAGTAGCGGTCGCCCGTGGGCGTCTGCGGCGCGTCATCGAAGATGTGCCCCAGGTGGCTGTGGCAGTTGGCGCAGCGCACCTCGGTGCGCACCATGCCGAGCGTGCGGTCCTCGATCAGCTCGACCGCGTCCTCACGCACCGTCTCGTAGAAGCTCGGCCAGCCGCAGCCGGCGTCGAACTTCGTCTCGTCGCGGAAGAGCTCGTTGCCGCACGCGCCGCACGTGTAGACCCCCTGGCGCTGCTCATCGAGCAGCGCGCCCGTCCACGGACGCTCGGTGCCGGCTTCTCGCAGCACCCGGAAGGCTTCGGGGGAGAGGGCGGTCCGCCACTCGGCGTCGGATCGTTCGCGCGATTCGTTCATGGTTCCAGCGTACGACCGCCGCGCATGCGTTTCGCGCCAGGCGGAACGGTGGGCCCGCCATAGGATCGGAGCATGGCCACTGACCCGCGGACGCACGCGCGCTCGCACGACGAGGCCACCGGCGACGAGTCGGCCGCCCGCGCATTCGCGAGCGCCGAGTCGCGGGCATCCGAGCCCGACGGGCAGGCCACGGATGCCGCGGCCCACGACCTCGCCGCGGCGCGCGAGGAGCGCATCCGCCGGGTGCTCGACTTCGAGGCGAGCTGGGCGAGCCACGGCGGCGCGAAGGCTCGCGCGATCCGCACCGAGTTCGGATGGACCACGACGCGCTACTACCAGGTGCTCGACCGCTGTCTCGAGACGGAGGCGGCCGTGCGGCACGATCCGATGCTCGTGGGCAGGCTGCTGCGCCTGCGTGAGGCCCGATGACCCGGACGCATCGCGTGGGGGCGCATCGCTCCAGCAGCACGAAGCGGTGGCCGCGCTGGGCGATCCTGCTCGGCGCGCTGGCGACGGTGATCGTGCTGACCGCCGTTGGCCTGTTCGTCCTGGACGCGCTGCGCCCGCGCGAGGTCGTGCCGACCGAGCCCCCGCCGCCGCCGCTGGTGACCGATCCGAGTGCCATCGATCCGGCGCTCGACGCATCCATCACCGTGCTCGACGGCTCGGGCCAGGGCGGCTTCGGCGCGGGCGTCGGGCAGGCGCTCGCCGACGCCGGCTGGAACGTCGTCGCGACCGCCGGCAGCACCGAGGGCAGCGAGACCGTCGTCTGGTACGACGACGAGGCGCTCGCGCCGGTCGCCCGAGGGCTCGCGGCGCAGCTCGGCGTCGGCACCGAGGAGCAGTCGGACGGACGCCTCTCCGGCACGCCCATCACGATCGTGGTGGCACCGGATGCGCTCGGCGTCGCACCGAGCGCGGAGCCGCGGGACGATGGCGAGCTCGAGCACGAGCCCGTCACGGAGACACCGGCGCCGTAGTCGGCGCTTCCGGCCTGGCTCCGGGCGCATCGCCGCCCGCGCGCTTGCACTCGACCCCGCCGAGTGCCAGACTTGGCGCTGGCACTCCCTCGGATGGAGTGCCAGTTGAACGTACTGGCGTCCAGGAGGGACGAGACTGCAATGGCAAAGATGATCGCATTCGACGAAGAGGCCCGCCGCGGGCTCGAGCGTGGACTCAACCAGCTCGCCGACGCGGTGAAGGTGACCCTCGGGCCGCGCGGCCGCAACGTCGTGCTCGAGAAGAAGTGGGGCGCCCCCACCATCACGAACGATGGCGTCTCGATCGCCAAGGAGATCGAGCTCGAGGACCCCTACGAGCGGATCGGCGCTGAGCTGGTCAAGGAGGTCGCGAAGAAGACCGACGACGTCGCCGGTGACGGCACCACCACGTCGGTCGTGCTCGCTCAGGCGCTCGTGCGCGAGGGGCTGCGCAACGTCGCGGCCGGTGCTGACCCGATCAGCCTGAAGCGCGGCATCGACAAGGCGGCAGCGGCCGTCTCCGAGCAGCTGCTCAAGAACGCCAAGGAGGTCGAGACCAAGGAGGAGATCGCCGCCACGGCCGCGATCTCTGCTGCGGACCCCGAGATCGGCGCGCTCATCGCCGAGGCCATCGACAAGGTCGGCAAGGAGGGTGTCGTCACCGTCGAGGAGTCGAACACCTTCGGCACCGAGCTCGAGCTGACCGAGGGCATGCGCTTCGACAAGGGCTTCCTGTCGCAGTACTTCGTCACGGACCCGGAGCGCCAGGAGACGGTCTTCGAGGACCCCTACGTTCTGATCGTCAACTCGAAGATCTCGAACATCAAGGACCTCCTCCCGGTCGTCGACAAGGTGATCCAGGCGGGCAAGCAGCTCGTCATCATCGCCGAGGACGTCGACGGTGAGGCGCTCGCGACGCTGGTCGTGAACAAGATCCGCGGCATCTTCAAGTCGGTCGCCGTCAAGGCTCCCGGCTTCGGCGACCGTCGCAAGGCGATGCTCGCCGACATGGCGATCCTCACGGGCGGCCAGGTCATCTCCGAGGAGGTCGGCCTCAAGCTCGAGAACACGACGCTCGACATGCTCGGCCGTGCGCGCAAGGTCGTCATCACCAAGGACGAGACCACGATCGTGGAGGGCGCCGGCGAGGCCGACGCCATCGCGGGTCGCGTGCGTCAGATCCGCCAGGAGATCGACAACACCGACAGCGACTACGACCGCGAGAAGCTCCAGGAGCGCCTTGCGAAGCTCGCCGGTGGCGTTGCCGTCATCAAGGCGGGTGCCGCGACCGAGGTCGAGCTCAAGGAGCGCAAGCACCGCATCGAGGACGCCGTCCGCAACGCGAAGGCTGCTGTCGAGGAGGGCATCGTCGCCGGTGGTGGCGTTGCGCTCATCCAGGCCGCCAAGACCGCGTTCGACGCGCTCGAGCTCTCGGGCGACGAGGTGACCGGCGCGAACATCGTCAAGGTCGCCGTCGACGCTCCGCTGAAGCAGATCGCCCTCAACGCCGGCCTCGAGCCGGGCGTCGTGGCCGAGAAGGTGCGCCACCTCGAGGTCGGCTTCGGCCTCAACGCCGCGACCGGTGAGTACGTCGACATGCTCGCTGCTGGCATCTCCGACCCGGTGAAGGTCACGCGCTCCGCGCTGGCCAACGCCGCGTCGATCGCTGGCCTCTTCCTCACCACCGAGGCAGTCGTCGCCGAGAAGCCCGAGAAGGCGCCGGCCATGCCGGCCGACCCCACGGGTGGCATGGACTTCTGATGCCGTAGCGCTCAGGTCCGCGGCGCGGACCTGAGCGCGGAGGCGTCAGGGTCGAGGAGCGTGCGGCACGCAGTGCCGCTCGCGTCACGAGACCCAGGAGCTTCACAGCAGAGAAGGGCCCCAGCAGCAATTGAACTGGTCCCCGAAAGTTGGACCGGTTTGACGGGAGCCTAGCCCGTGAGGACCTGAGTCCGGTGTTCCACCGGGCTCAGGTCCTTTCTGGTTGAGGAGATTCGCTCCTCGTTGTACCAGCGCATG
>NZ_JBISGY010000001.1:0-26316 GCF_045064095.1 Agrococcus sp. Ld7 | reverse complement strand
TCACGAGCGCGTCCCCACCTCTGATCCGCCAGCGTCGATACAAGGCGTTCACGGGATCTCGCGCGACACCAAGAACCGTGGCCGTCGAGCCGGACCCGTGGCCCAGCTCGAACCACGCTATCGCCGCCTCGCGCTGCTCTTCAGACAGAGAACTTCTTCGATCCATACGACAACTCCCCGGAAGTCGGAACTGAGATTCTCAGTCCAACTTCCGGGGAGCAGTTCACAATGCTGGGGCCCTTCCGCGTCCCCCGCCGCCGTGCCGCCGCCGTGCCGCCGCCGTGCCGCCGCCGTGCCGCCGCCGTGCCGCCGCCGTGCCGCCACCGCGCCCCGCCCCTCCGCGTCCCAAAACGAAGATGGATCCGCGATCTGCCGTGAGCGGAGGATCGATCGTCCTCTTCCCGGCGCGCGTCCTCCGTTCGCGACAATAGGCCGCGGTCTTCAGACTGCGGCGCATCGTCGTTGCTGCGGGGTCGTGATCCCGAGACGGGTGCGGCTCAGCGTTCCGGCGACCGCGGAGGCTGCCTCGTTCGTGTCGTGTCCGAGCGACGCTGCGAGCCAGGTTCCGACCTCATGAGCGCACGGTGGGTCGTGGGCCCTCGCTCACCACGCGGTCGGCCGTCGAAGACACACGAGGCCAGGTGGACGCCGACCGCAGGATGTAGGCCAGCAGCAGCACCTCGACGCCGATCGTGAGCGCGTAGTAGAAGGCGTAGTCCCAGGTCGCCCCTGCCGCGTTGAACAGCATCACGGGGATGTACAGCGATGCGACGACCAGGTTCGTCGCGCGGTTCACACGGGGTGGCAGTGCCGCAGACAGCACGATCATCAGCGTCGGGATCGCGATGACCGCGAAGAACGCGGACATCAGGGCACCGCTGATGTCGAACTCGAAGATGACGCCATTCCGGACGAGGTCGATCTCGCCGGGCTGGTAGAGGTGGAAGTAGTCGATGTAGATGACGAGGAACATGAGGCTTGTCCAGGCCGCGGCCAGCTTGGCCTGGACGGGGACCGGCGGGTTCTCGAGACGGTTGGTGGTCTTGGTTCGGGTGGGCATCGGCGTGCTTTCGAGAGAGGTGGTCCCGCCGCCGAAGTGGCGACAGGTATGGGCCTGCAGACGCACGGGTCGGCATAGTCTCGCTGAGCTCTCGTGCCTCGTACAGTGTACGTCGTACGCTGTACTATGACCGTACGCTGTACGGTTGTCAAGCGTTCCGAGCGAGGAAGGACATCCGTGGTAGCGAAGGAGCAGCGCGAGACCGTGTCGGACACGGGGCTCAACAAGCAACGCGTGGTCGCCGAAGCGGTCAGGCTCGCCGATCGCGAGGGGGTCGACGGGCTGACCATGCGCCGGCTGGCCCGCGAGCTCGGTGTGGGTGCGATGTCGCTCTACCACTACGTGGCGAGCAAGGAAGAGCTGCTGGACGGCATGATCGACGTCGTGTTCGAGGAGATCGAACTCCCGACTGAAGGCATCGCCTGGCAACCGGCGATGCGATCCCGGGCGATCTCCGCGCGGCAGGTGCTCGCGCGGCATCCGTGGGCGATCAGTCTGATGGATTCGCGCACGGCGCCGGGGCCCGCGCACCTCCGCCACCGAGAAGCGATCACCGCGTGCCTGCGGAAGGCTGGCTTCACGGTCCTGATGGCAACGCACGCCACTTGGCTGCTCGACAGCTACATCTACGGCTTCGCCGTGCAGGGAGCCAGCCTGCCGTTCGAGACCGCCGACGAGCTCGCCACCATGGTCGAGGACGTCTACCTGCCCCAGCTCCCCGCTGACGAGTTCCCGTACCTCAGCGAGTCCGCGGCCGAACTGGTCGTTGCCGGCTACGACCCGGCGGAGGAGTTCACCTTCGGCCTCGACCTCGTGCTGGCCGCTCTCGAGCCGCTGCGCGCCTCCTCGTAGGGCCTTCTTGCGGCTCGCGCCGCTGGTCGCGGCACCGGGGTCGCGAATAGAGGACGGGTTCGGGATCTGTCGCGGGCGGAGGAGCGATCGTCCTCCGCCCGCGATACGTCCTCCGTTCGGCACGTTGGTCGAGTTGGCACGGCGGGTGCGGTCTCGTGACGCGCGCCGCCTGCGGCGGTGCGCTCCTCGACCTACGAGGGCTGGTCGAGTCGGCGGGGCGGGTGCGGTCTCGTGACGCGCGCCGCCTGCGGCGGTGCGCTCCTCGACCTACGAGGGCTGGTCGAGTCGGCGGGGCGGGTGCGGTCTCGTGACGCGCGCCGCCTGCGGCGGTGCGCTCCTCGACCTACGAGGGTGCGGCGGACTACGCGGCGAACATGCGGAGGTTGCCCTGCTCGACCTCGTCGTACTGGCGCCCCGCGTGCGCGAGCGCCTCGTTGATGGCCGCGAGCGACTCCTCCACCCGCACCTGCGTGGCGCGCCACTCCTGCACCACGCCCTGGAAGGCGACGGACGCCTGCCCGCTCCACGAGTCCTGCAGCGCCTGCAGGTGGCTGTGCATCGCAGAGACCTCCGCCTGCACGCGGCTGGCGGTGCCCCGCACCGCGATGTGGGCGCCGTGGATGGCCTCTGCGTCGACGACATACCTGGTCATGATCCCCTCACTCCTGCGCGGAGCATCCGCGCTCGGGAGCAGACGGTAGGGGAGCGGGCGAGTCAGCCGCGCGGCGAGCGGAGCGCCTGTGGATGGCTGCCGGATGTCTCCGGTCGCAGGCGCTGGCTGAGCGCCATCACGGCAGCGGAGTCGGCGAGCGGAATGGCGATGCGGAAGGTCGCGCCTCCACCCGGCGTCTCGACCACATCGACGCGGCCGGAGTGCGCGCGCACGATGCCCTGCACGATTGCCAGACCGAGCCCAGTGCCACCGGTGTCGCGGGTGCGGGACAGCTCGGTGCGGAAGAAGCGCTGGAAGACGCGCTGACGCATCTCCTCCGGGATGCCGTCGCCGTGGTCGATCACCATCGCCACGGCCTCCCGGCGGCGGTTCGAGACACCCACGCCCAACTCGATCGGCGATCCCTCGGGGGTGTAACGGGTGGCGTTGCCGATCAGGTTCGAGAGCAGCTGTCGCAGCGCATGCTCGTCACCCTGCACGATGGCGGGCGGCTGCAGCGGCGGCGGCGCGAACACCTCGTTCGACGGCGGTGCGTCGTCGTGGCCCTCGATCGGGCTCAGCGCATCCGCGTCGACGGCGACCACCGAGACGGCGCGGTCGGGGGTGCTCACGCGGGCGTCGCTCGCCGCGTCGTTGACGAGCGGCACGAGGTCGAGCGGCTGCGCATCGAGCGGGCGGCGCTCGTCGAGCCGGGCGAGCAGCAGCAGATCCTCGACGAGCCGAGCCATCCGCTTCGCCTCACCCTCGATGCGCTCCATCGCATTCTTGACGTCGTCCGGCGCCGAGATGGCACCCATCCGATACAGCTCGGCGTAGCCGCGCACGGTCACGAGCGGCGTGCGCAGCTCGTGGCTGGCATCGCCGACGAACTGGCGCATCTGCGCGACCGATGCATCGCGCTGCTCGATCGCGGCCTCGATGCGGTCGAGCATGGTGTTGAGCGAGAGCTGCAGGGACCCGACCTCGGTGCGGGGCGGCTCGCCGGTGAGGCGGGTGTCGTAGTCGCCGTCGGCGAAGCGCTGCGCCTCGGCGGCGGTTTTGCGCAGGCTGCGCAGCGTCGAGACGGCGAGGATGCGCGTCAGCGCGGCCCCGAGCACGACGGCCAGCGCGGAGAAGCCGGTGAAGACCAGCGTGAACGACGCCGTGGCGTTCTCGGTCGCCGTCAGGTCGATCGCCACGATCGACACCAGCAGCTCGCCGGTGTCCGCGACCGTGCTGGGCGCGACCAGCGTGCGCCAGCGCGTCTCGCCATCGATCGAGTGGAGCGTGAAGGCGCCCGAGTGCTGCGCGACCGTGCCGAGCGTCACGTCGGACAGGTCGGGATTCGTTGTTGCGGGCAGCTTGTTGTCGCAGAGCACCTGGCCCGATGCATTCGCGACGCCCAGGTAGTACACGTTGGGCATGCGCTGCGCGAGCGCGCACTGCTCGGGGGAGTCGGTCCGCGTGACCTCTTCGCTGGTGAAGGCGCGCATGGCCTCGTCGAGATCGCGGTCGACGGCGGCCACCTGTGAGTCGCGGATGATCGAGAGCGTGCCGACGCCGGCGAGCGCGAGCCCGAAGGTCATGACCACGACGATGAGCGCCGTGATCCGCCCGGCCAGCGACATCCGGCCGAGCAGACGCGTGAGCGCCCCGCACACCTACGCCTTCGGCGTCTTCAGCATGTAGCCGAAGCCGCGCTTGGTCACGATCATGGGCTCGCTCACGCGGTCGTCGATCTTGCGGCGCAGGTAGGAGATGTAGGACTCGACGATGCCGACATCGCCGTTGAAGTCGTACTCCCAGACGTGGTCGAGGATCTGCGACTTCGACAGCACCCGGTTGGCGTTCAGCATCAGGTAGCGCAGCAGCTTGAACTCGGTGGGGGAGAGCTCGATCTCCTCACCCGCGACGGTGATCTCGTGCGTGTCCTGGTTCATCGCCAGCTCGCCCACGTGCAGGGTCGCCTCGTCGCTCTCGGCCATCGTGCGGCGCAGGATCGCCTTGATGCGCGCGATGATCTCGTCGAGCGAGAACGGCTTCGTCACGTAGTCGTCACCGCCGACCGTGAGGCCGGTGATCTTGTCGTCGGTGTCGTCCTTCGCGGTGAGGAAGAGAATCGGCGACGTGAACCCGGATGCGCGGAGCCGCTTCGTCACGCCGAAGCCGCTGATGTCGGGGAGCATGACGTCGAGCAGGATGAGGTCGGGCTCGTCGTCGAGCACGGCCGAGATGGCGGCGGCGCCGGCACCCACGGCTCGCACGTCGAAGCCTGCGAACCGCAGGCTCGTCGACAGCAGGTCGCGGATGTGGGGCTCGTCATCGACGACCAGGATCTTGGCGCTGGGCTCAGTCATTCTGTCAGTCTCTGATCGTTCGCTGAATGGTTGCTGGGAGCTCTATGCGCTCGCGCGGTCGGCCAGGCCGACCTCGTGCTCATCGAGGATCGTGTAGGCGTAGCCCTGCTCGGCGAGGAAGCGCTGGCGGCCGAGCGCGAACTCCTGATCCACGGTGTCGCGGGCGACGATCGTGTAGAAGCTGGCGGTGCGGCCGCCCTTCGGGCGCAGCAGGCGGCCGAGGCGCTGGGCCTCCTCCTGCCTGGAGCCGAACGAGCCGGATACCTGCACCGCGAGCGACGCATCCGGGAGGTCGACCGAGAAGTTCGCCACCTTCGAGACCACGAGCACCTTCTCGGTGCCGTCGCGGAACGCCTGGAAGAGCTCCTGCCGCTCGCTCACCGGGGTCTCTCCGGTGATGAGCGGCGCGTCGAGCGCGGCGGAGAGCTCGTCGAGCTGGTCGAGGTACTGCCCGATCACGAGCGTCGGCTCGTCCGGATGCTCGGCGAGCACGCGCTTGACGGTATCGATCTTGCGCGGGCTGGAGGCGGCGATGCGGTAGCGGTCGCGGTCACCGGAGGCCGCGTACTCGAGCCGCTCGTCCTCGTCGAGGGTGATGCGCACCTCGAAGCACTCCGCGGGCGCGATGAAGCCCTGCTGCTCGATCTCCTTCCAGGGCGCGTCGAACCGCTTCGGGCCGATGAGGCTGAAGACATCCGACTCCCGACCGTCCTCGCGCACGAGCGTCGCGGTGAGCCCGAGGCGGCGGCGCGCCTGCAGGTCGGCGGTGAGCTTGAACACGGGGGCGGGCAGCAGGTGCACCTCGTCGTAGACGATGAGGCCCCAGTCGAGCGCGTCGAGCACGCCCAGGTGCGCGTACTCGCCGCCGCGCTTGACCGTGAGGATCTGGTAGGTCGCGATCGTGACCGGCTTGATCTCCTTGGACTGCCCGGAGTACTCGCCGATCTCGTCCTCGGTCAGGGTCGTGCGCGCGAGCAGCTCGGCGCGCCACTGCCGTGCGGAGACGGTGTTGGTCACGAGGATGAGCGTGGTGGTGTCGGTGGCGGCCATGGCCGCGGCGCCGACGATCGTCTTGCCGGCGCCGCAGGGGAGCACGACGACGCCGGATCCGGCATCGGAGAAGTGCCGCACCGCATCCGACTGGTACGGGCGCATCGACCAGCCGTCCTCGACCAGGTCGATCTCGAGCGGAGTGCCGGGGGTGTAGCCGGCGAGATCCTCTGCGGGCCAGCCGAGCTTGACCAGCTGCTGCTTGAGCTCGCCGCGCGCCCAGTCGATGATGCGGATGCCGCCCTCGACGGGGCCGCCGAGCAGCGGCTGGATGTGCTTCGAGTGGCGCACCTCCTCGAGCACCGGGCGGTCGTCGCTGCGCAGCACGAGCCCCTCTTCGTCGCGCTCGATCACGAGGCGGCCGTAGCGGCCGATGGTCTCGCGGATGTCGTGGGCGACACCGGGCGGCACGGGGAACTTCGCGTGGGTGTCGAGCGTGCCGATGATCTCGTCGGCGGTGTGGCCGGCGGCGCGCGCGTTCCACAGGCCCAGGCGCGTGACGCGGTAGGTGTGGATGTGCTCCGGCGCACGCTCGAGCTCGGCGAAGACCTGCAGCGCCTGACGTGCCGTGGCGGCATCCGGATGGGCGACCTCGAGCAGCACCGTCCTGTCGGACTGCACGATGAGGGGGCCTGGGAGTGTCACAGCCTTCGAGTCTACCCCGCTGCGCTGCGGTGCTGCTGGCTCGGCGTGTGGCTGGCGCGGGCACGCGGCGATGCGTCGCGGGGATGCGCGCCGCGCCGCGCGCCGCCCTCGCCCCCGCGCTGCCCGCAGAGTTGTCGCTATCGGTCGGCATAGCGGCTCGAAACGAGCCGATGGCGACATTTCTGCCGCTGGCGCAGGTGTCACCGAGCGGGGCGCGACGCAGAGTTGTCGCTATCGGTCGGCATAACGGCTTGAAACGAGCCGATGGCGACATTTCTGCGGCGAGAGCGAACGGCGAGGGCGAGGCGCGAGAGGAGGGGAAGGGCGAGGTCGAAGGGCGAGATGGTGAGGCGCGAAGGGCGAGGGCGAGGCGCGAGAGCGAGGGCGAGGGCGCGCGGCTGCGGGGCGTCAGTCGAGGGCGCCGAGGCCGGCGACCTTGGTGATGGCGCTCAGCGGCAGGGTGCGCTCCACGTCGCGGTTCGCGTCACGGGCTCTCAGCCGGCCGTTGGCGACCGCGAGCGGCACGAGTTCCACGTCGACGGGATCGCTGGCCGTGCTCACCGTGAGGCGCACGGGCACGCGATCGCGGATGGCGCCCTGCAGCTGCCGCTCGAGCCACGCGCGCTCGTGCTCACCGACCTCGAAGCCCGCATCGCGCAGCCGGTCGACGAGCCGGTGGCGCTCCGGGATCGGGCGGGGTGCCCGATCGGGGCGGCGACGCACGAGCTCGCCGGCCTCGTCCTCCAGCACGGCGGGGTAGCGCTCCTCGAGCAGCGCCTCCAGCGCCTCTTCGGCGCTGATCCGGAACGTCACGCGATGCGGGCCTGTCTGCGCCGGGCCCGCGGTCACGAGCGCGCGGTCGACCGCGATCGTGCGAATGAGATGCTCGTCGTCGCTGCGCGCCTGCGATCGCGCGCCACCCTCGGAGAGCGCATCGACGGGGCGAACCCGCAGCGAGCCGAACTTCGCGGCGGTGTCGCGCACCAGGTACGTGACCGGCTGCGGCACACCCGTGAGCGAGATCTCGGTGAGGAAGGCCAGCACGCTGTCGGCGTCATCGCCCGCAGCCAGGCCGGCCGCGATCGACTGGGCGCTGATGCGCCAGTGGGAGGCGATACCGGCGCGCTCGATGGTCGCGATGCGTCGCAGGCGCGCCTCCACCTGGCCCTCGAGCGGACCGGGTGCCACGGCGGAGAGGTCGGGCTGCAGGTAGACGGATGCGGTGGCGGGCGGCACGTGGCCGGCAAGCGCCGCGCGCGCCGCTGCTGGGCGCTCCCGCAGATCGACGGAAAGTGCGGTGGGAGCGCCGTGGTCCGCCAGACCGAGTCGCTCGGCCTGGCGGTGCTGGCGCTCGCGCACGGCGAGCACCCCTGCGTCGGCGAGCGGGAACCCGGTGCGCGGGTCGCCGGCGACGGCATCCGCGTCCGGCGTGGCAGCGAGCCAGGCGCTCGCGAGCGCGAACCAACGGTCCGGCACGGGTGCCGAGAGCCAGGCGTCGGCGTCGACGGTGGCGCGGAGCCGTCCGTCGCGGCGGTCGATGAGGCCCGCCTGCAGCGCGGGCTGCAACCGCTCCTTGAGCTGCGCCGGCTCGCCGTCGATGGCGGATGCGAGCGTGCGGACGGTGGCGGCCGGCAGCTGCGCGCGACTGCGGAGCAGGATGGGCGCGTCGGCGACGCGATGCACCAGTTCGGAGACCTTGATGGTCTCGTCGATGGCCGACTGCGGAGCCGTCGCGCTCTCGACTGCGGCGACCGGGTCGGACGGCTGGAAGTCGGCGGCGGCCGCCAGCTCGCGCACGCGAGGCAGCGCGGCGCCGTCGACGCCCAGCAGCAGCGCATCGAGCCGAGGCGTGGATCCGCCCTCGCGGAGCATCGCGAGCTCGGCCGCGGTGCGCCACGCGAGCGCCTGCTCGATCGAGGCATCCTGCATCAGGTGCTCGGCGAGGTCGAACGTGGAAGCGAGCTGCAGCGGCGCCTGGCGCTCCACGACGAGCGTGTGGAGCGCATCATCCGTCATCGCCTGGATGCGAGCGGCGAGCTCGACGACCAGCATCAGCGCCTGCGCGCCTTGCCGCTGGCGTTCGAGATCACCAGGGCCACGACGCAGAGGATCATCAGGGGCAGCGCGACGAGCGGCAGCCAGTAGGCGTACTGCCAGGCGACGCCGGCGAAGAATTGGATGCTGTCCCGGAGCGCCACGTGCAGCATGGTGGCGGCGAAGCCCACGAGCGCGATGGCGCCGAAGACGATCACGAGGATGGCCAGCACGCGCTCGAGCCGATCGCGGCCGGGGCGAGGCTCAGGGGCAAGCTGCGACGGGCGCTGCCTCGGGCGCTGCGTCGGGTTGTTGCTGGCCTTCGGCATCCGACCAGGTTATCGCGGCAAACGGCTCAGGTGGACCCCACTACCCTGGTGCGAGCGGCAGGTTGCCGCGCATGGATCGCAGCGGGAGGGTGCCATGCCGACCGGCAGGGTGAAGTTCTTCGACGAGGCCAAGGGGTTCGGCTTCATCGCCGGCGACGACGGTGGCGAGGTCTTCCTGCACGCCTCAGCGGTACCGGAGGGCGTGCACATCAAGCCCGGTGCCAAGGTCGACTACGGCGTCGCCGAGGGGCGCAGGGGACCGCAGGCGCTCTCGGTGCGGGTCATCGGCCCGACCGCCGTCAAGGCCTCGCGTCGCGACACCGAGGACATGGCGATCATCGTCGAGGATCTCGTGCGGCTGCTCGACACGATCGGCAACGACCTGCGTCGCGGTCGCTATCCCAGCGCCGCGCACGGATCGACCGTCGCCCAGATGCTGCGAAGGGTCGCCGATGACCTCGACGCCTGAGTCCGAGTCGGCCGAGCCGCAGGAGGCGGTCGTGCACGAGCACCGCATCCCCGAGCCGGAGGCCGGCGAGGCAGAGCTGGCCGAGTCGAGCGGCGAGCAGCCGTCGACCCGGCAGCCGCTCGACCACGCAGCGCACGGCGGGCAGTCGTCCACCCAGGAGCCGCTCGACCGGGCAGCAGCGCACGCCGAGCAGCCGGCCCCCGAGGCGACGACGCCCACGATGCGCGAGCTCGAGCTGGCACTCGCTGCGCTCGATGAGATCGCCCCCGCCGGTGCTGTCGGCGAGGTGCAGGACGCACTCGCAGAGGGAGGCGCGCACGGCCAGGCGCAGGTGGTCGCCATCCGCCACGCGTCGCTGCTGGCCGGCTACCCGGACTGGTCCTGGACGGTGCTGCTCTCGCGCGGCGTCGAGGGTGGCCCGAGCGTCCTCGAGGTGGCGCTGCTGCCCGGCGAGACCTCGCTGCTCGCCCCCGCGTGGGTGCCCTGGACCGATCGACTCGCCGACTACCTCGCGGCCAAGGATGCCGACGACGAGGCCGACGATACGGAGCTCGACCCGGAGCTGGAATCCGATCTCGAGTCGGATCTCGAGGACGACTTCGATGACGACTTCATCGAGGACGACGACGACGAAGACATCGAGGACGACGAGGACGACAGCCGCAGCTGAGTTCCTCCTCCCTCGCACCGCGTTCGAGCGGCGCGAATGCCATTCCGCCGAATTGCTGCGGAATGCAAAGCGGAAATTGCTTGCTTATCGATAAACTCAAGAGTACAATAGAGATATGACTATTGATATTCTCTCTCTGGACGATATCTTTCCATTGTCTGAGCATCGGGCGGCGAGCAGCGTCGCGCTGTACGTGGCATCCGGTACCGGTCCCGGCACCGGCTCGGAGCGCCAGCCGTTCTCGCTCGACAGTGAGGCTGCGCGACTCGCCCTGCGCTCCGCTGCGAACAGCGCAATGGGCGAGCTGCGCGAGGCCGGAGCCGACCGGCAGGAACAGCACGCGATCGCAGAATCCGTGCAGGCGCTCGAGCAGGACCGCGACCTGTGGGCGACGCAGGCGCGCAGCATCGCCGTCTTCCTCGCGCCGGGCTTCGTGCGCAGCTTCCGACTGATGAACGAGCTGCCCACCCATACTGCCGTGGGCGACCGCTTCGACATCGGGCCGCTCCTGCGTGCGACCACCTTCGGCCACACGGGGTATGTGCTCGGCATCACCGAGGGCACGGTGCGTCTGGTGTTCCTCGGCCCGGATGCGTCGAGCGAGGAGATCGAGCTCGAGTCACTGCCCGCCGATGTGGGCGAGAATCTGGAGACGACCACGACGGGCGGCCGCTTCGACCGCGTTCGCGCGCAGGGCGCTCTGGGGCCGAAGGTCGAGCAGCGCTCCTATGCGTCTGCGGTGCAGGATGCCGTGCTCGCCGTGATCGGCGACTCGGGGTTGCCGCTCGTGCTCTGCGCCGCGCAGGATCTTGAGCCCGCGTACCGCGAGGTGAACACCTATCGCGGTCTCCTCGAGCACGGCATCGACGCGAACCCGTCGTCGCTGTCGACCCAGGAGCTGGAGTCGCGAGCACGAGAGGTGCTCGAGCAGCACCGCGACGATGAGCTGGCAGCGTGGCGCGAGCGGTTCGGCACCCTGCGGGCCGACGGCCGCGCCAGCTCGCAGCTGAGCGAGATCGCACGAGCAGCCGTCAGCGGTCTGGTCGACACGCTGCTGTTCGACCTCGAATCCACCGATGAGGGCTCGATCGACGAGTGGGGCGCGGTCACATTCGCCGACCAGCCGGGACCGACGACCTACGGGCTGCTCGACGAGCTCGCGGTGCGCGTGCTGCGCGGCGGCGGCACCGTGAAGGCCGTCCGACGGGATGACCTCCCCGACGAGAGCCCAGCGGCAGCGACGTTCCGCTCCACGCTGTAGCCGCGCAGGCGCTCAGCGTGCGTCGAGCAGGAAGTCGAGGCAGCGCGTGAGCTGCACGACGTCGTCAGGCTCGATCGCCGCGAAGGTCGCGACCCGCAGCTGGTTGCGGCCCAGCTTGCGGTACGGCTCGGTGTCGACCACGCCGTTCGCTCGCAGCGCCTTCGCGAGCGCCGCCGCGTCGACCGAGTCGTCGAAGTCGATCGTGACGACCACGTTCGACCGGTGCTCGGGGTTGCTCACGAAGGGCGTCGCCTCGGTGCGAGCCTCGGCCCAGGCGTAGAGCGTCGATGAGGACTCCGCCGTGCGCGCCGCCATCGCCTCCAGGCCGCCGCCCGCGAGCATCCACCGGATCTGCTCGTCGAGCAGCAGCAGCGTCGACAGCGCGGGCGTGTTGAGCGTCTGATCGAGCCGCGAGTTCGTCACCGCCTGCTGCAGTGAGAGGAAGTCGGGGATGTAGCGGTCGGAGGCCGCGATGCGCTCGATGCGCTCGATCGCCGCGGGCGATGCGAGCGCCAGCCACAGCCCGCCGTCGGAGGCGAAGTTCTTCTGCGGTGCGAAGTAGTAGACGTCGCTCTGCGCGACGTCGACCGCGAGGCCGCCGGCCGCACTGGTCGCATCCACGACCGTCAGCGCGCCCTCCTGGCCGCGCACGACCGGGTGGAAGACGCCGGTGGAGGTCTCGTTGTGCGGGTAGGCGACGACGTCGACCCCGTCGACAGGGGAGAGCTCGGGGCGCGACCCGGGCTCGGCGCTCGCGATGCTGGGGGTCTCGAGCCATGGCGCAGCGGCGGCCTTGCCGAACTTCGCCCCGAACTCGCCAAAGGTCAGGTGGTGCGACCGGCGCTCGATGAGCCCGAACGCTGCGGCGTCCCAGAACGCGGTCGATCCGCCGTTGCCGAGCAGCACCTCGTAGCCGTCGGGCAGGGCGAAGAGCTCGCTGAGGCCCTCCCGCACCGAGCGCACGAGCGACTTCACCGGCGCCTGCCGGTGGCTGGTGCCGAGCAGCTCCATGCTGGACTGCAGGCGCGAGACCTGCTCGGGCCGCACCTTCGAGGGGCCGCAGCCGAACCGGCCGTCGACGGGAAGCAGGTCGCGGGGGATGACGATGTCGCTCACAGGACGATCCTACGAGCGCGCGGCGCAATAAGGTGGAGCCCACGTGACGCGGCTGAGCGACGGTCACAGGGATGCGCAGGGTGCGAAGGGGGTGCGGATGACCGATCTCGTCGATACGACCGAGATGTACCTCCGCACGATCCTCGACCTCGAGGAGGAGGGCATCACGCCGCTGCGCGCCCGAATCTCGGAGCGGCTGAATCACTCGGGCCCGACCGTCTCGCAGACGGTGGCCCGCATGGAGCGCGACGGCCTCGTGGTGGTCGGCGCCGATCGCCACCTCGAGCTGACCGAGCAGGGCCGCGCGCTCGCGACCCGGGTGCTGCGCAAGCACCGTCTGGCCGAGCGGCTGCTCGCCGATGTCATCGGACTCGACTGGAGCCTCGTGCACGATGAGGCCTGCCGGTGGGAGCACGTGATGAGCGAGCAGGTCGAGCGGCGCCTGGTCGCGCTGCTCGGCAATCCGAGCGAGTCGCCGTACGGCACACCCATCCCGGGGCTCGAGGAGCTGGGGCTCACCCCGGCCGCCGCATTCCTCGACGGCGTCGAACCGGCCACGGATGCGCGCGGGTCGCGTGTCGTGCGCCGGCTCGGCGAGCCGATCCAGTCCGACACCGAGGGGCTGGCGGAGCTGCAGGCGGCCGGTGTGCTGCCCGGCGCGACCGTGGAGGTGAGCGAGGCGGGAGGCCGCATCCGCCTCAGCGTCGTCGGCGGCACCGCGATCGACCTGCCGGTCGAGCTCGCGCAGCACGTCTACCTGGCCCGCTGAGCGCGCGCGACGCGGTGCGTTCAGGAGCCGTCCAGCCCACGTGCAGGCTCGCCGGAGGGGTGGGTGGGATTGTGACGAATTGGTAACGGTCGGGTAGTGTCGCCGGGTCAGCCCCGCACATCGAGGTGTGGGGACCTGAAGGAATGTCCCGGGGGAAACGCACGTTGAAGCACCACACCACGGCCGTCGAGGTCGCGCACCAGCCCGCTCGCTCTGCCTCCGCATCCCTGCGTCGAGGCGCGAAGAGCGTCGGCGTCGTCAGCATCGCAGCCGCCTTCATCGGTGCGCTCTCGCTGCCAGCGGCTGCGTTCTCGCCGCAGAGCCCCCAGTTCAGCGACGTCGAGCTCGCGAGCGTTGTCGCAGAGAACTCGCAGACCGTCTCGGTCGCGGGCGACGCTCGCATCGAGACGATCGCGCGCGACGGCATCTCCGGCACCACGGCCGCAGAGCTCGAGGCGCTCCGCACCGCCGCTCAGGAGGCGGAGGAGGCGCGTCAGGCCGAGCTCGCAGCGGCTCGTGAGGCCGCCGCCGCCAACAGCGAGGCGACGAGCGCGAGCGCCGACACCGACGCATCCACCACGTCCGCCGCAGCGGCGGCACCCGCCGCTGTGAGCATCCCCGCGAACAGCGGCATCGTGGGCATCGCCCAGTCGCAGCTCGGTGCCCCCTACGTCTGGGGCGGCTCGAGCCCGGCGACCGGCTTCGACTGCTCCGGCTTCACGGCTTGGGTCTACGGCCAGGCGGGCTACTACGTGCCGCACTCCTCCGGCGCACAGCGCGGCGTCGGCACGGGCGTGCCCGCCTCGCAGGTCGCGGCCGGTGATCTGCTGGTCTGGAACGGCCACGTCGCGATCTACGCGGGCAACGGCCAGATCATCCACGCCGCGACCAGCGGCAAGCCCGTCAAGTACTCGAACTACGCAGCCATGGTGGCCGCCTTCGGCACGCCGGATGTCCGCCGTTTCGGCTGATCCTGCGAGCCGGGTGACAAACGCATAACGATTTGGTAACGTGAGTCTCTGTGCCGCCCGGCGGCGCATCGACGCATCAACAGTTTTGGAGCAGCACCTGTGACGAATTCCACCGAGATGACCGGCATCGAGTCCGGCGCGAAGCGGTTCAGCCGCGCTTCCGTCGTGCGGAACGCCCGTCGGGTCGGCGTCATCGCCGTCGCGGCCGCCTTCGCGACCCCGCTGGCACTGCCCGCGTTCGCCACCACGAACGACGGAGCATCGCAGGAGTCGCTGTCGGCGCTCGTCGCTCGCGACGCGCAGCAGGTCTCCGGCGTCGTGACGGCGGGCGAGAGCGGACTGGGCACGGACCGCCTCGACGTGCAGGCAACCACGCCCGAGGAGCTCGAGCAGATCCTCGCTGAGCTGGAGGCCGCCGCCGAGGCAGAGCGCCAGGCGCAGGCAGCGGCCCAGGCCGAGCAGGCTGAGGAGGCTGCTGCCGCGAATGCGCGCACCAGCGGCGCCACCAGCGGTTCGTCGAACTCCGGCTCGTCCTCGTCCTCGTCCTCCGCTGCCGCTGCGCCCGCTCCCGCCGCGGCATCCGCTGGTGCGTCCGGCAGTGTGATCGCGAACGCCGCGCTCGGCCAGGTCGGCGTCTCGCAGGACTGCGTCGCGCTCGTCCGCCGCTCGATCGCCGCGGCCGGACTGCCGTACTCGGGCATGGGCTCGCTGTTCAACCTCGGCCCGACCATCCCGATGTCAGCCGCCTCGCCCGGTGACGTCATCTACTACGCCGACGGTGGCGTGGGGCGCGCGCACATCGGCATCTACATCGGCGGTGGCCGTGCGGTGCACGGCGGCTGGAGCGGCTACAACACGGTGGTCGCAGGCGTCAACATCGGCGGCTCGGCCCCGGTGTTCATCGACATCACGTGATCTGAGCTTCGTGCGCAGCGCCCGTCCTCCTTCCCGGGGGGCGGGCGCTTCGCACATCCGGCCCGCGCTAGAATCATCGGGCCCTGCCTCTGTAGCTCAATGGAAGAGCATCTCCGTCCTAAGGAGCTGGTTGGGGGTTCGAATCCCTCCAGGGGCACCTGTGTGATGAGTCGCGACATAGGTCTCACCTGAGTCGCGACATAGGTCACGAGTTGGGAGCCCCTGGCCATCGGCCGGGGGCTTTCTGCGTGTTCCGCCAGTAGCTGCGGTTGGGCTGGATGTCGTTGGGACAGCTGCTTCGAGACGATCTTCAACACGGCCACCCGAGCGCGAGACATGCCAGCGACTGTGACCTATGTCGCGACTCATGAGCGACCTATCAAGTGAGACCTATGTCGTGAACCCGGACACCTCCAGGGGCACCTGTGCGCGTAGTCTCGCGCTATGTCATTCCAGGCCTACCTCGACGCGATCGAGGACAAGACCGGCCACACGCCTCGCGAGCTCATCGCACAGGCGAAGGAGCGCGGTCTCGACGGTGAGCGCGTGAAGGCGGGAGACATCCTCGCCTGGCTGCACGCCGACTACGGGCTGGGGCGCGGCCACGGCATGGCGCTCGTGCACGTCATCAAGCACGGGCCGCGGATCGACGCCAAGCACGTGGGCTCGGCGGGCGTGCACCGCGACGAGACCGACCTGCTGTGGCTCGACGGCAAGAAGACGAAGCCCTCGGCGCACTGACCCGGCTGCAACGGTGCGGCACCGCACGGTTCGGCATCGCAGCGCTCGGCGCGGGGAGCGTCGCGCGGGCCTGCAGCGGGCGCGCCGGTACCATCGGGGGTGGTGCCATCGGCGCCGCACCACCCGACCGCATCGATGCAGAGAGCGAGCGCATGAGCATCTCCGCCGCCAGTGAGCCGAAGTCCGCGAAGGCGACCGACGGCGCCGCATGGGATGCCCAGGTGCTGGAGGGTCAGCCTCGCGCTCACTACATGCAGTCGGATGCGTGGTCGAGGACCCGACAGCACAGCCCCTGGAAGGCGCTGCGCGACGTGGTCACCGTTCCGACCGCTGACGGCGCGGTGCGCGAGCTGCCGATCCAGCTCTTCGAGCGCAGCGCGCCGCTCGCGGGCCGCATCCTCTTCCTGCCGCGCGTCTCCGGCATCGACGCCGCCGCCGTCGATGCCATCACCGCGCGTGCGAAGGCCTACCCGAAGCGCTGGTTCGGTCTGAAGATGGAGACCTTCCAGGCGGAGGACCCGGAGCTGATCGCCGCGTTCGAGCGCAACGGCTGGGTGCCGGCTGCATCCAGTCAGTACCAGCACGCGGTCGCGGTCGACCTGACCGGCACGCTCGACGAGGTCGCGGCCCGCTTCAAGAAGCGCGCCCGCAACTCGTACCGCGCCGCCGAGAACAAGTTCGGCGTGACGGTGACGAAGACCGAGATGACGCCCGAGAACGAGGCGGAGATGCACCGCCTGATCGGCGAGACGAAGACGCGCTCCGGCGGCTACTTCCGCCACGCGGACTACTTCCAGCGCATCTGGGATGTCTACAAGACCGTCGGGCAGGGGCACTTCTACGTCGCGCAGTACGAGGGCGAGGTGCAGTCGATGGCGTTCGTGATGCGCTTCGGCGAGACCGCCTGGTACAAGGACGCGGGCTCGATCCGCGAGAACGCGAAGATCTTCGCGCCCTATCTCATGCAGTGGAAGATCATGCAGGACCTGCACGCGCAGGGCGTCACGCTGTACGAGCTCGCGAACATCCCCGACCCGGCCGAGTGGGAGACGAGCGACATCCGCGGCCTCTACACGTTCAAGACCGCGTGGGCGCAGCAGCCCGTGAAGTACATGCCCACCTTCGAGCTGCCGCTGAGCGGTCGCTACGCGCTGTGGCAGAAGGCCGGCCGCTGGCTGCGGGCCGTCTACACCCGCCGCACCGGCGACGCCTGGTACTAGCGGATCGCGGCGACCACGCAGTCAGCGCTGCCGCCGCGTCAGTTCTTTCCTGTGCCGTCGTGGGGCAGATCGCTCGGCGCCTCGCGGCTCGTCGCGTCTTCGCTCTCCTTCGCGCCACCCTGCCGGTCAGCGCCCTGCCTATCGTTGATTTCCATTCGGTGCCTCCATTGCTTCGATCACGACACGATCAGTCCGATGACGACGAGCGCAGCCTCGAGACCGAGCAGGGCAGTGCTCCAGCGGTAGGCGGAGAGCACCTTCCCGAGTTGGCGGTCGTTGCGCGCGATGGCGACCTCCAGCAGGATGAACGCGGCCCGCTGGATCTGCAAGAGGCTCGACTCTGTGCCGAAGACATCGGAGCCGGAATTGAACGACCAGGTGCGCGGCAGCTGCGTGAAGACCGTCAGCGCGCCGATCGCCACGACGATCAGCAGCAGCGCGACAGCGATGCCGGGGTGCAGCGTGACACCGTCGCCAGAGGCGGAGTTTCGGAGCAGGCCGACACTGGTCGCGAAGGTCACGACCACCGCTGCTGACGACAGCACGGTCGCAGCCCGGGTGCGGACGTTGCCGAGCGTCTGATTCTGGGCATCGGCATGCGCCTGATTCACTGCGAGTGCTGCCGGCACCGCCTCGTCGGGAATCCTGCCGGCAAGCGCTTCTGCGGTGGCGGTGGATGCAGCCACGTCGAAGGGCTCTCTGCCGCGCATACCGGCCCCTCCCGTCGATAGCCCCAGTTATAGCGTCTTCCTGTCGCTCCCGGAAGAGCGGTCGCGCTGGCCGACCGGGTCGCCGCAACCGGGATTTCGCGTGTTCGCGGGGCGGCACGCCCGCTACTCGCGAGCGCGTGACTATCCTCACGGTGTGCGTGATGACGAGACCGAGATCCAGGGCGACGGAGTGACGCCGATCCCCGGGGACGGCGACGCGCGCGAGCCGGAGGCGGCTGCCCGTGCCCAGCCGGCCACGTCCGGCGCAGACACCTACGCCGTGCAGGAGACGGATGCCGTGCGGCGCGAGGGCGAGTGGGACGCGTGGGCGCACGCGCTGCGCCGCGTCGGCGGTCGCAGCCCGCTCACGGACTTCATCGACACCACCGCCACCCGCATCGAGCTCTCCACCACCCACCCCGGCGGCCTCGCGCAGTTCATCACCGGGCGCCCGACGGCGCTCTCGAGCCTGATCCGCGATGACCTCGCGCTGCGCGCTGCGCGCTCAGCCGCCGCCGCGATCGCCTCCAAGGGCGTCGAGCTGGCCGCCGCCAGATCGATCGACGCCGTGCACCTCGGCATCGGCATGGCGCGCTTCCCGCACGGCGACGGCGAGGTCTACGGCCCGGTGCTGCTGCGACCGCTCGTGGTGCGCCGCCGCGGCCGCGACTACGAGCTGCAGCTGCTCGGCCGTCCCTTCGTCAACCCGCGGCTCGCGAGCATCCTGCGCGCCCACCACGGCGTGCGCGTCGACGAGCGCCAGCTCTCGCAGCTCGGCTCCGGCAAGGGCACGTTCACGCCCAACGCGGTGCTCGACGCGCTGCGGCAGGCGGCCGCCCACGTGCCCGGCTTCGCCGTCGAGGCGCGGCTGCTCGCCTCCACCTACGCCGACGTCGGCGAGCCGATGGCCGCAGATCTG
Source organism: Agrococcus sp. Ld7 (assembly GCF_045064095.1). NCBI lineage: Bacteria > Bacillati > Actinomycetota > Actinomycetes > Micrococcales > Microbacteriaceae > Agrococcus > Agrococcus sp. Ld7. Next base: position 7,576 of record NZ_JBISGY010000001.1, on the reverse strand, counting down.
CAGCAGCAGCAGCACGACGTGCTCGACGCCGTGCGCGGCGACGAGCAGGCCGCGTGGCGCGTGCGCGAGGGCCGCGCCGGCATCGATGAGACGCCGCAGGACCGGCGCGACCCGGAGATCGATCGGCTGGTGCTCGACGCCGACGCCGAGCAGGATGCGGTCATCGCAGAGGTGGCTGCCGGCAACTCGCTCGTCGTCGAGGCGCTGCCTGGCACCGGCCTCACGCAGACCGTCGTGAACGCGGTCGCCGCGCTCGTGGGCGACGACAAGCGCGTACTCGTCGTCAGCCCTCGTCGTGCGACGCTGCGCGACGTCGCCGACCGCCTCGCCGCCAGCAAGCTCGCGGGCCTCGCCGTGTCGGAGGCGACGCTGCGGCGCGACCTGATCGCGGCGATCCGGCGGATCGAGGGCTCGCAGCGACCGGAGACCAACGAGATCGACGAGGCCATGCTGCGGCTGCGCAAGGTGCTGCTCGACTACCGCGTCGCGCTCCAGCGGGTCGACCCCGAGCTGCACGTCTCGGTGCTCGACGCGCTCAAGGAGCTCTCGCGGCTGGCCATGCTGCCGGTGGCGCCGTCGACGCGCGCTCGACTGAGCGCGACGGCCACGCGGCAGCTCGCGACCGACCGCCCGCGCGTCGCGGCGACCGTGCGCAAGGCCGCCGACCTCGGGCAGTTCAAGTACGGGCCGAGCGACACGCCCTGGTTCGGTGCCTCGTTCGCGACCTCGGCCGACGCATCCGCCGCGTTCGAGGATGCGCAGGCGCTCGCCGGAGGCGACCTGCTCACGCTGCAGAAGGAGGCTCGCGCCGTCATCGGCGAGACGAAGCTGCGGCCGGCGGCAACACTCACCGAGCTCGAGATCCAGGTGGCGCTGCTCACCGACGTGCGGGCGACGCTCGACGACATGACGCCGTCGGTGTACGACCGCCCGCTGGGCGAGCTCATCACGGCGACGGGTCCGCGCAGGGAGGCGATCCAGTCGCTCGGCAGCATGCAGCGGCGGCGCCTGCGGAAGCTCGCCGAGGAGCACGTGCGGCCCGGCGCGAGCGTGCCCGACCTGCACGATGTGCTGATCGCCGCGCAGCAGCAGCGCCGGCTGTGGGCGAAGTTCGCGCCGGACGGCTCCATCCCCTCGGTGCCCGCGGGCCTCGCGGCGCTCGACGTGCGCCTGCGCGGCATCGTGCAGCGCCTCGACCGCCTCGATGCGGCGCTCAGCCCCGAGACGAAGAGCGTCGATCTGCCCTTCGCCGAGCTCACCGACCGGATCGCCGAGCTCGCCGCACCCAGCGACGCGCTGCAGAACATCCAGGAGCGCGCCCAGCTGCTCGCCTCGATCGAGCGGCTCGGCCTCGACGAGCTGCTCACCGACCTCGCCGACCGGCACGTGAGCGACGACCAGGTCGAGCACGAGCTCGACCTCGCCTGGTGGCAGTCGGCGCTGCAGACGATGCTTGCGAAGGAGCGGGCGCTGCTGCGCGGCAACACCGACGTGCTGCGCAGGCTCGAGCAGGATTTCGCGCTCGTCGACGAGGCGCACGTGGATGCGTCGAGCGCCAGGCTCGCGCATCAGATCGCCCAGCAGTGGCGGCTCGCGATCGACGACCACGCCAACGAGGCGGATGCGCTGCGCGCGCTCATCCAGGCCGGCCCGGTCGACGCCGACGAGCTGCAGCGTGTCGCCCCGCACCTGACGCGCGCGGTCGCGCCGGTGTGGCTCGCCTCGCCCTACGACCTGCACCGGGTGCCCAAGCGCATCCCGTTCGACACCGTGGTGATCGCCGACGCCGGTGCGATCACGATCGCGGAGGCGGCCGGCGCCATCAGCCGTGCGCGCCAGGTGATCGCGGTGGGCGACTCCGTGACGCAGACGCCCGCGCCCTTCGACGTCGGCATCTCGACGCTCGGCGTGCGGCCCAGCGCAGAGCTGTCCACCCCCGATGAGCTGCATGCCGAATCGGCGCTGTCGCGGTTGGGCGCGGTGCTGCCCACGCTGCACCTCACCCGTTCGTACCGCACGGGCGGTGCCGACCTCGTCACCGCGGTCAACGACCGCTTCTACGAGGGCCGCATCGAGGCGCTGCCGTGGGCGGGCGCCTACCTCGGCCACGCGTCGCTCACCGCGCAGATCGTGCAGGACGCCTACGGCCTGCCAGAGCAGGGCGCGGCCACGGTCGAGAGTCCCGACGCGGAGGTCGAGCGCGTCGTGCAGCTGGTCACGCAGCACGCCAGGCAGCGCCCGAACGACTCGCTCATGGTCGTCACCGCCAACGAGAAGCACGAGGTGCGCGTGCAGCAGGCCGTGATGGCCGCGCTCGCGCACAGCTCGACGCTCACCGACTTCGTGGTCGCCGAGCGCGAGGAGCCGTTCGTGATCGTGGATGTGACGCACGCCAGTGCGCTCAGCCGCGACCGCGTCATCTTCTCGGTCGGCTACGGCCACACCCGGCACGGCAAGAACGTCGATTTCGGCACGCTGAACCAGACGGGCGGCGAGCGCCTGCTGGCGGTCGCGATGACCCGCGCGCGCAAGTCGCTGCAGATCGTCACCGCGTTCGACCCCGCAGAGCTCGACCCCGAGAAGCTCGAGCACGGCGCAGCGCAGCTGCGCGAGATCCTGCTCGACGCGATCGCGGGCGACCGCCCGCAGTCGTACCACGGTGGCGATCCGCTCATGATCGACCTAGCGACGCGCCTGCGCCGCAGGGGGCTGCGCGCCGACGTCTCCTACGACGGACAGCTGCCGCTCGTGGTCGCCAACGGCGGCATCTGCGCCGCGATCGAGGCCGACCACGACGACGGCGACCGCACGCTGCGCGAGGCGCTGCGACTGCGCCCAGAGGTGCTGCGCCGCTTCGGCTGGCACACCATGCGCGTGCACGCGTTCGAGCTGTTCACCGACCCGGAGGGCGTGGCCGACCGCATCGCCGAGCTCGTCGGGGCGGATGCGTCGACGCCGTGAGCGACGAGTCCTCGGCTCCAGAGCCCGTGGAGGGTGCGGGCAGCGCCGATGACGGGCTGCAGGCCGACGGGCAGGCTGCGCCGCTCGTGATCCGCAGGCGCGGGCGGCGCGTCTCGACCGAGCCACCACCCGGCTACACCGGCGAGCCGGCCCTCGAGCGGGGGGAGTCCAGCGAGAACGACGCGCGCCTGCAGGGCGACGTGCCCCCGCACTGGGGCTGACACGCGACGACGGGCGGCCCCAGCTGGGACCGCCCGTCTCGGCAGTGCTGCGTCGTGCGGAACGTCAGAGCCGCTGCGCGGGACCGCTCTGCGCGCGCAGCAGATCGCGGATGTCGTGCAGGATGTCGACGTCCGTCTCCGCCGGCTCCTCGGGCGAGATGCCCTTGCGGAGGTCGTGGCGCTCCTTCATCTTCGCCATCGGCAGCACGAGCACGAAGTACACCACCGCCGCGATGATGATGAAGTTGATGATCGCCGCGATCAGCAGGCCGATCTTGAAGATGCCGACCTCGGCGCTGGCCAGCTCATCGGCGTTGAACGCCTCGGCGAGCAGCGGGTTGATGATCGCTTCGGTGAAGGCGCCGATGATGGCCGTGAAGGCGGTGCCGACAACGACGGCGACTGCGAGCTCGACGACGTTGCCCTGCATCAGGAACTTCTTGAATCCCTCCATGGGCTTCTCCTTGTGTGTGGTGTGGTGAGAGAGACAGTTCGGTCAGGTGGCCGAACCGGAACCGCCGCTGGACGCGGCGGAAGAGGATGCCGTGGGCTTGGCCGCGCCGGCAGGCTTCGACGCTGCCTCGGCCTGCTTCGGCGCGGACGCCTCGGCCTTCTGGGCGCCGGCGCCTGCCGCCGCACGCGAGTCGGTGCGGTAGAAGCCGGGGCCGTTGAAGCTCACGCCGATGGAGCCGTACTGCTTGCGCAGCACACCGCCGCATGCCTCGCAGGTCGTGAGCGCAGCATCCGAGAAGTCCTGCCGCGCGTCGAAGGCATGACCGCACGCGGTGCAGGCATAGGCATAGACGGGCATGGCTTCAGCTCCTGGTGGTGAGGCGGGTGATCCCGGACGGGGTGACCACACCGTCGACGGGCTGGTCGTAGCCGGCGGAGGGAACGCTGTCGAAGAGCTCGTCGTCGTGCACCACGGCATAGACCGGAGGACATTCTGCCATGGCTGCGATGGTCTTGTCGAAGAATCCGCGCCCACCGCCCAAGCGGGAGCCGTCCCGACCGACCGCCGTCGCCGGGATCAGCATCAGGTCGACCTCGTCGAGCGCGGTCGGCGGCAGGGCGTCGCTGTCGGGCTGCGGCATGCCCAGCGTCGCCTCGATCGTCTCGGTGCCGTCGTGCTCGGCCCAGTCGAGCAGCCCGTCCTCGCGGATGACGGGCAGCAGCACCCGGATGCCCTGCGCGCCCGCCCAGGCGAGGAACCGGCGCGTGTCGGGCTCGTCGGGCGTCGACAGGTAGGCGGAGATCGTGCGCGCGCCGTGCGCGATCACGAGCTCCTGCAGGTGCGCCGCGATGGCGGCCGCCTGCGCTTCGGCCCAGGCGGCGCCCCGCTCGGCGCGCAGCGTGCGCAGCTCGCGCCGCAGCGCGCGCTTGGCATCTTCGATGGCGGTTTCGTCCTCAGTCACAGCCGGAATCTAGCGGGTCGGCGCGGACGATGCACGATTCGGCTCGGGTCGGCGCGATGTGCTCGGCCCCAGCGGGCGCGGCTAGTCTCGATCTGTGTTCGACACCGCGCCCCGGCTCACCCACGGCGACGTCACCCTGCGCGGCATCCGACCCCGGGACGCCAAGGTGCTGGAATCCGAGCTGCTGCAGAACCGTCCCTGGCTCGAGCGCTGGGAGGCGACGCTGCCCGGCACGCAGCCGACCGGCCGCTTCGACACCCGATCGTCCATTCGCTCGCTGCTCGAGGCCGACCGTCAGGGCACCGCGCTCTCGTTCGCGATCGAGGTCGACGGTGAGTTCGCGGGGCAGCTCAACGTCGCCAACATCACCGGCGGCGCACTCGCCTCGTGCACGCTCGGCTACTGGATCGCCCGCCGGTTCGCCGGCAGGGGAGCGACGACGACCGCGGTCGCGCTCGCGACCGACCACCTGATGCTCGCCATGGGGCTGCACCGGGTCGAGATCTGCATCCGGCCCGAGAACGTGGCGAGCCTGCGCGTGGTCGAGAAGCTCGGCTTCCGCTACGAGGGCTGCCGCCGCCGCTACATCCACATCGACGGCGACTGGCGCGACCACCTCTGCTTCGCGCTCGTGCGCGACGAGCTGCCCGGTCGGGTGCTCGATCGGTTCCTCGCCGGGCAGGTGCCGCCGTTCGACCGCGCCGTGTACCCCATGCAGGTCGGCGGCGACCCTCGGGGCGCGACTTCCACCTGAGGGTGAACGAACCGCCGCATCGCCTGCGCTGCTCGGGCGTTCGCCGCCGCTACCGTGCAGACCATGCCAGAGTTCGCAGGTCTCGGGACGTCACTCGTCCTCATCGTCGCCGTCGTGCTCTGGGTCGCCTACCTGGTGCCGGTCTGGACCCGCAAGCGCGAGTACCTGGCCACCGAGCGCAACGCGATCCGGCTGCAGCAGACCCTCCGCATCATGGCCGAGTCGGCCGAGGCGCCCGACGAGGTGCAGCTCGAGGCGGATGCGCGCACGATCGCCGTGCAGCAGAAGGCGGTCGCCAAGGAGGCTCGCCTGAAGCAGGCGATGGAGCACGCGAAGGCGGTCGCCCGAGCCCGCGAGCTCGACGAGCAGATCAAGGCGGTGGAGCGCGAGGTGCGCGCCGCCGTGAAGTCCACCGTGTCGCGCTCGCAGCGCCTGCGCCGCACGCGCCTTGCGTGCTTCGCGCTCGTCGTGCTCGGTGCCGTCGCCATGACGGCCGGGGCACTCGTGCCCGGGCTGCAGCTGCTGCTCGCGGCCGGCGCCGCGGTGGCGGTGCTCGGCGTAGTCGGGCTCGTGGCCGTCAACACGTCGGCATCGCGGATGCGCAGGGTCGCGGTCGCGACCGCGCCGCGCGTGACCGGCATCTCCGAGGCGCGCGAGGTCGCCGCGGAGGCCGTCGCGAGCGAGGCGCGCATGACCGAGCAGATCGTGGCCCGCAGCGCGCTGCGCACCGAGGAGGTGCGACGCTCGCGGCAGTGGACGCCGCAGTCGGTGCCCGAGCAGCGTCTCCCCGCGGACTACGCCCCGCCGCGCCATCCGAGCGACGACCTGCTCGCGCGCGCACGGCAGCAGCTCGCCGAGGATCGCCGGGCGATCTCCGGCCCCATTGCCCGGGTGACGCAGCTCGAGCGGAGCTTCGACGCGATCATCGAGGGCGAGGCGGCCGTCTCGCTCACCGAGCAGGAGCGCAGGCTGCATCCGACCGAGCCCGCGCTGCCGATCGTGCAGGTGCAGCAGGGGCGCGCGAAGGCCGTCGCCGAGTCGCTCGAAGTGACGCGCGCCGATGCGCCGATCGAGACGTCGCCCGACGAGCACCGCGTGGCCCCACGCGCCCCGCAGCCGGAGGCGAGCAGGTCGGCGTTCGCGTCGATGGGCCTGATCGATGACGCGATCGGGGATGTCGACGTGCACGAGGCGTTCCTGCGGCGCGTCGGGTGACCTCGTGACCACTGCGGAAGCGCGCCCCGATGGCCTCGCCTCGCACCCCTGACGAGCCGGCGAAGCGCGACGCGTCGCAGCACTGGTCGGGCACGGCGTTCAGCGCCGCCATCTGGGCGTTCGCGTTCCTCATGCTGCGCATCTTCGCCGTCTCCGGCTACGCGTGGGAGACCGCCTTCCTCGTCACCTCCACCGTGGGCCTCGGCGACGGCGTCGCGATCCTGGTCGGCTCGCTCATGGCGACCCCGGTGGTCACCGAGGCGCTGCTGATCGGATTCCTGCCGCTGCTCAGTGCGGCCTGGCTGTGGGGACCGAGGCGGCACCGGCTGACGCTCGGCCTGTGCATCGTGCTCGCCGCGGTGCTGACGATCGCGCTCGTGCTGAGCTTCGGCAGCTGGTGGCTGCCGCTCGCGGCGGCTGCCGGCATGCTGCTCATCGTGCTCATGCGGCGTCTTCCCCGCGAGAACGGGCTGAGGCGCGCGCTCGCATCCGTGCTCGCGCGGATCGCCGCCATCGCGGCCGCCGCGATGCTGCTGCTCGCCGCGCTGGTGCCGACGCCGTGGGTGCCGCACGAGCGCATCGGCACCGCGCAGGGCACCGTGACGGGGTACGTGCTGAGCGTCGATTCCGGCTACCTCAACGTGCTCACCGATGCGCACGAGTTCCTGATCATCCTCACCGCGGACGTCCGTACGCGGGAGTGAGTGCACGATGCCGATTTCACCGGACTCGGATGTGTCGGGTACGATTTCGGAGTCCGGGCCCGTGGCGCAGTTGGTAGCGCGTCTCGTTCGCAATGAGAAGGTCGGGGGTTCGATTCCCCCCGGGTCCACGACTGTCCTGAGACGCGGCAGCGCTCACGAGAGAGAAAGCCCCCGGCCACTGAACTGGTCCCCGAAAGTTGGACCGGTTTGACGGGAGCCTAGCCCGTGAGGACCTGAGTCCGGTGTTCCACCGGGCTCAGGTCCTTTCTGGTTGAGGAGATTCGCTCCTCGTTGTACCAGCGCATG